>DAIRIE010000026.1:0-18607 GCA_036809705.1 Chthoniobacterales bacterium
CGTCGAAAGGCCGATCTTCGGATCCGCCGAGGCCGGAGCGAGTGCCGCGGCTCGCCGGTATTCAGCCTCAGCTCCTTTTGCATTTCGATCGACGCTTACGAGTATTTGACCGAGAGCGGAATGGCCCTCCCCCAGATTTGGGTCCTCGCTCACCGCGCGCTCTGCGGCAGCTCACGCCTTGCGATTGGTCTCGGCAACATCCTTGCCTGTTATGTCGCCCAGAGCCCACCAGCTTTTCGACAAAGCCGAGTAAGCCAGGGCATAGTGCGGGTCGCTGTGGATGGCCGTATCGTAGAACCCGATCGCCTTGCGCAAATCGTCCGCCGTGTAGCGGCTTTCGTAGTAGCGACCTTGCAGGTAGGCGGTGTATGCATCGACGTTCTGGTTTGAGGGCGCGTCCGGATTTTTCTCGGCATCGCCCAGCAGCGCGACCTTGAGCGCCCCGGCGACCGACTGCGCGATCTCCGCCTGGACAGCGAAGATATCCGGCAGGGCCCGGTCGAATATCTGCGACCAGGCGCTCACACCATCCGCGGCGCGAACGAGGTTGACGGCGATGCGCGCGCGCCCGGCGGACTTACGCACGCTGCCTTCGAGGAGATAGCCGACGCCGAGCGCGGCGCCGATGACCTTACTCTCCTCGTTCGTGTTCTTGAAGTGAAACGACGAGGTCCGCCCGATGACCTTGAGCGCCTTGATCTGGGCAAGCGCGCTGATCAATTCCTCGGAGAGTCCATCGGAAAAATATTCGTTGTTCGGGTCGCCGGTGTCGTTGACCAGCGGGAGCACCGCGATCGCTTTTTCCAACGCCGTATCTCTGAGATCGCGGTGGGAGACGAACTGATAGGCGAGAAAGGCCACAACAGCCAGCACGCTGGCGGCAGCGTAGAAAGCGGCGGCGCGCAGCCTCCGACGTCGAGAGGAAACGTTGTGATCATGAGCCGCATGCTGCTCATGAGTGCGCTTGAGCTTATCCGGTAATTCAGGGTTACCGTCGGTCTCGGTGTAAAGATTGACGAGCGCAAGGCGGACGCCGTGTTTGACCTCGCATTCGCCGAGGTCGTGGAGGAGCGCCTGCCAATGCCGGTATTGCGCTAGATCCTCAGCCGCCCGCTTCGATAAGAGAATATGCCCGGCGTCGCCGCAATCCATCACCCGCTGCGCCATGTTGATTCCCGCGCCCGTGACATTGGCGCGTTCGTTGACGTCGGTCACTTCATTGATTGGCCCGCTATGAATCCCCATTCGTAGCCGCAGTTCGGGATGCTCTTTATCCGCGCGACTAAGTTCGAGTGCACACCGCGCCGGCGATTCAGGGTTGTTGCGAAAGACCAGCGCCATCCCATCGCCCGTGGGAAGCCGGATTAGTTTCCCTTCCGCATCGGCCCGGCGGACTTGCTCTGATCCGCGCACCATCTCCTTCAAATGACGGAGAAGCTCACTCTGCTCATCGATGAGCAACTTCGAGTAACCCACGATGTCGACACAGAGCACGTGGCCAATCTCGGCTGGGAGATCGGATGTGGATTCGGCGCTCATGGCACGCGGCACAATACTGCAAATCAAGTCCTGGAATCTCGTTATTTCGGTTGCGGGATTTTAGTTTTCCGAAGGTGATAATTGTCGATGTTCCGGGTGCGTGTTGGCCTATACGTGATTCACGTATGGCATCTACACTCGAAAGTAGATCATCGCTTCAGATCAGCGGCGATTTGCCGTAACGCTCCTTGAGCGGCCGGGCTTTCCAAGCCCGGCCGGTGCTTCGCATCCGTTACGGCTGCGAACTGGGCTAGGGCGGCTTCTAGGTCTTCGGTGATCTCAAGAGCTATAACTCCGGGGTCTGGCAGGTTGGCGCTGTCTTCGAGTGACTCATCTTTCAACCAGAAGATGTCGAGGTTCACATGGAAAGCCTGGCCCCGCCTGCAGCTGCGTTACGGGTCGCGCTTGATTAGCTCTTCGTAGGTGAAGCCCTTGAAGCGCTCGCTCTCTTTGCGTTCGTGGCGGTTCTTCGGGTTGTAGCAGGCGACGAAGTCGTCGAGGTCGCTGCGCTTGAGGGTGTTCTCTTTCAGGGTGAAGTGCTGGTTGGTGCGCAGGTCGTAGATCCAGAGCTTGCTCGTCCACGGTTTTTGCCTCCCCAGGCTATGCTAATTTGCCGCCCTTGTTTCTGAAATGCGCTGTCGCACAGGCATTCTCTGCGCGAGTTTGCGATCTAAAACACGCCGAGCACCTTGAGGACGATGACGATAACGACAATGACTCCGATGATGTAAAAGATGTTTCTGTTCATATTAGAACCGGTGCATATCAGGCCGACGCCATTAGTTCCAACTTATTTGTAGGTTGTCCAGCGTGTGCAGGTCAGCTTGCTTGAGCAGCGCGGGCCGGAGGAAATGCGCTATCGCGCAGGCATTGCTCCCCAGGCTACGCAAGTTTGTCCCCTCATCTTTTAAATGCGCTTCGCGCAGGCGTTCACCCGGCGCCCCCTTCGAAGAGGACAATGCGCGATGGCATTTCGGCTAGGCGACGACGGAGTGTGTCCGGTTGTTCGAGCCACGCCGCGAGCTTTTCGGGACGGTGGAACGCGAAGACTCGACGCGAGCGCGGATGCGGGTCGAGGCGGTTGGTGAAGAAGGTCTCACTACCCGTGCTCTCGTAGGAGAATGGAAGCGGCGACTTCCAAGCAGGCAATCCGAACGGAATGCCTGAGACATACTTCGAGGATTGCTCCTCGACGCCCGCGAGGGTTGCGCCTTCAGGCTTAGCTCCGATTGTGCCGATAGCTTTGCCATCGACGAAGAGGGGTGTAGTCCGGCTCGCCGGTCTTGAAGGTTAGGTCGCCAACTGCTACGCCGTAACCGGCAGAAAGATTCGTTTGCGACTTAGGCTAAACGACCCAGCCGAATTGCGTAAGCAAAACATCAATTTTCTGGCGGGCTAACTCTTCGGGGGAAGCCATAGCAAAGCCATCGCTCTTATCGGATTTGCCCCCACAAAGGAAGAACGAAGCGAGGGCGGTAGGGAAATTAGAAAGTAGAAAGGCTAAAGGAGAAAACGAGGCCGATGGCGCTGTGAAGACTTGAGAGAAAGCAAAGCGGCCGCCCTTCTAAAAGGACGGCCGCCCGTTCCTGTCGCCTATCCCTTGTACCAACAGCCCTGTTAATTCAGAGCGGTGAGCGCCAACTTCCGCCGGCGCAGAACCTCGCCCACTGCGACTGCGCTAAGCAGGCCGACGATGGGGAGGAGCGCATTCATTTCCGGAACCGGAGTGGACACAGCCTCAAAGGCAACCGGGAGGACATCGGCGGAAGCGGCCGCAACTGAGACGTAGTCATAAGTGCCGAATTTCGGCACGTCGACGAAAAGGTCGTTGGACGAGCTACCAAAGGTGCCCAGGAAAGCGCCAAGCGTCCCAGCGGTGGAGGAACCGTAGAGACTGAAACTTTCGTTGGGCTGCACGCTGCCGACTTCGATTTTTCCGTTGGTAAAGCCCGCGCTGAGGAGCGTGTGAAGGTCAAGCTGAATGTAATTTGCCGGCACACCGTTGTTGACCTGGAGCTCGTTATCGTTGGTGTTCACCAGGCCGAGACCCGTCTCGCCGACGCCGCCGTTTTTGAAGAAGAGCTCGTGAGTCGTGGTGGGATTATCGTAGCCGGTGGCGGTGATGGTATAGCCGGATTGTGTGTAGGAATTGCTGCTCGATCCCACCGGAGCATTAAGCCCGGAGGGGTTGAGGTCCAAAGCAACCAAGGTGGCTTTTGCCTGGGATACGCCGAGGGCGAGGAGCAGGGCGAGGGCCGTGCGCTGGAGGGAAACAGTATGCGAGATGCGGATCATAGGTTTATTCGTTTGGTGATTTCTATAATTCCCATATTTGTAGGCAAAGCGTCAAGGTTTATATCCGGTAATCGCGAATTACGAGCGCGGGCGCGAAGAGGGTAACGCTGCGGGTTTGTCGATTAATTGTTATTGGTTATGGGAAAAGCCGACCAAAACTGAAACACTGAAACGCTGAAATGCTGAAAGTGCGCAGCGGAATGCTGCGGGTTTATTGGTAAAGGTTATCGGTTATCGGGGAGACGCGCGAGGACGGCAATGCTAGGGACTAACGAGTTGATTGGGCGTGCTTTTGCTTCGCGGCCACGGGCTGAAAACTTCCGGCTGCTGGAGGTCTTATGTCTGGATGAGCATCTCCAGGGGCACGCGTTTAAGTATGCCGCGGCCAGTTCGCGGATCCAGGGAATTTACCGCTATCGCCTGACTTACGCGGTGGCCGGCAGCGAGGGCGAACGCGGTCGATGTGATGGTGAAGGCGAAGCCGGACGAGGCTTACGTGAAGGCGCATCGACTGAGGGAAATGCTGCGAAGCTGAAATTCGAATCGCGAAAGGCGGAAGGGTTCGCAAGGAAGAATTAGGAATTAGGAATTAAGAGAAGGGAGCAAGTGGCTCTTAATCATCAGTCCGCACAGGTGTTAGCGGAGATTTGATGAGGCGTCCGGCGGGCCGCCGAACGCGGCACGCGGGTCGCGTGCGCTCCCCGGAGACCGTTATTTCAAATTGATCAGCCCATCGAGCACGAGCTGATAAGGCTGGGAGTTGACCGCGAGGGGCCGCTCAGTGGTTGATCCAGGCTGGCGATGACGAAGACGACCAGCCCGATGAACATGGCGAAGAAGGCGGTGAGGGTGACCTGTACCCGGCGATCGATCTGAAGCAGGGAGGTGACGCTGATAGTTAGGATGGCGCGACGAGCACGATCGCCCACATCACCGGCGGCAGGCCGCCGCCGAGCGCGTGCAGGCGTTTGCGTCGCAGCTCCGTCATGGCGTCGAGCTGATGCAAGGTTTCGGCATGGAGCAGTTGCTGCCCGATTGTCGCTGGCTCGAAGGCAATGATGGTGGCAGCCAGTTTGTTGGGCCGGCGCGTCCCATCATCGGATGCTTCGCCCCGCATCTGCGCCGGCCAGGCTTGGTGAATGACAAAATCGGTGTAGCCGCGGATCTGTCCCTGTAAGTCGCCGCGGAGGGGTTCGGGATAGCCGCTGACGTAGCGATACATACTGGCGATGTTGGCGGCGTCGGCGGAAACGATGTCGCTGACGCTGCTGTAGTTGCTGTAAACACCAACGGCGATGAGGCCGACAGTGAGGCTATAGAAGACGGCGATTGCTTCGGCGAAGAAGACATCGTTGTTGTTCATTTCCTCCGTCAACCGCAGCCGGCCGCCGGTGAGCCGTTTGAACAAGGGTAAGCCGGCGACGGCGAAGAGGATGAAGCCGCCGATGACGATGATGCCGCAAAGCCCATCGGCTTGGGCACCGTCCATCCAGACCGGAAGGCGAAGGAGGTGACTCATTCGTGGCTGGTCTAGCGGATGGGAGCAGCGCGGTCAACGGCGGGGAAGGGGAAAGGTGAGAGTTGAAAGCTGAGAGTGAACAACAAACGACGGAGGCGAATGCAGAAGGCAAATGCAGAAGGCGAAAAGAGGTTACACCTGGACTGTCGCGCGTATGAGGCGGAGACTTGCCGGAATGCTAGCCTTGGTGCGCCAGCGCCGCCTGGATGAATCCGCGGAAGAGGGGATGCGGCTTATTCGGCCTGCTTTGGAATTCCGGATGGTACTGGCAGGCGAGGAAGTAAGGATGATCGCGGAGCTCGACCAGCTCCGCGAGCGAGCCGTCGGGGGATGTGCCTGAAATCTCGAAACCTTTCTCCCGCATGCGATCGCGGTAATCCATGTTGAATTCATAGCGATGCCGGTGGCGTTCCAGCACCTCGTCGCTCCCGTAAACTTTCTGCGCCAATGTCCCAGGCTCGATCTTCGTCGGCCAGGTGCCGAGCCGCATACTTGCGCCTTTATTCTGCACGCTTCGCTGCTCCTCGAGAAGGGAGATGACTGGATCAGGCGCGTCTTTGTCGAACTCAGTGCTGTTAGCCTGCTCGATGCCGCAGACGTTGCGCGCGAACTCGATCGTCGCCACCTGCATGCCGAGACAAAGGCCGAGGTAGGGCAGCTTGTTTTCGCGCGCGAACTTCGCCGCTTTGATTTTCCCTTCGACGCCGCGCTCACCGAATCCGCCCGGAATGAGAATGCCGGCCACGTCTTTGAGATGGCCATCAACGCCATCGCGCAAGGCTTCGGCATCGACCAGTTTCAGATCGATCCCGCAATCCTGGCTGGCGGCGGCGTGAGTTAACGACTCGTAGATTGATTTGTAAGCATCTTGCAAATCGATGTACTTGCCGACAACGGCGATCTTGACCCGCTTCTTGGGCGAGACAACGCGCTCGACAAATCGGCGCCAGTTCGTCAGATCGGGCGCGTTCGTTTGCAAACCGAGCAGCTTGCAAACGAGCGCATCGAGTCCTTCATCGTGGAACATCAAGGGCGCTTCGTAAATCGTGTGCTCGACGTCGCGCGCTTCGATGACAGCTTCGGGCGCGACGTTGCAAAACATGGAGAGCTTCTGCCGCACTTCGGCATCGAGTGGCCGCTCCGTCCGGCACATCAATACCTGCGGCTGCAACCCGATCTCGCGCAATTTCGCGATGCTTTGCTGCGTCGGCTTCGTTTTTAGCTCACGCGCCGCTTTGATGTATGGCACGAGCGTGACGTGAATGTTGACAACGTTCGCCGCGCCGACTTCGAGAATGAATTGCCGGATCGCTTCGAGAAATGGCAGTCCTTCGATGTCGCCAGTCGTGCCGCCGACTTCGGTGATGACGACGTCGTATTTGGATTGATCCGAAAGCTCGCGGATGCGCGCCTTGATCACGTCGGTGACATGCGGGATGACCTGCACGGTTTTGCCGAGATAATCGCCGCGCCGCTCGTTGTTGAGAACCGACTCGTAAACCTGACCGCTGGTGAGATTGTTGTGCTTGGAAAGAACGCAGTTCGTGAACCGCTCGTAGTGCCCGAGGTCGAGATCGGTCTCGGCGCCATCGTTCAGCACGTAAACTTCGCCGTGTTGAAAGGGATTCATCGTTCCGGGATCGACGTTGAGATACGGATCGAACTTCTGGAAGACGACGCGCAGCCCGCGTAGTTCAAGAAGCGTGCCGAGGGCAGCGGCGGCGAGACCCTTGCCGAGTGAGCTAATTACGCCGCCGGTGACGAAAATGTATTTCATCGGCGGCGGCTCCCTTCCTTGCGCCGGGTGAGCATTTTTTCGAGCGCGGCTGCGTCGGCCGGCCTGTCAATGCCTGGTGAACCGTGTTTCGTGACGAGCACATGAACAGTTACCCCATTCTCCAAGGCGCGCAATTGCTCGAGGGATTCGGCACGCTCCAGCGGCGAAGGTTTCCATTTCACCAATCGCACGAGCACTTCACGCCGAAAGCCGTAGATGCCCTGGTGTCGCAGGATTTTTGCGGGCGATTTCCGATCGCGCAGAAATGGAATGGGCGAGCGCGAGAAATAGAGTGCGTTGCCGGTCAGGTCTCGAACAACTTTTACCTGGTGCGGCGAATCGGCATCACCGGCGGTCTCGAATGGATGCGCGGCGGTGACCATTCCGATGAGAGAACTGCGTTCCAGAGTTAGGACGAGACGGTCGATGAGCCGCGGATCAATCAGGGGCTCGTCGCCCTGCACGTTGATAATGATGGGAAAGCCTTTCGCACGCGCGGCGACTTCAGCGACGCGATCGGTGCCGCTTTGGTGCTTCGCTGAAGTGAGCGAAACTTCCGCGCCCCATTCGAACGCCGCTTCGGCGATGCGCATGTCATCGGTGGCGATGATCGCGCGATCGGTTTTGCGCGCGCGCGTGCAGCGTTCCCAGACGTGGCGTAGCAACGGTTTGCCCGCGATGACGTGGAGCGGTTTGCCGGGAAAGCGTGACGATTGCCACCGGGCGGGAATTACGAGGAGCGCTTTAGCCACGTCATTCCGACCGAAGTCGAGGAATCCCGTTGCGCAAGCTTAAAGGTTACGCGGCGGGACCACTCGACTTCGCTCCGCTGCGCGCGGGATGATGAGGCGCGGCCAAGTTCGCGAGGATAATCTCCGTCGCTTCGACGAAATCGTCCGCCACCCAATCAGCCGAGCTGTCGGCGGTGTTCGTCTCGAATCCGGTGCGAACGCGAATCGTTTTGATGCCGGCGTTGTGACCGCAATGCACGTCAATCTCTTTGTCGCCGACAAAAATGGAGTGGCGGAGATCGACCTCGTGTTCGAGGGCGCCTTGCACAATCATTCCTGGCGCGGGCTTGCGGCAGTTCGATTCGATCCCCGGCGGATCGGGGCAGAAATAAGTCGCATCGATCAGACCGTCGCCAACTTGTCGCACCACCTCGGCATGCACGGCGTCGTATTGCTCGCGTGTGAAATAGCCGCGGCCGATCCCGCTCTGGTTCGTGATCATGATCAGTTTGAAACCGCTGGCCTTCAGCTTTCGCAATGAATCACAGACGCCGGCAAAAACGTGAACGCTCTTCGGATCGCTGCAGTAATTCACATCCTGCATGATGGTGCCGTCGCGATCGAAGAAAACCGCGGGCGTTTTCTCAGTCATTATTGGCGAAACTCTCGAGCAACTCCGCGCGTGTCACCGTCGCGGTGCCGAGTTTGCCGACGACAACGGCGCTGGCGTGGTTCGCGATTTCCGTCGCTTCCAGCGGCGTCGCGCCCGCGGTCAAGGCAAGCGTGAAGAGCGCGATGGCGGTGTCGCCCGCGCCTGAAACATCGAAGACCTGGCGCGCCCGCGTCGGCACACGATGCGGCTCTTCATCGCGCTGGAAAAGCATCATGCCCTGGTCGCCCAAGGTGATGAGAAGAAGTTCCGTCTCCCATTTCTTAAGCAACCGCCGCCCGACTTCCTCGATCGCGCCGTCGTTGGAATCATCGAGAATTCCGGCAGCGTGAAAAGCTTCGGTCCGGTTCGGCTTAACCACGGAAACGCCGCGCCAGGAAATGTCGTGTTTGGGATTGGGATCAACGGCGACAATCTTGTTCTTGGCCCGCGCCGCCGGCACGATCTGAGCCACCAACTCCTCCGCGAGAAATCCCTTGGCGTAATCTTCGAAGAGAATGGCATCGATCCGCGCTAGTTTTTTCTTCACCGCGGCGACGACGGATTGAATCTCGCGCGGTTTCGGTGGCACGATCTTTTCGCGATCGACGCGCACGACCTGCTGCTGCCGGGCGATGATGCGCGTTTTCACGATGGTGGCGAACTCAGGCAAAATCGCGCAGGCGGCGGTATCGATGTTTTCGCTCGCGAGCAAATCGAGCAACTGCTCGCCGCAGCGATCGCGTCCGAGCATTCCCGAAACGGAAACATGATTAGTAAACTGGCGGAGGTTGCGCGCGACGTTGGCGGCGCCGCCGGGATAAAACGATTCGCCCGAGACTTCCACCACCGGCACCGGCGCTTCCGGGGAAATGCGGCCAACTGTTCCCCAGACGAATTCGTCCAGCATGAGATCGCCGATGACGAGGACGCGCTGGCGGCGGGCGCGGTCAAGGATTTGGCGCAGTCGTTGCTGTTTCATAAGAATGCCGCCGCGACAAGGAGTTGGCGCGAATAAGTTGAGTCAAGCAAGATTTGAGCGAAGAACGCTTCTAATTAGTGTTTGCATAAATCCTGAATACGCGCTCGAAATCAACAGTCGAAGAGGCCGATGATTGGACTTTGTAAAATGAAGAAATGGGCGGGGTTTGCTCTGGTGGGCGTGGCTTTGAGCGCGCACGCCGCGCAGGCGCCGCAGCACATCGACGTGCGGCAAATGTCGAAGAAGGTGGAGGACGTCGTCGTGCCGCTGCCGAACGAGGTCTTCGGCGCGCTGAACAAGCTGGGCCCGGTGAACTGGAAGGAATTCGTGCGCACGGAAAAAGGCGCGAATTTCACTGAGCGGCCGCGGATTGCACTGCTGCTCGGGACAGTGATTGCCGATGGGTTTATCGCCGTGCAGGCGGAGGACGCGCCCGCGGTGAAAGACATCGGCCAGCGCGTCCTGGCGCTGGCGAAAGGGATCGGCGTTGGCAATTCCATTACGCCGCACGCGAAGGCGATCACGGAAGCGGCTGACAAGCGCAAATGGGACAACGTGCGGCTCGAGCTCGATCGCACCCAGAATAGCGTGCAACAGGCGATGAACGAAGTGCAGGACCAAAAGCTGGCGCAATTAGTCAGCCTGGGCGGCTGGTTGCGCGGGACGCAGGTGCTCACGTCGGTGGTGGCGAAACATTTCAGCAGCGAAGGCGCGGAGCTTTTGCATCAACCGGATCTGCTCGCCTATTTCGATGAGAAGCTCAACGGCATGCCGGAGTACAAGGTGCCGGTGGTCGCGAGCATCAAAGGCGCGCTCGGCGAAGTGCGCCCGCTGATTGAAGGGGGGAAAACGATTTCGCCCGATTCGGTGAAGAAGATCAACGAGATCACCACGCGGCTGGACGGTGAGATCGTGACTCGTCAATGAAGAAGCTTCTCTTTGCTTTGGCCGCGGCGACTCTGCTGTTGCCAGCCAGCGCGGTGGCATCGGTCGATGATGCGCAGTCGTTCGCGCTGCAAGCGGCTGAGCCGTACGTGAAGGAAGGTTTTCAGGTGCGCGAAGATTACTGGGGCGGCGATCTCGGGGCAGGGGAGAAGAAGGCGGTGCGGCAGCAGTTATTTAAAGGAAACGAATACTGGTTCTGGATGGGGACGGAGGTGGAGCACGCGAAAATCTCGGTGCACATCTACGACTCGGAAGGGAAACTCGCCGAGCAACCCGACAGCTGGCAGAAAGGGCACTTCGCCGCGGCGCATGTCGTCCCGAATGCGACCGGCAGCTACTTCATCATCGTGACGGTGGAGGAGTCGCCGGAGGAGCGCACGCATTGGGCGCTGGTTTACGGTTTCCGTTGATGCACGACCGATGTTTAACCGCAGAGGACGCAGAGTTCGCAGAGATTTTATTTGGACTCTGCGCCCTCTGCGATCTCTGCGGTTAATTTCTGAATGCCTGAAACGCGAACGCTGGAATTTGAGAGCGCGCGCGCGTTGCAATCGCTTTACGCGAACGATCTCAAGCTGCTGAAGAATCTGGAGAACTCCCTCGGCGTGAAGGTGACGACGCGGGAGGGTTGGGTGAAGCTCGAAGGCGAGCCGGAAAAGCTCGATCGGGCGCAGCGCGTCTTCGATCAGCTGGAGCAAGCGCGCAAGAGCGGCATCGACATTCAGAAACGCGAATTCGATTACGCGCTCAATTCCGTGAACGAGGGTCAGAAGGAGAATCTCAGCGACGCCGTTTCCGCCAAAATTATTATTTCAGCGCGGAAGACGCCTATCGTGGCGCGAACCGTCGGACAAAAGAATTACGTCGAGGCGATTGAGAAACATGATGTCGTGTTCGGCATCGGCCCGGCCGGAACTGGCAAAACGTATCTGGCCGTGGCGATGGCGGTGGCAGCGTTGAAGAAGGAACAAGTCTCGCGCATTATCCTGGCCCGACCCGCGGTGGAAGCGGGCGAGGCGCTGGGTTTTCTTCCCGGCGATTTGCAGGAGAAGATCACGCCGTATCTGCGACCACTTTACGATTCGCTTCACGACATGCTCGACCCGGAAGAGATGGAGCGCGCGCTGGCTCGCGAAGTCATCGAGGTGGCGCCGCTTGCCTACATGCGCGGCCGCACTTTGAACAACGCCTTTGTCATTCTCGACGAAGCGCAGAACGCGACGACCGAACAGATGCTCATGTTGCTCACCCGCATCGGCATGAATTCGAGGTGCGTTGTCACCGGCGACGTCACGCAAATAGACTTGCCCACGAACAAGCGTTCCGGTTTGGTGGAGGCGGTGCAGGCGCTCAAAAACGTGCCGGGGATCGCGATCACCTATTTCACCGAACGCGACGTGGTGCGTCATGCGCTGGTTCGTGCCATAATTAACGCCTACCAGCAGCACCGTTCCCCCTCCGGTCGCAAATGACCTTCGACTTTTTTAAACGCAGCGAGCTCATCCGCCGCGGTCTCGCTTCCGCCAAAACGCGCCGCCGCCGCGCTCGCAACGAGCTCCTGCGCGAAGTGGAGTATTCCTTCACCGTCAAACTGGTGCTCTTCGCCGGCTTCGTCCTAGGCCTCGCCTTGCTCATCTTCAGCGGCAAGCAGCCGGAGCCGACGAAAAATTTCGTCATCGCGCTCCTCTTCTTTCTCATCGCGCTCATGATGCTGTGGACGAATCAGCCGCGCACCTTTTCCCAAAACTCGCGTATTCTTCTCGTCTTCGGCGTCATGCTCATGCAGCTCGCGCTGACGAAAGCGATTTACGCTTTGTGCAATAGCGGCGTCGTCGGTCTGCGGCCATCGATGGCGGCTTTGCTGACGCCGTTCGCGCTTGCACCGCTGCTGCTCAGCGTGCTGCTCGGGCGAAATCACGGACTTTACGCCGCCGTTTTCGTCAGCCTCTGGACCAGTGTTCTCTTCGGCAAAATCGACGCGCCGCTTCTGGTCACGGGCATGATCAGCGGATTCACCGCGGTGTATCTCACGTTGCAAGTGCGGCGACGGAGCAAGCTCGTGAGCGCGGGTGTCGGCGTCGGCATCGCGATTTGGATTTTGTCGCTCACCTTTGGCTACATCGGTCCGATCAATCTTTTCCCGCCAACCGCAAACGACTGGGGAATGATCGGATTGCAAAGCGCGCTCGCCATCGGGAATGGCATCGTCACCGCCACCATCGTGGGCGGCATCCTGCCGATGTTCGAGCATATGTTCCAGATCACGACCGACATTTCCTGGCTCGAGGCTTCGGATTTAAATCATCCGCTGCTGCGTCGCATGACCATCGAAGCGCCGGGCACTTATCATCACAGCCTCGTCGTCGCGAACCTCGCCGAGTCCGCCGCCGAAGCGATTGGCGCCAACGCGACTCTTTGCCGCGTCTGCTCCTATTTTCACGACGTCGGCAAACTGGTGAAGCCTGATTATTTCACCGAAAATATGAACTTCGAGCGCAACCCGCACGATGATCTCGCGCCGACGATGAGCGCGCTCATCATCATCGCGCATGTCAAAGAGGGCATCGATCTTGCCATCAAACACAGCCTCAACCAGCGCATCATCGACATCATCCAGGAGCATCACGGCACGACGCTGGTCTATTATTTCTACAAACGCGCGCTTCAGTTGCAGGAAGAGGAGAGTTTCCGCTACAGCGGGCCGAAGCCGCAGACGAAAGAGGCCGCCATTGTCAGCTTGGCCGATGCGGTGGAAAGCGCCTCGCGCAGTCTGGAGAAACCAACGGCGTTACGCATCGAGCAGCTCGTTAACGAGATCATCGATCAGCGCATCGCCGATCGGCAGCTCGATCAATGCGACCTGACCTTGCACGATCTGCGCATCATCGCGGAACGATTCCGTTTCACCCTCATGACCATGTTGCATAGCCGCATCGCCTATCCGAAACAGGAGACGCGGGCGCTGTTTTCGCGACAAGAGCAACTGCAAGCGGACGTAATGGCGACGACGCGCAAACCAGCGACGGCGCCGCCTGTCTCCGCGGCCTAGACGTGGCTGAGGGCGCCGAGACGTTGCGTGATTGGCGCGCGGAGATCGCGATCGTTCTTGGCTCAGGACTCAACGCGGTCGCGGGCGAGACGAAGGAAACGATCCCGTACTCGGAATTCTCCGGAATCCCGAAGCCGAGCGTGCCGGGACATCGCGGGCAGTTTTCTCTGGCCGAAGTCGCCGGAGTGCGTGTGATCTTTGCCCAGGGCCGGGTGCATTTGTATGAACGGCGCACGGCGGGCGAGGTGACCTCCATCATTCGCGTGCTTGCCGAAACTGGGGTGAAACGTTTGATCCTGACCAATGCGGCCGGAGCGCTGAACAAAAAGTTCGATCCCGGCGACTGGATGATGATCACCGACCACATCAACCTCACCGCAACGTCGCCGCTCATCGGGTCGACGAATTTTCTGGATTTATCGGAATGCTATTCCGCGGCGATGCGCAGACATTTTTTCGCGGCGGCCAAACGCGTTGATCTGACTTTGCGGCGCGGTGTATATGCGGCAGTGACCGGTCCGCAATATGAGACTCCGGCTGAAGTGCGGATGTTGCAGCGGATGGGAGCTGACGCGGTCGGGATGTCAACGGTGCTGGAAGCGATCCAGGCGCGCGCGCTCGGGCTCGAGGTCGGTGCGTTTTCCTGCATCACAAATTTGGCGGCCGGAATTTCGCCGGCGAAATTATCGCACGACAAAGTGCTCGCTACAGGGACCGCGTCGGCCGAGTCATTTTCGCGGTTGTTAATCGCGGCGCTGCCGCACCTGTAATCGCTTCGCACCTGTAGCCGCTTCGCTGTGCGAAGCGCTGACTGCGTGATGTTGCAAGCAAGACGCGGCGAAAGTCATCCCTCGCGCCGCCCACAGGGCGACGGCTACAGCTTGGGCGGGCGCGCGCGCGGCTCGCGATCCTTTGTCGTAGCGGTCGAAGGAAGCGTCACGAATGGGCCGCCCTCCATCGGCGCGGCTTGGGTGAAAGCGACATCGGGCATGTCGCTCGGTAATCCTTCAAGCGGGAAATCTTTGCGCAACGGAAAGTAGGGGTAGCCGTCCCACATCAGGATACGGCGCAGATCGGGATGGGCATTGAACTTGATTCCCATCATGTCGTAAATCTCGCGCTCATGCCAGTTCGCCGTGGGCCAAATGTCCGAGACCGTGTCGGCCGCGCCGGCGTCTTCGCTCACCGTCAGCTTAATTCGCAGATGCACCGCCAGCGTCATCGAATACAACTCGTAAACAATTTCGAAGCGCGGCTCTTCGCCGAAATTATCGACGCTCGAGATGTCGACAAGGTAATCGAACGACAACTCGTCACGGCAAAACTTCGCCACTTCGCGCAAGTGCTCCGGCGCGATGGTGAATGTCGTTTCGCCGCGGAACTCTGCGCGCGCTTTCAGCCGCGGGCCAAGTAATCGGCTGAGCGAGGTGAGCAATTCAGGACCGGTCATCGCGAGGTGTCATTCTGAGCGAAGTCGAAAGAATCCCGGGAAGTTACCTTTGCCGTGGCGCGACCGGATTCCGATTCCCGGCTCCGGTCGCGATGACCGCGTCCGCGCTCACGCGCGCGCTTCCTCGAGCTCTTGCGCCAGTGCCGGCTTTTGCGCGACGAATGAACGCTCGGTGCCGATTTTCTCCTGCAATCGCATCAAACCTTCGAGCAACGCTTCCGGTCGCGGGGGACACCCGGAAACGTAAACATCCACCGGCAGTAGCTGATCGATCCCCTGAAGCACGGCGTAGCTGCGATACATCCCGCCGCTTGAGGCGCACGCGCCCATGGCGATGCACCATTTCGGTTCCGGCATTTGGTCCCAAATGCGTTTCACCGCCAGCGCCATTTTGTAAGTGACGGTGCCGGCGACGATCATGACATCGCATTGGCGCGGCGAGAACCGCATCACTTCGGAACCGAAGCGCGCGATATCAAAACGAGATGCCGCTGTCGCCATCAGCTCAATGGCGCAGCAAGCCAATCCCATCGGCATCGGCCAAAGCGAATTCTTGCGCATCCAATTCATCGCCGCATCGAGTCGCGTGAAAATGACATTGCCCTCGATCTTCGAATCGTAAGCGGCCGGACGCGTTTCGGGCATGAGGCAAACTAAGACAGGCACACCCGAGCGCAACACTGTAGCCTCTTCGCTGGCGACGCGCGGGATTGGTCATGCTGCACCACGCGTGCTGCCGGAATCGCCCCACCTCGCCCACAGGGCCGACGGCTACAAAGAAGAGCGACAGCTTTATCCCGCGGCCTGCATCTCGAAACGCGACGCAAGACGCCCCTGGTTCGATAGAATCGTCTCCCGCACAACGCGTCCCAGGTCCGCCGCTTCGTACGGTTTGGCAATCACGCCGCGAAATCCATAATCCTGGTACCGGCTCATCGTCGCATCGGTGGCATAGCCGCTGGAAACGATCGCGTTCACCGTCGTATCAATTTCCAGCAATTGCTTCAACGCCTCGCGCCCACCCATGCCGCCGGGTAGAGTGAGATCGAGGATCACCGCATCAAAACGCCTTCCGGTGGCGAGTCGTTCGCGATAAATCTCCACCCCGGCGCGCGCGCTCTCGGCCGTGGCAACTTCGTAGCCGAGGTGCGTCAAGGTGAAGTCGACCAGTTCGCGAATCGCCTCTTCATCATCGACCACCAAAATGCGGCCGGTACCGGTAATCTCGCCCACACTCTTGCGCGGCAATTCCTCCGCCATCACGACGCGCGGCGCGGCCGGCAGATAGAGCGTGAAAGTCGATCCTTTGTTCACCTCGGATTCAACCGAGACAAGCCCCTTGTGATGTTTGATGATCGAATAGGTCGTGGCCAAACCCAGCCCGTTGCCTTTCGGCTTCGTCGTGAAATAGGGATCAAAGATTCGCTTCAGATATTGCTCTGGAATTCCGATGCCTTCATCCGAAATCGTGATCTTCACGTAATCGCCTGGCGCCAGCTCGGACACGGTGTTGCCGTTACTAGCCGAATGCCGGAAATTCTCCGAGGTAATTCTGATGGTGCCGCCGTTCGGCATCGCCTGGTCGGCGTTGACGACAAGATTGGCGATGACCTGGCTGATCTGACCCGCATCGATTTCCGCTGGCCAGAGGTCGTTAGAAACCTGGAATTGACTGCGACTTTGCGAACCGCGAAGCGAGAAGCTGACCGTGTCTTGGATGAGCTTGCCGATCGAGGCCGTCTTCTTAATCGGCGCGCCGCCGCGGGCGAAGGTGAGCAACTGTTGCGCGAGATCGCGCGCGCGCATGGAAGCGTTCTTTGCGTCTTCGAGTCGCATCGACATTTCGCTTTCCTTCGGCAGAAGAATGGAGGCGAGGGAAATATTGCCGATGATGGCGGTGAGCAGATTGTTAAAATCGTGGGCGATACCGCCAGCGAGCAATCCCAGCTGCTCGAGTGATTCGGCTTTGCGCCGCTCGCTCGCATTATGTTCGCGCTCGGTGATGTCGCGGAAGACGAGCACCACGCCTTGCACCTGATTTTTCGTGTCGCGAATCGGTGATGCGACCTGCTCGATTAGGCGCTCGGAGCCGTCGCGCGAAATCAGTTTTGCGTTGTCCGAGGAGCTCATGACGAGCGAGTGTCCATCGCTGCGCAAGACACCGCGATGCGCCTTCGCCTGCGCGTCCACATCAATGGCGACTTTGAAGACTGTCTTTAGCGGCTGCCTGATCGCCTCCGACCAATCCCAGCCGGTCAGCGTTTCGGCCGCGTGATTGATCATCGTCACTTTGCCCTGCACATCGGTTGTGATAACGCCGTCTCCGATGGAACGAAGGGTGACGGCGAGGCTTTCCTTTTCCGCCGCCAGCTCGCGCTCGAAACGTTTCTGCTCCGTCACGTCCCGAATCATCGAGACGTAGAGCGTCGAGCCGTCGATGACCATTTCGCTGAGCGAAATCTCGATCGGAAAATTCGCGTTGATGCGCGTGCGCCCGACCGCCAGCGTCGTCGTTCCCGTGCGTTGCGCCAGCTCCTGCCACGCCACCGGCACCGGCGGCGCGTTCGGATCGCGAGCGTAGGCTTTGGGCACCAGTTTGGTGAATTTCTGCCCCACCATCTCATTGGTCATGCAGCCGAACATTTTTTCCGCCGCTGGATTCATCGACCGAATCGTCCCAGTCGCGTCCACCGTGATCATGCCGTCAAGGATGCTCTGGATCATGGAGTGGATGCGAATCTCCGCGTCGCTCAGCTTGGAAAGCTGCCGCCGCACGAGCACGAAGGAGTAGGTGTTCGATGAGACGAGCAAAGCCACGGCCAGAAGCGCGAGCAGCGACAATCCGATCGTGCGCCAGATGCGCTGCCGCGCCGCCATTCCCGCCCGCGATTCATAGATGCCGAGTTCGCCTTTTTGAAAATCGGAGATGGCCTGTTGCACTTCACGCATGAGCTGATCGCCATTGCCTTTGGCCAGCAGCGCGGCGAGATCGCGGCCATTCCGTTTCGCCTCGATCTCCGGCGTGGCGGCGAGATTAACCCAACGCTCGACTTTGGAGCGTACGTCGCTCAGGAGCGCCGCCTGCTCAGGTGCGCTCGCCACCAGAATGCTCAGGTAGCTGTGGTAAGTGTAGAAGTCAGCGAGCGAGCGCCGGTACGACTCAAGAAAATTGTTGTCGCCGCTGAGGAGAAAACCGCGCTTCTCCTTGTCCATCTCGATGACGGCGCGCTCGAGTTTCGGCTCGAAATCCAGGATCTGGGTTGATTGCGTCGCCCAGTCCTGCTCCCGCATCCGCTGGTTGAGGACGATCTGCTCTTCGTCCTGGAGCGATTGCAAAATCTCACGCGCCTGGTCCAGCATCTCGCTCCCGAGCGCGGGCTTGATGGCGCCGGGCGCCGAGTCGCGATTGGCAAATGCAGGCTGCGCGATTTCATCCATCCATCGTTGCACCGCTTCCTGGGCGCGGGCCACGCGAGCGCGCTGTGCGGGAGTTTCCGAGACGAGCGAGGCCAGCTCGTCACTGCGCTTTTTGATGAGCTGGCGGCGACGCTGGAACGGCTCGGCGAAATGCGGATCATGCGTGAGCAGGTATCCGCGATGATCGTTTTCGAGCGCCGCAATGTCGTTCTCGAGAATGCCACCGAGCCGCATCACCTGCACGGTGTGGGCGC
>DAIRIE010000027.1:0-11021 GCA_036809705.1 Chthoniobacterales bacterium
AACCAATTACTCCTTGAATACCAAGACAGTTACTAACGGCTCAGACGGCGTCGTTGTTTTCATGGCCAGCGTAGCTCGTGTACCGCACAGAGTTGCCACTTGCGCTCTCCTGAGCCGTGGCTGAGCTTGAGCTCGTTAGATGTTGTGGCCGATAGTGAGCAAATTGTAATGCGCTGAAGGGCTCTCGATCGTCATGACCGTGCTGTTACAGTTTTTGCCGCACCACCGCCAACGAGGCCTCATTCTATCCTTGACTTTGCGCCATGTGATTCCGCATTGTAGCAGGCCAAACAGAGGACACGGTTGCCCGATGAATGGGCGGAGAAGGCGCCTGCGATCGTCCACACATTCCACAGCTATGAAAACTATACACCTCCCAAGTATACCTCGTCATTACTCTTCTGCTCACACTTGTCGCTCCGTGTGCCGATGCGGATTTTGCCCGTCTCACGATCCATAGTCAGCCGGGCGATTTTGTTGGTCAGGGCAGAACAAGACGATCCTCTACACTCCAGCTAACTCCGACTTTTTCGGCACTACCGCGGGCGCCGATAGCAGCGGCAGCCTTTTCGAGTTCGTCGGTGGGACGGTGACGGGGTTTAACAGCACGAATACTTTCGTTATTCTTGACTTCGACACGCTGCAACTTGGGGAACCTTTTCAGGCAGGCGCTACGTATGGACTCGCCGGCAACACTGGCGCAGCGCTCCGGATTCAATGAGCCGGGACATCCCGGTCTCGCTGTTAGCTTTCAGAACCGCGGCTGTAACACGTTGACGGGAAACTTCACAATATTGGCGGCGGACTTTTCCCCGGGTGAATTCAACGCTTTGATTCCAAATTTCTTCAAAGGCAGCTTCGAAACAACACTGCGAGGAGCCGGGCCAGCACTATTTGGGACTTTTACTTACAGTAACAGACCGCTCGGTGTGCCCGAGAGTGGGAGGACGGCAACGCTCTTCATCGCTGCTCTGGCAGCTCTCTGGTCGCTGCGGCGACTGTTGGCATGCCGCAGCAGTGCAAGACGCTAAATTAGTCCCGCTTTATTTTGCGGCGCCGGCACCGTGGAGGTCAGCGCGTGCGTCATAGAAACGTGCTTACAGATGATCGAGTCTCCTCTTGTGACGTTTGCATCTAACCAGGCGCTGTAGTAGCCAACGGCTCAGACGGCGTTGTTCTTTTCATGTCCAAGAGTAGCTAGTATTCTTTCCGGAGCTGCCACTTGCACTCTCCTGAGCCGTGGCTGAACTGAGCTCGTTAGGTGATAACGCGCATGACCGTCTAGTAGCGTATGGGTTTCCGCTTTCGTCGCTCGATCTCAGTTCTGCCGGGCGTCCGTGTCAACATCGGCAAGACAGGCGCGTCAGTGAGCGCAGGTGTACCGGGTGCACGCGTCACGTTCGGCCGCACGGGCACGAGAGCGACAGTCGGTGTCCCCGGCACTGGTGTTAGGTACACCCAGACCCTGCGCCCGAACACGCCGAAGAAGAGCATCCCATCAGCTCTTTGGCTTATTCCGCTTATTAATCCTCGGCGTGCTCACACGACTCTTGCGGCATCGCCCATCTGATTCCACGCAGTTCGTCGCCCGTCATTGTAGTATTGGCGGTGATCGGCGTTATCGGCATCGTCGCGGCCCTGCTGCGCAGAGCTCCCGTCGATACCTACCCGGCGGAAACAAATTCGTCCGCTCAGAGTGCGGCTCCGCCGCCGACGGCGGCACAGCCGCAACAGCAACTACCGTCTGAGCGGAAGGCGTCGCTCCAGGCGATTATGCGCGAACCTGCAATCAAGAGACAACAGAAAGCAGAGCTAGAGCGCACAGCCCGGGAGGAGCAGCGTCTAGCGGAGGCGCTCAGCCGCTACAGATGTTACTACGTGCACAACGGCGAGAACCTTGGTCCGGTCAGTCTCTGGAAGGTGCGAGAGATGATTGAAGCGGATTTGTTTGATCCGGATGTTCAGATAATTCTCGAGGGCAGCGATTACTGGTTTACCTATGCTGAGCAGGAGCTAAGAATCGCGCCACCTGCGGCGGGAGACGCAAGAGCGCTGCACGCTGCAGCGAAGTTACAGTGTGAGTACATTGAGCAGGGCGAGGTTCGCGGCCCGGTGCCATTGCTCGTCATATTTCACAAGATTCGCTTGGGCGAGCTACCAGCAGACGTGCAGGTACGCGCGCAAGGCACTCAGGAGTGGCGGCGCGCGTGTGATGTGTGAGCGCGAGATGCATTCCAACAATCACCTAACCAGACGATGCAGCGAACGCCTGCCCGCTGTTCGCCCACCTGCGCGAAGATAGCCGCCGCGGAAACATCGAAGTAGGATCAGTGAATCCCGCCGCTCGCCTCCGCGTCGGTCGCGCTCTCGCGCGCCATTTCACGGCCGCGCGCCGTTGCCGCTTCGATGGCCGCGGTCATTGCCTCGCGTGTGCGGCGCTCCTGCATGATGCGCAGACCTGCCGCCGTCGTCCCGCCGGGAGTCACTACCATTCGAATCAATTCTTCCGGCGATTTGCCGCTGGTTAACGCAAGCTCGGCCGCGCCCAGGGCGGTTTGCGCCGCCAGTTTCAGCGCAGCATTTGCTTCCATTCCTTGCTCGGCCGCGCCCGCTGCCAGACCCTCGATCATCGCGTAAACGAAGGCCGGCCCGCTTCCCGCCAGCGCCGTGACTGCGTCGATCTGCTCATCGCTCACCTCTACCGCCGTGCCGATCGCGTTGAACATCTCACCAATCATGCGCCGGTCTGCTTCGGTTGCGCGCGCTCCCGCCGCATAACCGGTCGCCGCACGCCCAATCGCACTCGGCGTATTTGTCATCACGCGCATGACTCGCGCCTGCGTCGCCGCTTCCATGCTGGCAATGCGAACGCCGGCCGCAAACGAGACGACCAATCTTCCCGAAAGTCCATCCCCAAGCTCGCGCAGCACTGCCAAAACCATCTGCGGCTTCACTCCGATGAAAATCGTTTTCGCCTTCTCCGCGACCTCTGAGTTCTCTGCGGTGAACTCAATTGCCAGTTCATTCCCCAAACGCCCCCGAATCTCCGCATGCGGCTCGCTCGCGATGATCTCTCCGGGCGCGCACACCTTCTTTAGCAGCAGTCCGCGAATAACCGACCCTGCCAATTTTCCCGCGCCGATGAATCCGAGCGGATGGGCCATCTTATCTTACTAGACAGGATTGACGGGATTAACAGGATTGATTCGCAGCGAACGCAGCAGGACTGTTTGTTGTCGGTAATCCTGTAATCCTTCCAATCCTGTCTAATTCATGATCGCGACGCCTGGAATCGATCTCGCTACCGACATCGCGGAGCTGAAGCGCGAACGCAACGCTGTCATCCTTGCACACAATTATCAGGTGCCGGAAATCCAAGACGTGGCGGATTTCGTCGGCGATTCGCTCGGGCTCAGCTTTGAAGCGGCGAAGACGGATGCCGACGTCATTCTCTTCTGCGGCGTGCACTTCATGGCGGAAACGGCCAAGATCATCAATCCCACCAAGCGCGTCATTCTGCCCGATCTCGACGCTGGCTGCTCGCTCTCTGAATCATGTCCGCCGGCGGCGCTCTCCGCGTTTCTCAAGAAAAACGCGGAGAAGAATTACTACGTCATCGCTTACATCAATTGCAGTGCCGGGGTGAAAGCGCTTAGCGACGTCATTTGCACCAGCGGCAACGCCGACAAAATCGTCCGGGCCGCGCCCAGTGATCGCAACATCCTCTTCGTCCCTGATCAAAACCTCGGTGGGTGGGTCATGGAACGCACCGGGCGCAAAATGGATTTGTGGCGCGGCACCTGTTACGTGCATGCCGAGTTCACCGCCCGCAGCATTGGCAAAATCCGCGGGCAACATCCCGGGGCGCCATTGATCGCGCATCCCGAATGCATCGCTGCCGTGCGCATGCTGGCCGACGAAGTTTGCTCGACCGAAAAGATGGTGACGTTCTGCAAACAATCTCCTGCTCGCACCATCATCGTGGTGACCGAAGCGGGAATGCTTCACCGATTGCAGCGGGAGATTCCTGGAAAGAATTTCATCCCCGGCCCGACGGAGCATTGCGCGTGTGCCGAATGCCGTTTCATGAAAATGAATACTCTGGAAAAGGCGTTCGATGCCCTGCGCGATTTGCGGCCGGAGATCACGCTGCCTGAGCCATTGCGCGCGCGAGCCGAGCTTCCCATCCGCCGAATGCTGGAGCTGTCGAAATAGTGACGAGTGATGAGTGATGAGTGATGAGTGATGAGTGACGAGCTTGTAAAGCGAGTCTTGACTTGTCACTTGTCACTCGTCACTCGTCACTGCTTCCATGCAGCGCATTCTTGTGGCCGTCATCATCCTGCTCGTCGCGGTCCTGCTCGCGCGCGACCCGCACGTGGAAAAGGCGGACCAGTTTTTCCTTGATTGGCTTCTGCGCAACATCGATCCCACTCCAGGCGAGCGCCTGCCGCTGCTCGTCGTCGACATGACGCGGGTTTCTCTGCCGGCGGACAAACCAGAGACCGCGCCAGCAGCCCCGCGCGGTGTGAGCAGCGACATTTCGCCGCTCGAGTTCGCGCTTTTTCTCCAGGGGATCCTCGATTTCAAACCCAGCATCGTCGCCATCGAGCCGCTACTGCGCTGGCGCGAAAGCGATCGCGACCAGGAACAGGTCTTTCTCGATCAAGCCATGCGGATTCCCAAGCTCCTCCTCGCGGCCGAGCTCACCTCCACGCCCGATCCCGACGTAGCTTCCAGCGACATCACCGGTTTCCCGCACGTCACCGGCCGGCGCGGCGACCTGCCCACATTCAGCGGCATCGCGCACCAACCCGACGAAGACCTCCGCCTCATCTCCAGCCTCGCCTACGTTAACCTGCCCGAAGAAGTCTCGAGCGAAACGCACGTGCCGCTTCTCTTCCAGTTTCGCGGCGAAGTCATCCCCGCCTTCGCTTTGCAGGCGTTCCTCACCTGGGCGCGCGTCCCGATGAGCGAAGTCAACATCGTCATCGGCTCGCGTATCGAGTTGCCCCGCGGCCGCACCATTCCCATCGAGCCGGACGGGACGCTCATTGTTAATCCCAACGCAGCCAAGCTCGGGCGACATTTCACCTTGAACGAATTGCTGCTTCTCGCGCAGCAACGCCCGAAAGATTCGCCCCTGGCCACCTTGCCGGACGATCTCGTCCTTGCCCGCACGCCCACCGTGATGAAGCCGGACGATTCCGAAGAGATTCGCGAAGCCCGCGCCGCCGGTGTGCTCGCCGCCGCCATCGCCACTTTGCAATCGAACCGATTCGTGCGGCGCGTCAGCGTTACTTTCGATTGCGTCGTTCTCCTTCTCATCGCATTGATGGCGCTGGTCGCGCTGAGCAAACGACGAATCGACATCATTCTCGGCGCCATCGCCTTCACCGCGGCCTATTGCCTGCTCGCCTTCGGGCTCATCTCGCGTTATGGCATTTTTATTCCCGGCCTCGTGCCCTTGACCGCGGCGTGGTTGCTCACCTTCGTCGCGCTCTCATGGCCGCGGAAAAAGCACGCGGCCGAGCCGGTGGAAATCGCAGCGCCGCCACCGGCGCCATGAGTCCGTTGCAGCACGGCATAGTCGATCTCCATTTCGACCTGCCGATGCATCTTTACGAGCATCGCCATCGCTCTGACGTGTTGCGCACACAATTTCTGCCCGAGCTTGAGGCCGGCGGCATCGGTGTTGTGGTGGCGTCAGTTTTCCTGGAGGCGCGGCGTTTGCCCGACGAGGCGCTGCGCGTTGCGCTCGATCAAATCGCGCGCCTTTATCACGAGGTCGAGCGATGCGATCGCTTCGCCATTTGCAGAAGTTATCCTGAAATCGAGCGCGCGCGGGCCGCCGGCAGAATCGCGCTCGTCATTGGCCTCGAAGGTGCAGAGCCGCTCGGAAGCGACCCTGACCTGCTCCGCGTTTTCTACGAACTCGGCCTCCGTGTTCTCGGTCTTACCCATGCCAGGCGCAACGCCGCGGCCACCGGCGCCGTTTTCGCGCGGAGCGGTTCACCACCTGACGGCTTGAGTGATTTCGGCCGCGATCTGGTGCACGAATGTGAGCGGCTTGGCATTCTCCTCGACTTGTCGCACATCAATCCCGCCGGCTTCGACGAAATCCTCGAGCTGACCTCACAACCGCCGGTGGTCTCGCACGGCAACGCGCGACGCTTCTATGACATCGAGCGCAACCTGAGCGATGAACAAATCACGAGTATCGCCCAACGCGGTGGAGTCATCGGCATTAACTCAGTCGTCGTTAGCTCACGCAAAGACGAAGCCACGATCGACCGCTACATCGACCACATCGAACATGTCGCCAGCCTGGCCGGGATCGACAGCGTCGCCATCGGCTTTGACTTCTTCGAGTTCGTCTACCGCGGCTGGTCGGCAGCGGAGCGTTCGGACTTTCATCGCAAATTCTCCAGCGTTCATTTCATTCCCGATCTCGCCAATCACGCCCACGTCCCCAATCTCACGCAGAGACTGATCGAGCGCGGATTTTCAGACGCGCAGATCGAGAAGATTTATTCGGGCAACGCGCTCCGGATTTTGGGGCATCTTTTGTCAGCCGGAGCGAAGTCGGGATGACAATCAGACGATTGGTAGAGTCTCGAACTTCTTCCCCAGCACGAGCTCACTCGGGGCGCGCAGCCATTTCTCCAGCACGCTGGCGTAAACGCTGCGGAAATCGACACTGAATTTCAAGTCGCCGTTGTCGAGCTCGCTCAAGCTTGGATGTTTGCCAAAGACTCCGGCTTTCGCGCGGCCGCCAATGAGAAACATCGGCGCCGCCGCTCCGTGATCAGTTCCGCTGTTCGCATTTTCCGCGACACGCCGGCCAAACTCACTAAACGTCATCAACAGCACGCGCTCGAAATTTCCCTGCTGTTTGAGGTCGGCGACAAAAGCGCGGATGGCATCATCGAGCACGCCCATGAGCCGCTCGTGCGAATTGATCTGCCCGGCGTGCGTGTCGAATCCGCCGAGGCTCGCGTAGTAAACGCGTGTCGCCAAACCGCCGCCGATCATGCGCGCGATGAGGCTCAGACTCGCGCCGAGTTGCGTCGGCGGATATGGAGTGTTCGTCTGATATTTGCGCGAGATCGCCAGGATTTTGTCTGAGCTGATTTGGGCATCGAGCGCGGTGCGCCGGAGGAAATCTTCCGTGCTCGAGCTCGTCCGCGTCTTCCCCGGCAGCGCCGCGATCGGGTTGCCATCGCTCGGCGCCGTTTCTTCAGCCTCGCCAATGAGCTGGCGATAAAACAGCTCCTCCGCGCTCAGCGGTTTACCGTCGCTCCCGGTGGAAGCGCGCCAGCGAAATTGTTCCGGGCGCGAAAGCGTCACGCCGGTGGGAGCCTTGGCCGTGAACGCCTGCGGAGCCGCATCGCTGATGGCAACGCCGACGGTCGGATCGGCGCCTTTGCAACAGCTGTCAAAATAACGACCCAGCCAGCCTTCGCTCACCACTTGCTGCGCGTCTGACGCCGTCTGCCAGATTTCAGTGGAACGAAAATGCGACCGGTTCGGGTTTGGATAACCGACACCCTGAACAAGAGCGAGATGTCCGTCGTCGTGCAGCGACTTCAAACCGCTGAGTTTTCCATTCAACCCGATATAGGAATCGAGTTTCAGAATTTTATCCGGCGCCAGCGCCAGCGTCGGCCGCGCTCGATGATAGCCATCGTCTGCGAAGGGAACCACCGTGTTCAGCCCATCATTCCCGCCCGCGAGCTGAAGCACAACGAGGATGGTGTCGTCCTTGCCGGACGCAGTTTGCGTCAGCGCGCCGGCGGCCATGGCATCGAGCGCGAGAAACGTTTTCTCCAGGAAGACCGGAAGCGTCCACGTCGCCGCCGCGCCCAGCGCAGAGGTGCGCAGAAACTTGCGACGTGTTTGTAGTGTTGGCTTCATCCTTACGTCAGCTGATAACTCGGCGTGCTCATGATTAAATGGAGCAAGCCGCGAACCGTCGCGTCGCTCTTGTCGCCCTCGCGCGCCTCAAGAAAGCGCCTGAACGCGGAACGATCTTCAGGCGACGCATCAGCTTGCAGGAGCCGATGACATAACTTCGTGACGAGTGCGTCGGCATCGGCCCGCAACTCAGCTGGCGCGACGGCCGCGATGTCAGCGGGTGCGCGGGGAAACTGCTGCGCTGCGGCGTTGCGCGCTGCCACTCGCATGCCGAGATCGGTTCCCTTGTCGCGCGCCGGCGCCGGCAACATCGCGTCGCCGTTGAGCAGGTAATTGGCGAAGTTATTCCGGAAAAGCAGCGTCGAGGTGCTGATCCAGCTTTTGCCGCCATCCCACCCTTTCACATTCGGCGGCGCGAACAGCACCTGGCCCATTTGCCGCATCGCATTCTGCGCGATCGGCGCCGCGGGTAATTCGCAGCCCAGCACTTTGCACGTTTCGATGATGAATTGCACCGGACTCTTGATCTGCGTCCTCACCACCGCGCTGTCGTAAAATTCCGCTGAGCAAAACAGTCCCCGCAGCACCGGCTTCATTTCGAAGTTATGATCGCGCAAGCTCGTCGCCACCGCCTCGACCAGCGGCGCCTTCGGTTCGTCCGTCACGAAATACCGACACAACTTGCCTGCCATGAACTGGGCGCATGCTGGCTGTTTCGTCAGGATGTCGATAATGTCGTCGCCACCAAAGTTACCGCTGCGGCCGAGGAACTTCTTCGGGCCGGCATCGTGTTGACCGGGGGCGAACCAGAACTGTTGCGTTCCGAGGTTCAGCCGATACCCGGTGAACGCGCGCGCCGACTGGCGCACATCTTCTTCGGTGTAGTTGCCGATGCCGACGGTGAATAGCTCCATCAGCTCCCGCGCCCAATTCTCGTTAGGATGCTCGCGCCGGCTCTGCGTGAGATCGAGGTAGATCATCATCGCGGGGTCGCGCGAGATCGCTTTGGTCAGCGCGACGAAATTGCCGAGCGCGTGGCGGCGGAGGGTATCGTTTTGCCGCCACATCCAGTAGCCATCCTTGACCTTCTGTGCGCTGGTGGCGAAATGCCCGTGCCAGAAGAGCGTCATCTTCTCGACCAGCGGCGCTGGCGTTGCACCCATCCAACCCAGCCACCAACGCCGCAGGTCGAGAAGCTCTTCGCCCTCCATCCGGCGCGCTTCCCGCACTTTACTCGCATCGCCGTCCCGCTTCGCTGCGCGTGCCGCCTGGCGCAGCGAACGCACATCGCGCGGATGCGCCCACTCCGGCGGCGCTACCTCGAAGGCGCTCGCGTCTGGCTCAACCAGCTCGCGCACCGCCCGCTCGAGACCTTTGGCATGCACCGCCGCAATTTCTTCCGGCGTGCCGCCAAATCCGGCCCGGCTCAGCAGATGTCCAGCCGCCCCTTCGTCCCAGCGCGGCTGCGGCAACTGACTGAGCACGCTGATTGAACCAAACGGCTGCCCCGGAGTTGCAGCGATGATTGGTCGCGTCCGTGACCCGTCTTTGACCGGTTGTAGCTGCCGTCCGTCCCGGCGGCAGGAGGCAGCGCGTCGCTCCCATTGCCGTCCCCTGGCACGCGGATCGCCTTTACCTCACAAGATTTTGATGGCTACCTTCGTCCCGGCGATGCCGAAACTTCCCACTGTCATCACCACCTCCGTCATCCGCTCGGCGCGCCAGGGCGAGAGCCACGGCGGCGTTTATCTCGTCGATCTCGAATCCGGCGACTTTCAGCAGATGATCGATTGGAATGACCCATCGATCAGCTGGGAAGGCCGGGGAGGGGATCGAGGTTTGCGCGGCATCGCCTTCTACCGGGACAAGGTTTACATTGCCGCCAGCGACGAAGTCTTTGTTTATACCCGAACCTTCGAGCTACTAGAATCTTACCGCAGCAAGTATCTGAAACATTGCCATGAGATCTGCATGCTCGGGGACACCCTCTATCTTACCTCCACCGGTCTAAATAGCGTGCTGGAGTTCGATCTCATGCGTAGTCAATTCACCCGTAGTCATACTATCATCTACCGCAAACAAGAGGGGCTGCTCCGCCGCTTGCTATCTCCTGACCAGCTCCAGGTCATCACCTTCGATCTCAACGGAAGTGAACGGCCACCTGCGGAGTTTGCCCGCAATGATCTTCATCTCAATAGCGTTGCACCTTGCGGGGACGCCATCACTCTGGCTGGCACCCGGCATAGCGCGCTACTTCTGTTACAAGATGGAGCCCTAAGCGAGTACGCAGCGCTGCCTCTCGGAACTCACAATGCCAGAGCTGACAACGACGGCATCATCTATAACGATACCCGGGCTGATCGCATCGTTATCGCGACAAAGGAGAATGAGGTGCGGCGAACCTTTCCGGTGCCGGAGTATCCCGACTTACCCAGCAGCACCCCGAGCGATCACGCTCGCCAGATGTTCGGCCGAGGTCTTTGCACCTTCGGAGCGGATTTCATCATCGCCGGCTCATCTCCCTCGACCATATCAGTCTACCATCGCGACAGCGGCGAAAGAGTACGGATGATCAATCTATCGCGCGATGTGAGAAACGCGATTCACGGCCTCGAGCTATGGTAGTTAATTGTAGCTCGCAGTGATCTCTCATCGCCACAAATGCATCTTTGTCGAAGTACCCAAGACCGGGTCCACCAGCATTCGAACTATCCTCGGTAAAGCGATCCGGCCTCACCTGAACTTATGGGAGATGAAGCTGCTGATGGAACGTTACTGGATGGTGCGGCGTGGGCGGAAAGATCGCATCCTGGAAACACTATACCTTGCCTTGCCCCCGGCGCGACGGCTGGAGCGCGGCCGAGAGCAGTTCAATAGCTACTTCAAGTTTGGCTTCGTCCGTAATCCATGGGACCGCGTCGTTTCACTTTACGAACGCAAGGAAGCACTCGAGTTGCGCAACCAGATGAGCTTCGAACAATTCGTCGATTGGATTCAATACAGCAGCGCCACCTGCGTGCATTCTGGGCCGCATCGCTACCAGCTCGACTGGTTTGTCGATCCCGACGGCGAGGTGCTGGCCGATTTCATCGGGCGCTTCGAGC
>DAIRIE010000027.1:11031-18582 GCA_036809705.1 Chthoniobacterales bacterium
GGCTGGAGCAAGATTGGGCTTTCGTGGCAAACAAGATCGGGGTGAGCGAGACGCTTCCGCACACGCGAGCCAACCCGCGCGCGCGACATTACACTGAATATTACAATGCCAGGACGCGCGACGTCATCGCCAACAGATTCAAAGTTGATATCGAGAGATTCGGCTATCAATTCGAGTAGCTAACGAGACACAAACATATGGAACGCAGACATATCAAGTGGTTACCCATCATCATCGCCGGCCTCTTCCTGGCTTATCAGTATTTTTCGGCCGAGAAATTCGTCAACCCTGAGACCGGACGCGCCAGCCATGTCGGCATGTCCACTCAGCAGGAAGACGCTTTGGGATTGCAAACTTATCAACACGTCCTGGATCAATCGCAGGCCATCACCTCCGGACCGGAATATGACATGGTCAGGCGCGTGGCTTCCAGGCTGGCGCGCGCCACGGGTCAGGCCGGCGCGAACTTCGACTGGGAGGAATCGCTCGTCCGCGACGACCAAGTGAATGCCTTCTGCCTTCCCGGCGGGAAGATCGTGGTTTACACCGGCATTTTGCCCGTAGCTCAAAACGAAGCAGCGCTGGCGACGGTGCTCGGTCACGAGATGGCCCACGCCACTTCCCGCCACGGCGCCGAGCGCGTTCTCCAGCAAAACCTCACCCAAACTTTCATGACTGGCGTCGCTGTGTCGATTTCCGATATGGACTACGACAAGCAACGGGCAGTCATGGGTGCGCTTGGCGCCGGCGCGCAGTTCGGCGTGCTCATGCCTTTCAGCCGCAAAGATGAATCAGAAGCCGATCGGATTGGGCTTCATTACATGGCGCGGGCCGGTTACGACCCGCGCGAGAGCATCAACTTTTGGCAGAGAATGGAGAGCGCCGGCCGGGCGCAACCACCGGAGTTCCTATCGACACATCCCTCACACGGCACACGCATCCAGCAGCTCGAAGCGGAAATGCCGAAGGCGTTAGCCGAATTCAATCAGCAGCAGACCAGCCCCTAGATTGTGCCAGTGTGGGAGAAGTTGCGGCGCGCCAGATTCCGCATTGCCGCCTGACACATTTTGCGTAACATCTTCGGATGCTTAAGCGATTGTTCCCCTTGCTGGGCAAAGCCATCACAGGCTTTGCGCTCATGTGCGTGCCGACAGCATTCGCGCTGCCGCCAGGACTGCTCAATAACGAGCATCTCGCCGTTCGCGCCGTGATTGCCGTGCAGCACGATGTAACCGGTGATTTGATGCGGCAGCCCGAAGTGCTCGGCACCGCTGTGGGTGCCGATGAAAGCGGCGCGCCCGTATTGAATGTCTATGTCGATCGTGAAGGACCTGCTGCCGGCGAAGTGATTCATAATCTGCCGCACGCCGTGCGCGGCGTGAACGTGCAGGTGCAGCTGACGGATAAGTTCCGGGCGATGAAGAAACCACCCCGGCCTACGCCGTCTCCTACTCCCACGGCGACTCCTACTCCCACCGCCACACCAACAGCTACTCCCACTTTAAGTCATACCGCAAAGCAAACGCCTCCTATCCTTTTGGGTACATCCGGCGGCTGGAGCAAAGACCTCGCTAATGGTTACTGCTGCGGCGGAACGCTTGGCTCCCTTGTCCAGATCGGCAGCGCGCAATATATCCTGAGTAACTACCACGTCTTTGAGTCGGATATCGTCGCCGGTGGCAACAACACCACCGCGCAAACCGGCGATCCTATCATTCAACCCGGGCTCATCGATGTGAATTGCAGCGCCAGCGGCGCGCAGACAGTCGCCACGCTGGTCAAGCGCAGCTCGCTTCCGAGCAGTAACGTCGATTGCTCCATCGCCCAAGTCGTTAGCGGCATGGTTCGCCCCGACGGCGCCATCCTCGAAATAGGCACGATTTCCAAGAGCACAGTTGGCGCGTCCATTGGCCAGGCGGTGAAGAAGAGTGGGCGCACCACCGGCTTGACTCGTAGCTCCATCTCAGGATTGAACGCCACTATCAGCGTCACCTACGACGACGAATGCGCCGGTGGCACCGCTTTCACCAAGACGTTTACCGGCCAGATCGTCGTCAGTAACTCCCGAAGCAAGTTCCTCAATAGCGGCGATTCCGGTTCGCTCATGGTGGAAGATGTGGCGACCAATCCGCGCGCGGTCGGCCTTCTTTTCGCCGGCAGCAGCACCACTGCGATAGCTAACCCGATCAACGAAGTGCTCAGCTTCCTCGGCGCCACCATGGTTGGCCAGTAGCTTCTCGGACAGCTCGGTTTCGCAAACGTCCGCTTGCCCACCGGCCAGCGGGCGTTTTGTTTCCATGCGTCAAGGTTCGCTTTCGGTGGTTAACCACGAAGTGCATGATTCCTTCGTGGCTCTTCGTGGTGCGATCTTGCGCTAACGAGTTTGCAATAGACCCGGACGCGTTAACCTTTGCCCGTGCCCAACCACCTCGTCATCAGCACCAGCGGCAATCCCGACAGCAACAGCCGTCGCATGGCTCAGCTTGCTTTCGATTGCTTGAAAAAACACAAAGCTCAGTCTGATTGGCTCGATATCAGCCGCCTCCATCTGCCACTCTGCGACGCCGACGCTTGCTACAATCAGCCCGCCGCACAAAACCTCAGCAAGGCGATCGAACTCGCGGATGGCATCATCCTCGCCACACCCGTTTATAACTACGATGTCAGCGCCGCGGCCAAGAACATGGTTGAGCTAACCGGCAGCGCCTGGGAGGATAAGATCGTTGCCTTCCTTTGTGCGGCCGGCGGTATGAGCAGCTACATGTCCATCATGAGCTTCGCTAATAGCCTCATGCTCGATTTCCGTAGCATCATCGTCCCACGTTTTGTCTATGCTACGGGCGATGCGTTCGATTCTGACAAGCTCACGGATACGAAAATCGTGCGGCGTATCGAGCAGGTAACAGCTGAGCTAGTCCGGTTTACCAGCGCGCTCCGCCCGGGCAAGTGAACTACTGGATCGGCACCTCAGGTTTTCAGTATGCGGAATGGAAAGGCACATTCTACCCGGATGACCTTTCTGCGGCGAAGATGCTGCCTTACTATGCCGAGCGCTTTAACACCACTGAAATTAACTACACCTTCCATCGTATCCCATCGCCCAAGACGATCGAGAATTGGTGCAAGCTCACGCCGGACGCATTCAGGTTCAGCTTGAAAGCGCCGCAGAAAGTCACTCACTTTGCCCGCCTCCGTAGCTGCGACGATACTGTCGACTATTTCTACGAGGTGGTTTCAGCGTTAGGCGGCCGCCTTGGGCCCGTCCTCTTTCAACTCCCGCCTAACTTAAAAAAAGACGTCGCTCTGCTCGATCACTTCACCGAATGCCTCCCCGCCAGCATGCGTGCTGCCTTCGAATTTCGCGATCCGTCCTGGCTCGAGGACGAAGTGTTCGCTGTCTTACGAAAGCGCAACGTCTGCCTCTGCATCGCGGATTCCGCGAAGCTCGCGACGCCGTTTACCACTACATCAAACTGGGGCTATCTCCGCCTCCGTCGCGAAGACTATCAGATCACCGACGTCGCCCGCTGGACTGAGTTGGTGCAGGCGCAGACGGAGAACTGGTCGGACGTTTTCATTTATTTCAAGCACGAGGAGAGCGGCACCGGTCCGAAGCTCGCAGAACAAATGTTAACGCTGCTGCGGGCGGACTAAGCGGCGACTCGCCGGCCCTGTTTCGTCAGGGTTGAGGTCGAGCGCCCGCTGTTACGGCTCGAGCCGCGCTTCACCTTCATCGTTTGGTTACGATTGAGGCTCTCCTGAAGGACCTTTACCAGGTCAACCACATTCGTGCTTCGCGGCGCTTTCGCTTCCACTTTCGGCAGCTCTTTCTTCTGCGCCTTTTGCTCGATCATCTCCATCACGGCATTGCGGTACTCGTCGCGGTATTTCTCCGGCTGCCAATCCACGCTCATGCTATCGATGAGTGCCTGCGCCATCTTCAGTTCCTTGTCATTCAACTCAGTCTTCGGGCGATTCAATTCCGCCGGCGACAACACTTCGCTGGCGAAATGCATTAACTCGAGGACGAGAAAAAGACCGTCGGGTTTAACGGCCGCCAGGTACTCACGATTGCTAATCACTACTTTGGCAATGCCGATCTTGTCGGTGCCGCTGAGTGCTTTGTGCAATAGCGCATAGGCCTTCTCGCCTCCTTTTTGCGCTTCGAGAAAATAGGGCTTGTAAAAGAACTTCGGGTCGACCTGCTCGAGATCTACGAAATCCGTGATGTCGATGGAATGAGTCGATTCGATGCGAACTTTTTCGAAGTCTTCGTCTTTGAGAATGACATACTGGCCACGCTCGAACTCAAACCCTTTGACAATCTGGTCGGCGGAAACTTCCTTCATGTCCGCTTCCGCCACCTTCTTGTATCGGATTGGACTCAGGTCGGCGGCGCGCAGTTGCCGAAAGCTCAACTTCTCCTCGCGCGTGGCGGGATAAACGGAAATCGGAATGTAAACCAAACCGAACGAGATGCTACCTTTCCAGATGGGTCGCATATTATTTAATGTCGCGCAGTGTAAGGAGCGAACGGCCGCCTGTCAACGGGTGTATCACCTTACATTCTAGCAGCAATCAGGCCAGCGCGCATCCCGCCCCATGCTATCGTGCCATCGATTCATGCGATGAAAATTATGCCCTCGTTTTCCTCATCGTCCTGATGGGAACGAAAGTCTTCGCGCTGGATCAGCAGTTCCGCTTGAACAAGCCGGAAGCGCAAACCGTGGTGCTCATGGGCGAGTTTAACGAGTGGCACGGCCAGGCCATGACCAAAGGAGCTGATGGTTATTGGTCCCTCACCATACCGCTCGCCATACCGCTCGCGCCCGGCACCTATGGCTACAAGTTTCTGGTAGATGGCAAAGATTGGGTATTAGATCCCAACAACGCGAATAGAAAACTAGTTGATGGAGTCGAGAACTCGGCTGTTGCAGTAACCAGCGATCCTAGTCCCGCAGCGACAACGGCTTCTTCTCCTACTGCGCCGCATAGCAGCGGCGGCCTCGCTCTAAATGGTGGAGAAACGATCACTCTGGAAGCTCAGCTTTCTCAAAAGCGACAGTCGCAAGCTACCGCCGAAGGTTATCCGCATCTGCTTCACGCGAGAGTAGCTATCGCGGCGCCAGAGGGATTCGATTCCCGCAAACCGCGGCTTGCGTTAGTCATCAGCAATACCGAAGCGTATCCCAATATCGATGCCATGCAGCAGTTCAAAGATGCCGCGCTTGGCCGGTCGCTTGTGGCGGACATTCCGGCGGCGCCAAGAATTCGGGCCTCCTCGCGGCCGACCTGGCGCGCGAACATCACCGAATTATCGGCCTTCTCATGATCGGCTGTAACTGGGACACGGCGTCGGTCGTATATCGAAAATCGGCGCCGGCCAACTTCCTCGCCGTGCCGGTGTTCTTGAGCAGCGGCAAATCCGACACCATCGCGACACCCGCTCACAATGAGGAGGTGAGAAACTCGCTCCGCGCCACCGGGTTTCAAAAGGTGGAAAGCTTTCGATGGCGCGCACGTGGTTTATCAGCCGCATGTGAGCGAGGCGCTGCGCTGGTTCGCCGCGCAGAACGCGAGTAGTTCTCCGGGTGCGCGTCAGTCAGAATTCGACAAGGTTTTCAAGACAAAGCCATGGTCGAGTGACCGCACCGCAGCTGAGAAGCTTTGACCTCTTGACTAAATGCGCCGAACTTCAGCAATGAGTTCGACGTTGTTATGCCCGCTGCTTTCTGTCGCGCTATGTTGCGCTGAAACTATGGGACAATCCACTTCACCGCGACCCGACGTTAACGCGGTTCTTGCAGCTCACGACAAAGAGCTGCTTCGCATACCGGACGTAACTGGTGTCTACGTCGGTGTTCTGAAAGATGGCACGACTCCCTGTCTCCGAGTGATGCTAAAGAAACGCACGCCGGCAGTTGAACGTGCGCTGCCGCGTGAACTGCAAGGGTATCCCGTAGAGGTCGAGGTCTCCGGTGAGATCCGGCCGCTTGGACGTTGAGTCGCGCCGATGGTTCATACTCGGGCCGCGACCAAAGGCAATTTGACAAACAGTCATATTACCAAAGCGGCGCTAGATCGGCGGGCGAGGGTGGAGTAATTGGCAGACCGTGATTGAGGAAATTGCCGATCGGCTCGAAGGGGTACGAGCTACAATAGAGAAAGCAGCGCGGCGCGCCGCGAGATCAGCTAACGACGTCGAGCTTATAGCCGTTTCCAAAGGCCATGACGCGGACAAGGTTCGTTTGGCACTAGGTGGTGACCAGCTACTCTTCGGTGAAAGCAGGGTCCAGGAAGCGCGGGCGAAGATTCCGCTGCTGCCCTCGAATCTACGCTGGCATTTCATCGGCCATCTGCAAAAGAACAAGATCAGGCACGCGCTTCCGTTATTCGAGCTAATCCATAGCGTCGATACGCTCGACTTGGCTCAACAGTTGAACCGTGTCGCGGCGGAAGACGGTTTTCATCCGCGCATTCTTCTCGAGGTGAACCTGGCAGGAGAGGGAAGTAAGTTTGGCTGGCGACCGGAAGCACTCAACAATGCCATGGAAGAGTTGCTGAGCCTCGACCGATTATCTATCGAGGGTCTGATGACTATTCCTCCTTTGGCAGAAGATGCGGAAGCATCCCGGCCTTACTTCGTGCTGCTGCACAATCTGCGCGATCAGTTAGAAACCGCGTTCAGACTGAAGCTGCCACAGCTATCGATGGGGATGAGTGGAGACTTCGCTGTTGCTATCGAGGAAGGCGCGACCCTCGTCCGCGTCGGCACAGCAATCTTCGGTCCTCGAAGCCGCAGCAAGAGTATATCGCCGCCTGAGCTACTGTGATACTCGAGCCGCTATCAGTGCAGCAAATTGGCAATGAGCTGGCGGTGCGCTGGAATGATGGCGTTGAGTCATACATCGTCCTGGAACGACTCCGCCGGTTCTGTCCATGCGCCGCGTGTGGCGGTGAGCCGGATGTGCTTGGGAGAATCAGCCGCCCACCAGTCAACTACTCGAAGGACAGCTTCGTGCTGCAATCATACGCACCGGTCGGTGGGTATGCTTTACAATTGCGCTGGGGGGATGGTCACGACACAGGGATTTACAGCTTCGAGTACCTTCGCCGTATCTCGGGCGCTACTTAACCCTGGATTGCGTACTAAAGAGTAATGCGCAGTAGCTTGGTGCCAGCAGCTCCAGGTTCAACCAGCCGGTCGGTCATCCCTGCCGGCATGAGGAAGAAGTTGCCAGGGTAAAACAACATCCCTGCACATCTGATGGTGCCGCTGAGGCAGAATGCGATGCTGAACTCTCCCGGCGCAACCAGCGGCCTGCTATCAAGAAGCGCCCATCGCTCAATAGTGAAGAGTTCGTGAGCCAGAATTGTTTCTCCGGATGCTTCCAAGGCTGCCGGCCGGGAATCCTCGAAGTCAATGCAGCTGAGCGCTTCTTCAATATGTAGCTCGCGAGGCTTCCCATCTTTGTCGCATCGGTTCCAATCGAAGACGCGAAAAGTAGTATCGCTATTCTGTTGCACTTCCACGATCAGATTGCCGGCTCC
>DAIRIE010000028.1:0-18250 GCA_036809705.1 Chthoniobacterales bacterium
AATGCGGCTTTCAGCTATGTCCCTGTAGCACGATCTGCGCGGGGAATTGCGAACAAATCGAACAATATGAACTGCGTGCCGCTCGTCTTACCTCAGGCACATCGATTGCTCCGAAAATATCAATGAAGCGCCCCGTCGTACTCCTCGGCCTCGCCGCTCTGCTCGCCGCTCCGGCGCTATACTCGCTGACGCGCTCTGATGAACCGAAGCGCTCGGTTGAGTTGGTCTCGGACCCTTACCGCCTCGACAAAATTTACCACTCGATGGAAGGGCCGTTTTCCATCGCGAGCGCCGTCAAAATTGGAAATCAGAGGTGCGCCTTGCAGTGGGTCACTGGAATTGAAACAGAGGTCGTTAGCGCGAAAGAGCTGAGGCCGATCTCGCAGGAATTTTTCTGCCATTCCAATCTGACGCTGACCGAGCACGGTCCCGGACCGGCGCAATACAACCAGCGCTTCGGCGGGAAAACTCATCTCGATTGGCGCCTCTTCACCCTGGTGCCGGGCCGGATGTCCATCGAATTGCCGAAAGGGTTCGGTATTCCAGTGCCGGCCGACGAGCCGCTGGATTATGTGACGATGTCTTTGAACCTCAACGTTCCGGACCGAACGGTCGATGTGCGGCTGCGGAGCAAAGTGCACACAATCGCTGCGAGCGAGCCGGGCGCTCCGACGAAAGCATTGTTCCGGCGGGCGCTCTACGTTCTGCAACCGCAAGGCGAGGCGCCGGCGACGAGCAGCACCATGTCGGAATCCCATCACGTGGGCGCAGGCTGCGCTGATTCGTGCCGCGTTAATCTCTCAGCCGTTTCCACCGTCGGTAGCTCAGGCGCAGGCCTCACCGCGCACTGGAGTGTTCCTCCCGGTCATCACCTTTACACCACCGAGATAACGCCGCAGCTCAACCTTCCTTTCGACACCACCATCCATTACGCCACCATTCACGTGCATCCGTTCGCCCGCGGGATGGAATTGCGCGATCTCACCACCGGCCAGACGATTGTCCGGCTCACATCTCGCGACTTGCCAGACCGGCTCGGTGTTGCCCACGTAGACGAGCTCAAATCCATCGACGGAATTCCGATCCGCCGCGATCACCGCTATCAACTAACCGCGGAATACGACAACACCTTCGGCACGACCACCGACGCGATGGCAATTCTCTACCTTTATCTGCTGGAGAAAACGCTGACGTAGCCTCGGAGCCTTCAAACCAGCAACAGGGCCGGATTTTCCAGCAAATGGCGCAGTTCTTTCAGGTATTGCGCGCCGAGCGCGCCATCGATGACGCGATGATCGCAGCTCATCCAGATCGACATACGATGCCCAACCGCGATCTGATCACAGTTGTCGATGACGGGTACTTTGCGGATCGCACCGACCGCGAGGATGAAGCCTTGCGGCGGATTGATGATGGCGCTGAATGAATCGATGCCCATGCCTCCGAGATTCGAGACGGTAAAGCTGCCACCCTGAAATTCCTCCGGCTTCATCCGCTTGTTGCGCGCGCGGCCGGCAAGGTCTTTCGCGAGTGTGCTGATCTCGCGCAGCGATTTGTTCTGGGCGGCGCGAATCACCGGCGTGAGCAGACCCTCTTCGATGGCGACGGCGATGCCGAGATCGACGTCGGCGAACTGCACGATGTTGTCGCCTTCGAAGGAAGCATTCGCCTTCGGCACCTTCACTGCTGCCATGACGGCAGCTTTCATGACGAAATCGTTGACCGTGATTTTCGCCGTATCCGAATCTTCGCCGGCGGCTTTAAGCTCGGCGCGCGCCTCCATCAGTGGTCCGGCGTCGATGTCGATATTGAGATAAAAATGCGGGACCGGACCTTTGCTCTGCGTGAGCCGTTCCGCGATGCCTTTGCGCATGCCGGAGAGTTGGATGCGCGTGCCCTGGCCGGCTGGCACCGAAGGTGGCTTCGTCGCTTTCTCCGGTTGCGGCGAGGGGGGGCCGGGGGCCGGGGCAACAGATTTCGCCGCGGCGCGGACATCGCTTTCGGTGACGCGGCCTTCGGGCCCGGTTCCTTTTAGCGTCGATAAATCCACGCCGAGCTCTCCGGCCAGGCGGCGCGCGACGGGCGAAGCTTTTATTCTGGACTCGCCGCCTTCTTTTTCACGTGACGCGGGAGATTGAGAATGGGGACGAGACGGCGCTCGTCCCTCCGGTGTTTCTGGCGGCGCGGTTTCCGGCTCTTTCGCCTGGGCGGACGCGGGCTTTTCCGTTTCGGCTTTCGGTTCCTCTTTTTTCGACGGTGTCGGCGCCGCTTCTCCCGGTTCGCCGATGAAGGCGATCTTTTGCCCGACTTCCACCTTGCCTCCTTCGTCGACGAAGATCTCGCTTAGCGTCCCTTCCTCCGGCGACTCCCATTCCATCGTCGCCTTGTCCGTCTCGATTTCCGCGAGGACTTCTCCAGCCGTGACCTTATCGCCCTTCTTCTTTTTCCAGGCGACGAGTGTGCCCTCGGTCATCGTGTCGCTGAGCTTGGGCATGGTGATTTCAGGCATACGAAATAGTGATGAGTGACAAGTGGCGAGTGACGAGTCTCACGCGTAACAAACTTTCTTCACTGCGGCGATGAGCTTTTCCGCGTTCGGCAGGACGGCATGCTCGAGCCGCTCATTGTAAGGCATGGGCACGTCTTCCTGCGAGACGCGCGCGATCGGCGCATCAAGCTCATCGAAGATATTTTTCTGGATGCGATAGCAAATTTCCGCGCCCACTCCGCAAAACGGCCGGTCTTGTTCGACAATGACGACGCGGTGCGTTTTGGCGACCGAGTCGTAGATGGTTTGCTCGTCGAGCGGTTTGATCGACCGCAAGTCGACCACTTCGGCGCTAATGTCTTCGTCTTCGAGTTGCTGCGCGACAGTGAGCGCGAGAGGCACCGTTTGCGCGTAGCAGACAATCGTCACGTCCGAGCCTTCGCGCTTTACTTCTGCTTGGCCGAGCGGAATGAGCAACTCTGTTTCCGCCGGCTCGATCATACCCTTCGAGCTGTAGAGAAGCTCCGACTCGAGCACGAGCACCGGATTGTTATCGCGCACCGCGGTTTTGAGCAGACCTTTCGCGTCGCGCGGAGTCGCGGGGGTGCAGACTTTCAAGCCGGGAACGTTGGCATACAAACATTCGGTCGCGTGCGAGTGCGTTGCGCCGAGTTGATGCGCCGGCCCATTCGGGCCGCGGAAGGTGATGGGAATATTGAATTGCCCGCCGCTCATGGTGAGCATGTTGGGTGCGTTATTCACCACCTGGTCGAAGGCGACCAAGGAGAAACTGAACGTCATAAACTCGATGATCGGGCGCAAGCCGACCATGGCGGCGCCGACGCCGAGCCCGGCAAAACCGTTCTCGCTAATGGGCGTATCGATGATGCGTCTGGGCCCGAAGCGCTCGAGCAGACCTTGCGAGACTTTGTAAGCGCCGTTGTACTCCGCCACTTCTTCGCCCATGAGAAAGACGTTCGGGTCGCGCTCGAGTTCTTCCGCGAGCGCTTCGTTCAGCGCCTGGCGGTAGGTGATTTCGCGCATGTCGCTCATGCTAGCTTGTCATCCTGCGCCGCGGAGACGGCGAAGGACCTCTCAACATCAGGCAAGACGCTCGTGAGGTCCCTCGCTTGCGCTCGGAATGATAGATCATGGCGCATAGACATAATCGTAGAGCTTCTCCAGTGGCGGCTCGGCGCTTTCTTCGGCGAACTTCACGCTGTCGAGCGCGGTCCGCTTTGCTTCCTTGTCCAGCTCATCGAATTTCTCATTGGTCAATTTTCCCTCGCGCGTGAGCTGCGCGCGCAAACGCGTGATCGGGTCGTCGAGCCTGTACTTCTCCAGTTGGTCTTTCGTGCGGTAACTCGCGGGGTCGGACATGGAATGTCCACGGTAGCGATAAGTGCGCATCTCGACGAAGGCGGGATGCGGTGCCTGACGGACCGAGGTGATGACCTCGCTCAATTTTTCGCGAACGGCGCGGAAATTCATCCCATCGACAATGCAGGCTGGAATGTCGTAACCCTCCGCCCGATCGATGATCTGCTTGAGCGAGGTGGAGCGTTCAACCGAAGTGCCCATGGCGAAGAGGTTGTTTTCGCAAATGAAAATGACCGGGAGCTTGTAAAGCGCGGCCAGATTCAGCGCTTCGTGGAATGCGCCCTGGTTGATCGCACCGTCACCAAAGAAGCAAAGCGTGATGCGGTCTTCGTCTCGATACTTGCAGGCGAACGCCAGGCCGCACGCAAGCGGCACGTGCGCGCCGACGATGGCGTGCCCCCCGTACATGTGATGTTCCTTATCGAAGTAATGCATGGAACCGCCGAGCCCGCGCGAGCAGCCGGTGTCCTTACCGAAGAGCTCGGCCATGCAGGCGGTCGCGCTGGTGCCGCGGGCGAGCGCATGGGCGTGATCGCGGTAGGCGGTGATAATGTAATCATCGCGCCGCGTGGCAGCGATTGCGCCGGCCACGACCGCCTCCTGCCCAATGTAAAGATGGCAAAAGCCGCCGATTTTCTGCGCCTGATATTGCTGGCTGGCGCGTTCCTCGAAGCGCCGGATCAGTAACATCAGCCAGAGCATCTCGACTTCGTCGCGCTCCTCCGGCGGCTGCATGGACGAGTTCAGGTGGCGCGGGCGAGCGCTGCGGTCTCACGCGCGTGCGTCGCTTCCGCGCGCATGAGGAGAACGAAAATCGCGGTGAAGATGAGGTCGCTCAGGAGCGAATTGCGGAAGAACATCCAGGTGGGCGTGGCGCCGTATTGTGGTAGGCCGACAGTCAAAGCCTGGATCAATCCCGCGAATGACCTGGCGTACCCCGGATCGGTCAGCCATGAAAAGGCGTTGGTGATTACATAAAAAATGGAAGAGCCCAGGAGAGAGGCTGGCAGCATGGTCTTGAGCGAGGCGCGATTTTGCAGCGCGAAGCCGAGCAGACCCACGAGCGCGATGGCGATGTAGCGACCGAGAATGTGCCAGGTGAAAAATGGCTCGCCGTAGCTGGTGTTCAGTATGACGTCTGAGACGATGAGGGTGGTCAGCGGCAAGGTGAATTTAAACCGCCGCGGCAGATAAGCGGCGCAACAGAGCGCGATGGCCGCGAGCGGCGCAAAGTTTGAGAGCCAGATGGCCGCGCCGGAATGGATGAGCAGACCCGCGGCGACACGATAAGCGACGACGCAGAGGACGAGGAGAATTGCCGGAATCATCGGAGGCAAGTTTATCTGTCCTGCGCGAGATGCAACGCGCAAATGGGCGCGTGCATTGATCGTGCGCTGGCGTGTTGTAGCCGCTTCGCTGTGCGGAGCGCGAGAGGCGGCGTGTGTAATGTCTTTGTGGCCGCTACACGTTCCTCGCGTCACCCGCAGGGCGACGGCTACAGGGCGGCGGGGCGCGCGTGAGTGAGGCGCGTTTTGCGGCGGGTGGCGGCGTTGCGATGAATGATTCCGCGCTTGGCTGCTTTGTCGATGGCGGAGATGAGAGCAGTGCGGTCGGCCGGTTGAGCATTCGCGCCGATCGCGCGTTTTTGCAACGAGCGCAGCCGCGAGAGAACGCTGCGATTTCGTAAGCTGCGGCGTTGCGTCTGGCGAGCGCGTTTGGCGGCGGATTTGGTGTTGGCCATGGGAAAATTTGCGGGCGAGAGAGTCACGGATTCGAAGCGGCTTGTCAACACGCTGCGTGCGTTGTCCAAGGCGTGCTGGCAGAGGCGTCCCACCTTCGTGGAGTTTTCCTGGCAGCGCGCCATCAGCAAAGATCGTTTCGGCGGGACGCCGAAACCAGCACGCGGGACGCGTGCGCTACCCGGAGGGCGCGCTCTGCATCGTCATCCGCAGTCAATATTGGCGCGGTATCGGGAGCGACCGCCGAAAGATCCGTTCGGCAAAGCTGACAGCCGAGTTCCACGAGACCCCTCGATTCCGCTCGGGGTGACGTGAAGGAGTGAGCTTAAGCGCGGGCGTTGCGCAGCCAGGCAGTCGCGTCGGATTTTTTGAGCGGTGCGGTTTGCGCCTTTGGCGCCGGTTCGGCAGCGGCCTTGTTGGTGGTAAGGATAGCGGGTTTGGCCTGAGCAGAGGCGACCGCTGTTGGAGCCGGCTCTTTCGATAAACGTTTCGCCTTAGGGAGACGATCCGGCGTGATCTGCACGATGGCGCCGAGGGGCAACTGCGAGTAAACCGTGGTGACATCGGCTGATTTCATGGATGCAACCGTAGCTGGCGGGACGTCCAATGGTTTTTTCCTCCGGCGTGCCGTGGATGTAAATGCAACGCTTGAACGCCCGTGCATTTTCCGCCTGAAGACCGCGCAGCCAGATGATGCGCGTAATGACCGGGTCACGCCCCGGAGCATTCGGCTCGAGGATTTCCCCGGTGAAGCGGCGATTACGGAAAACGGCGCCGACAGGTGCGTGGTCGCCGATTTTTTGCGCGACCTGCAAGACACCGGTCGGGGTGGTCATCGAGTTCCAGTTATCGCCCAGCCCGAACTTCGATGTGGAAACCGGGTAAGTGGCGACCTTCCCGCTTTCGGTCAGGAGCATGAGCTTTTGGTCACGGACGCTGATGATAACGTTCGGATGGAGAGGCGTTTGAGCCGAAAGCGAAGAAGCCGCAACGAGAATGGCAAGGCCGAGGACTGAGCGAACCATGGCTAACCTCAGGCCGGCAGCGGATGGGCCGGGCGCGGATTGTGGGGAGAGAATCTGGGGAGCCATTGGGCGACGGATGAGAGGGAAACGTATAGAAAACCGAATTGAAACATCAGCAAGAAAGGGACCGAAAGAAACTGGTGGTTACGAAAAGCATAGAAAACAAAGTAGCTGAAGTAAATGGCGAAGAACAGTTCCGCCAGCGGCAGGAGCGATTTCAACGGCATGTAGCGGCAATTCCTCCACGGCTGAGCCTTGCGTTCGATCCCATACTTGGGCGTCCGGGCAAAATCGGACTTGTGATTGAACATTGCTTCGAGAACAGCGCGAGCGTTGTTAAGCGACAGCCCGATGCCGAGCGCCAGCAGGCACGGCAGTAGCGTGATCTCCTTCATCCATGTGCGCGGATGCAGCTCGCGCTGGGCGCAAATGTAGAAAAGGGCCACCGACACGGATGCGGTCAGGAAGATTGGTATGTCTATGAGAATCGTGCGCATCCAGCCGGATTGCGGCCCGCCGCTGGAGGGATGGAGTAGCACAACCAAACAGGCGAGGAGCAAATAGGCGAAATTCGACATCAGGTGCCCGGTCGCTTCCAGCTTGATGGGCATGGGCAGCTTGCTGCGCCAGATAAGTGGCAGCAGTTTTTTGCACGTCTGGATCGAGCCTTTGGTCCAGCGATGCTGCTGGGATTTAAAGCCGTTCATGTCCACAGGTAATTCCGCCGGCGTCACCACATTGGGCAGAAAGATGAATTTCCACCCAGCCAGCTGCGCGCGGTAGCTCAGGTCAAGGTCTTCGGTCAGCGTGTCATGTTGCCAACCGCCCGCCTGCTCGATGCACGACTTGCGCCAGAGACCGGCCGTGCCGTTGAAATTAAAGAAGCGTCCGCTGCGTGAACGCGCAGTTTGTTCGAGCAGCAGATGACCGTCGAGGAACATCGCCTGCACGCGAGTAAGCAATGAATAGCCGCGATTCAAATGTCCCCAGCGCGTCTGAATCATCCCGATTTTTGGATCGGTGAAAAAATCGATGGTGCGCCGGAGCAAATGCGGCGGCGGAACAAAATCCGCATCGAGAATGCAGACGAAATCGCCGCGCGCGGTGGCCAGTCCGTGCTCGAGCGCGCCGGCCTTGAATCCGACGCGATCGGCACGATGAATCAATTCGACGTCGAACCCGCGCTCGCGCAAGCGGGCTGCGCATTCCGCCGTGATCTCGCGCGTTTCATCGGTGGAATCATCGAGCACCTGGATCTGGAGAGACTCGCGCGGATAATCCAGCTCACTGACGGAGCGAAGCAATCGCTCGACGACATAGAGCTCGTTAAAAATCGGCAGCTGCACCGTCACCACCGGGCAGTGATCGAAATGGGCGAGTGGCACGGACTCGCATTTCCTGTGTTTGAGAAACAGGTAAATGATGAAATACCGGTGAATGCCGTAGGCCGAGAGGCCAAACAGCACGCTCAGGTAACAAATTGTCCAGATGAGTGAAGCCATGCCTCCAAGCAACGCGGCTCCAGCCTGCGTGGCCGCCTGCAAGGGCGACATCTTGCCGCTTCTCCACAGGGCGTCAAATCAAAAATGGGCCACCTCCGCAGCACAAGCGCCTTGGAATTAAGCCACATCAATGACTTCGCGCGCCGCATCTCGAACGGTTTTTGCTACAAAAGAGACCGACTGCTGAGCGGACTTCTTCTGCCGCTCGGAGAGTTCCCCAATTTGTGTTAAATTCCCCCCAGTTCATGGCCGGCGTCGCGTCCCCCGATTCCCACCTTCTTCCCCAGGCTGAAGGCGCCGCTGCGGTGCGCGGCGTGGTCTCGCCGCCGAGCCGGACGAAACGCCGATCCGCCCGCAGGCTCGAGCGCTACGACATCGTCTTCACCGTGCTCATCGCCGGCTGGGTTCCCTCCATCCTCATGCTGCTCGTGTCTCACACGACGCTGCAAAATACACTCGAGTCGAAGATTCTGCGCGACCGGCAGACTTTCGTGCAATTGATCGGCCGCCTTGTCGATGACGATCTCGCGCGAACGGCCAACGTCGTTAGCTATTATCAAACACTGCCGGACATGGAGCGCATCTTCACCGCGCCCAACGCCAGCGCGCTGGCGCAGCAATGGATTTCCGACAAGCTTTTCTCCTATCCGCGGATCGACGGCATGTTCATGGCCAACGCCGATGGGAACCTGCTCGGCAGTTTGCCCGGTACGCCGGAGCTGGCAGGGCAGCCATTCCATCCGGAGCGATGGAAGGAAGGCGCTGACTCCCACACCGGCGCGTTCGTCTCGGCGGTCAATCCGCGGCCGGCCGATGGCCGCATGGTCACTGATGTCGTCGGCGCGGTGCGCACGCGCGATGGCCGCACCATCGGTTACATCGGCGCGTCCATTTTGATCGAGCGCGTGGGACGACGCCTCTCCACCATTTCCTTCGCTGATCGCGCCCTCTGCCAGATCATCGACCAAAATGGCTTCCCGATTTTCACGCCTGATTTCAAAGCGAACGTGACGCCGACGCGCGGGCCCGAAGCGCGCCTGATCGCCGAGATGCAGCAACAGCAAAGCGGCCATCTCACACGCAACGGCACCATCTATTCTTTCGACCCGCTAGAGTCTGCGAAGTGGATCGCGCTCGTGCGCCAGCCGCAGGAAGTGGCTTATGCGCCGGTGCAGGATTTGATGCGCAAAATCACCGTGCCGGCGGTCTGGCTCATCATCGGCACCGCGGTCGCGGCGATCCTCGCGGGCAGGTTTTATCGTCGCGAATCGGAAGCGGCTCGGCGGATCGAGCGCGAGGTCACATTCAACGAAAAAATCCTGGCCAACATGCCCATCGGCATCGCGCTGGTCGATCCCGAGACGCATCGTTTTCTCCACGTCAACGACGCCTTTGCGCAAATGGCGATGCAGCTGGGGCAATTGCCAGCCGGGTTGGACATCGGCGTGGCCACTTACGACCAGATTAAAATCGTGTCGCCGCAAGTCATCGACAACGTCCTCGCCACCGGCGCGCCGTTTCAGATGGTCGAGCAACCGTTCACCGATCGCAACGGCGCGACCCGCTTCCTCAACGTAAATCTGCTGCGCCTGCTAGATTCCAAGCAGCACATCCAGGGCGTGCTTTATCTCGTCGAAGAAAAGACGCGCGACATGACTTTGCGCAATGATTTGCTAAGCGCGAACGCGGCCAAGGATCAGTTCCTCGCTTTGCTCTCGCACGAATTGCGCAATCCCCTTTCGCCCGTTATCGCGATGGTGGCCGAGCTCGAAGCGCACGTCGATTCAGCGGAAATGCGACACGCGCTCGATGTCATCCGCCGCAATGTCGAGCTGGAAGCGCGGCTGATTGATGACCTCCTCGACATCACGCGCATTTCCAAAGGCAAACTCAAACTCGGCTTCGAGGCGGTGAGCATTCACAGCGTCCTGCAACGCGCCCTGGAGATTTGCCGCGACGATATTTCGCAAAAGGGTCTGCGCATCGATCTCCAGATGAACGCGCGCGAGCATTTCGTGCACGGCGATCCGGCGCGGCTCCAGCAGGTGTTTTGGAACCTGATCAAGAACAGCGTGAAATTTACGCCGGCCGGCGGACGCATCACGCTCGCCACGGTCAATCCGCAGCCGGGCCAGGTCGAGATTCGCACGACGGATACTGGCATCGGGATTGAGCCGGAAAAAGTGAGCAAGATTTTTAATGCTTTCGAACAGGGACAAAGCTCGATCACGCGGAAGTTCGGCGGCCTCGGCCTCGGTCTGGCGATCTCGAAAGCGATGGTGCTCGCCCACGGCGGAACAATTTCCGCCTTCAGCGCCGGCAGAGAACGCGGCGCGACATTTACGATTCGGGTGGCGACAATCGCGACGCCGACCCGGCTCGATGAGCTCGACCTTCAAGCAGACGGCCCTGGCCGGGAAGCAACGCCGCCGCGGTCCGGACGCATGCCGAGGTTGCTCGTGGTTGATGATCACCCGGACACCTGCACTGGAATGAAGATGATCCTGGAACGGCGCGGCTACGATATTACCCTCGCCCACACGGCCGATCAGGCTTCCGAAAAAGCGCGCAACCAAAACTTCGACTTGCTCATCAGCGACATCGGCCTGCCGGATCGCAGCGGCTACGACCTGATGCAGGAGCTAAGTCGGCGCGGGTTGCGGGGGATCGCGCTGAGCGGGTTCGGCATGGAGAGCGACATCAATCGCGCGCGCGCCTCGGGATTTTCCGAGCACCTGACCAAGCCGATCAATTTCGACCGGCTCGAAGCGGTCATCCAACAGTTGCTCGGCGCCAATACCGGCAGCGGTAAATCCTAGCCGCCGTTCGCGCTGGTGCCGGCCGCGCCCGCCGCGGCTTTTCGCTCCGATGCGTCTTTCAACTCCCGCGACAGCTTCTCGACGCGCTGGCGCATGATTTTCCCCGGCTTGAACTTTACCGTCGCCCGCGAGGGAATGACAAAGCTGCTGCCTGGCTCATTGGGATTGCGGCCAACCCGCGGCTTGGTCAGGCGCGGCTGGAAGACGCCGAAATTGCGCAACTCCACCGCGACATTGTTTGCGAGGCTGTCGGTAATGTGGTCGAGCGTGCGCTGGACAACGTCGAAGACCTGATGCTGCACCATGCCGGTCTGGTTGCTGATGGCTACCACGATGTCGCGCTTGGTTAGTTTCGCCATGTCCCTAAAAAGCAATCGCAACGCCGGAGGCATTTGCGTGGGCGAAATCGTGCCGGTGCGTTCATTCTTACGCGCGCCGCGCTAAATGGCAGCCGCCGAAGAGGCTCTCGACAGGAGCCGGTTAGGCGGCGGCCGGGCGTCGCAGAATTCCGGTAAGCCAATACTGGAAAATGTTCTGGTCAGCCAGGGCTTTGCGCCGCGCCTTCAGCTGCCCCTGCGCGACACCGAGCTTGGTGAAGACCGCGTTCCACTCTGTTTCCAGCCGCCGCACCTCGTCCGGGGAAAGCTCCCGCACCGCCCGCATGGAAGAGCCGCGGTTTAGAACGCTCAGCGCTCGCGCCGAAAGCTCGTGCAGCAGATTGAGCTCTCTTAACACATGCTCCGTCTCCTGAAGTAGATTGCCGCGCACGTCGGTGAACTGCCGTTCCTGCTCGATGGAAATGATCGGCTTCGCCTTGTCTAAACCATAGGTCACGAGCTCGTGCAGCTTCCGCCAGCTATCGAGCTGAAGGGTGAGCAGCCGCAGCTTGGAATCGATTCCCTTGTCTCTCATCGCACCGGCGCGATTGTCGCGATGTCGAGCGTCTCATCCAGCTTCTGCAAGTTATCGATGAGCAGATGCGCCCACGGCCGGTCCACCGTCTGGGCGTGGCTGATGATCCCCTCCTCGAAGTAGAAACGTCCCTGGCGCCAGCGGAAAATTTCCGCCATCGCCGGTTCGCCTTCCACCGTGCTGTAGGCCGCGTGGCGGATGGCGCCGTGGTGAAGATAGATCTCGCTGTTCCCACGCCCGGACTTGAACGTGAAACGACCGGTCCGCTGCCCAAGACACGCCATTTGCAGAATCTCGGCCGCGGAAAACTGATTGAGATTGCCGATAAGCGAATGACATGGATCGATGCCTTCGGCCGCGGTGGAAGAGTGACACTGAAGCGTTGATAGAAAATCTTTTACCGCTGCGCGGAATCGCCGCGCGTGAGCAGCGCCGCTCGCCAGCGCAATTTGCTGCTGCGTAGCTTGCTGCGCCAACTCGGCCGGTGCCGCACGCCAGGGCGCGCACAGAATCTTGAGCGAAGGAAAGTGTTGCCGCGCCACGGTCGCGATCTCCATCGCGGCAGCGGGCTCGCCCTCCACGATGAAAGCGTCGAAATGCTCCGCCATGAGCAGAGCGACCGCTTCGGAAACTGAGCGCACCACGAGCGTGTCAAATCCGGGCAGCGCGTCGAAAACGGCGAGCAACCGGTCCTCGAAAACCGGATCGCTATTGAGGACTAGAACGCGACTTTGCAACGCAGGAGGAATTGCCGTTTTTAAGAGCAAGAACCCTGCCTTAGCTCCGCCGAAAAGGTGACGCTATCGCCGCCACTCACGCTTCGCCCGCGGCGGCCCGAACGCTTCCGGCGCGATTTCGCTGGCGGTCCGAAAGTGCACCTTCGCCACCTCTCGCAGCATCTCCGGCCCGTGTTTCTCGGTAATCTTGCGCGCCGTTTCCTTGACCGCCGCCGAAACCCCGCGTCCAAGTTTAACCCCGAGCGATAAACGCCTCCCGCGCGATGATCGACGCCGCCGCCACCGCCACATCCGCCTCCGCCCGCGGCCGCTGCTCGATCACGATCTTGCGTCCGTGCCGCAGTAGGGCGCTCTCGATCACGCGCGCATCCGCAAATTGGTCCGACAACGAACGCGGACAATCCGGCACGCGCTCCAGCAGGTTCTCGATCACCCGCGCATGGCCCCAGCCGAGAAGACTGTTCAGGTTACCAAACTTCGCATACATCTCGTTGTAACGCCCGGGGCCGATCGCCACCACATCGCCCCGGCTGATCTTGCGGATTTCCGCCGCCAACGCCCGAATCCGCGCATCGGAGCTAATCCGTTTGCTATCGGTCACACCGGCCTCGAGAAAATGCCGTGCCGTCTCGCGCTCGACGTACACGCCCGCGATGACGAGTGGCCCGAAGAAATCGCCTTTGCCGCTCTCATCCACGCCGAAATGCGGCGCGAACATCTCTGGCGAATGCACCTCCTCATAACCAAGCCGCGCCTCGCCCAGGACATTCGGCTCCAGCTCGAATTTGACGAAGTCCTCCACCCCGCGCCCCTGCACCAAAACCTTCGGCCCCTTCTCATACACCGCGACGCTGAGCTTCTCTTTTTGGCCGAAGAAAATCGTGTAGGGCTTTTCCGAAAATCTGAACCCGCGCTCCTTGAGCAATCCGCGCAGCTTCTCCACCTGCTCGGGGCGGAGCGACGCGGTAAAACTATTCAGCTTCGACGAGATACCTCACACAAAGACCACAAAGAACACAAAGAACACAACGGATTCTCTTCATTCTTTGTGATCTTTGTGGACTTCGTGTGAGGAAATCTGCGCGGCATTCACGCGCCCAGCGCCTTCATCTGCGCGTCACTCAACTGAAGCTTCGCCGCCGCCATGTTCTCTTCCAGATGGACGACCGACGACGTGTCGGCAATCGGCAGCATGACTCGCGAACGGCGAAGCAGCCACGCGATCGCCACCGCGTAAACGCTGGCATTCAACTCCTTCGCCACTGTGTCCACCGCACGATTGTCAGTCACGCCGCGATTCCCACCACAGGCGCCCACGGCATAAACCCAAGCCGGTGTTCCTCGCAATACTTCAAGGTGTTATTCCACTTCCGGTCATCCACATTGTAACGGTTCTGCACCGTCGCGACCGGTCCGCCGCGCTTGAGTTCCAGCGGCTTTGCTCCCGCCAACCCTTTGTCCCGCCACCACTCTGGCTCCCGCCGCGCGCTCGCTGCCGGCTTGTTTCGCCGCCTTGTCTGCCTTTTGTTGCTCCTGCCATGGCTTGTATTCAGCGTTGCTTCAACGATTGCGCTGCCGTCGCGCCTTCATCGCACAAAGCTAATGACTCTACCGAAGAAAAAGAAGTGACAACCACCGCTGCGCCCTGATTCAATAACCCCGCAATCTCGATCTGATGTACGGCGGCCGAATCACCAGCGAGGAAAAATCCACCCTCGGCACATACGTTCTCGTCCTCGTCCTCACTGTCCTGGGCGTGGCGGGCATCTACTTTTTCATTCTCGCGCGCGAAGAAACAAAAGCCATGGTCGGCTTCGACCCGAAGCGGCCCGTCCCAACCGACGCCACTTTGAAAAGACGGCTCAAGCCCGAGCAATACAATGTCGTGCGCGAAGGCGGCACCGAGACCGCTTTTCAAAATGAGTTCTGGGAGAATCAGCGACCCGGCCTTTACGTTGATGTCATCACCGGCGAGCCACTCTTCACCTCGCTCGATAAATTCGATGGCGGCACAGGCCGTCCCACCTTTACCAAACCCATCTCCAAAGACCTGCTCACCGAGACGCCGGACAATTCCCACGACATGCAACGCACTGAGGTCCGCGCCAAACGCAGCAACGCCCATCTTGGCCATTTCTTTCCCGATCCCACCTCGCCCACCGGCGTGCGCTACGCCGTCAACTCCGCCGCCTTCCGTTTCATCCCACAGGAACAGATGAAAGCGCAAGGCTACGAAGCGTTCCTGCCGCTGTTCGACAAGAAATAGAAGCACTGGAAATCTGAAAACCTCCAGCGCGGGTCTTAGCTGATCGACCCAAAGCTTCGGCAAAGCCCGGAAACAATGTGCCGCCTTCTAACGAGGCGTGAGATGCGCCAGCTTCCGCACTAGTTCCGCGCCAGCGCGTCCGATTGGTTCACGAACTCATCGCCAGTCCACTCGCTGTCTGCTTTCACCATCTTCTTCGCTTCCGCCGCCGCTTTGTCCTTCTCTTTGCGTTCGCGCTGCATCCGCACCAGCTCGGCGTGCGTGGTGAAATAATCTAGGCTCTTGCCCTTGAAGTCAGCCAGCGTCTCAAAGCCGTGCTTCTCCATGAACGCGAGCAGCTCTTCCTCCATCCGCTTCACGCATTCATAACCGAACTTCATCACGCCGGTGCACACCTGCACCGTATCCGCGCCTAGCAGGATGAACTGCGCCGCATCGCCGCCGCTCTCCACCCCTCCGATGCCGGAGAGCGAACGTCCCGGAAACTCCTGGCGAATCATGGCCGCAATTTCCATCACCATGCGCAGCGCGATCGGCCGCACCGCTTTGGACGAATAACCTCCGGGCGTAGTGTAACCCTCCACGCTCGGTTCCGGACGCAGCGTGTCGAGATTCACCCCCATCACGCTCCGGACGGTATTGATCGCCGCGATCCCATTGCACCCGGCCCTTAACGAGGCGCGGCTCGGATCCTGAATACGAGTCACGTTCGGCGTCATCTTCGCCCACACCGGCTTGCTCGCCGCGCTCATGACCCAGCCGCAAACTTCCTCCAGGATCTCCGGCACCTGTCCCATGGCCGCGCCCATCTTCCGCTCCGGCAATCCATGCGGGCAGGAGAAGTTGCACTCGAAAGCATCGACGCCGGCTTCCTCGCAACGCTGCACAATCTCAAACCACGCATCCTTTGAGTATTCTTCCATGATCGACGCGATCAGCACCCGGTCCGGAAAGTGGTCTTTGATTTTCTTAAACTCATCCATCCATATCTCGAATTTCCGGTCGCTGATCAGCTCGATGTTCTCCCAGCCGATAACTTCGCTGCGATCTTCTGAATAAAGCTTCGCATAACGCGGCGTGACATTGATGACCTTCTCCGCTTCGAGGCTGATAGTCTTGCCAATGACCGCGCCCCACCCTTCCTTGAAGGCCTTGTTGATGACGTTAATGTTCGTTCCCGGCGGCCCCGAGCCGATGATGAATGGGTTAGGCAGCTTCAAACCATCGACGGTAGTAGCGAGTGTGGCCATATGAGTTACCTCCGAACCTATCGGGACGGCAAAGCATTGGCGATGAGAATTTCGTTGAGATTGAGCGAGGCGCAATGCCAGTCCGGCTCCGACTGAAATATCCTAGCTATTCGAGAGCAGCGGTAGCTAACGAGTTGGGACCCTAGGAACAAGGAGAGGATACAAATGACTACTGCAAACCATTCCTCCACCGCCAGATTCTCCGACGGATTGCAATTAACTTACTAAACGTGACTCTTACCGCTCATGAACTACACCATTAACTTTGATGGCAAACTAACCTCGATCCCATCGATTACCATTCAACTTATGCGAGAATATGAACACGAAAGACCTCATCCGAATCGGAGTGCCGCAAGGCCAGGCGCTGAAGCGCGCGCATGAGTTCATCATCGCCTTTCGCGACAGCGAAGGCGACATGTCGCAGCTGGAGGATGAGATCGGCGCGATCGTGGCGGATCCGGCGGCGTACCTGTGCGATCCGTTGCGCCAGAGTTTTGCCAGCGCCCTTTACAAGCCGGCGTTTAAACAGCGCGATACGCACGCGCCATGGCAGCAGTGGGGCGCCGGTCTCGAGCCGGACGCGGTCAAGCAGATGGCGAATGCATGCGCGCTGCCAGTCGCAGTCGCGGGCGCGCTCATGCCCGATGCGCACGTCGGCTACGGTTTGCCTATCGGCGGCGTGCTCGCGACGGAGAACGCCGTCATTCCATATGCGGTCGGTGTCGATATCGCCTGCCGGATGAAGCTCACCGTGTTCGACCGCAAGGCGAACACGATCGTTGGCGAGAAGGATCGGCTGGCCAACATTATCGCGCGCGAGACTCGCTTTGGTGTTGGCTGCGAATTCAAGCCGCGACGCGAGCACGAAGTTTTGGATGAAGACTGGAGCGTCTCGCCCGTGACGCAGCGGATGCGCGACAAAGCGTGGTCGCAGCTCGGCACCAGCGGAAGCGGCAATCACTTCGTCGAGTTCGGCGCGTTCACCGCGACCGACGACTCGTTAGGAATTCTGGCCGGGGAGTATGTCGCGCTGCTCACGCACAGCGGCTCGCGCGGCACGGGCGCGCAGGTTTGCCAGCATTACAGCCGCATCGCCATGAATCGCCACAGCGAGCTGCCGAAGGAACTGAAGCATCTGGCGTGGTTGTCGCTCGATGAAGAAGAGGGCCAGGAATACTGGGCTGCGATGAACCTGATGGGCCATTACGCTGCAGCCAATCACGCGCTCATCCACAAATACATCGCGCGTGCGCTCGGCGCGACGGTGCTGCTTGATGTGGAGAACCATCACAACTTCGCCTGGAAAGAACGCCATCTCGTCGGCGGCGAAGAACGCGAACTCATCGTGCACCGCAAAGGCGCGACGCCCGCCGCCGGCGGCGTTCTCGGCATTATTCCCGGGTCGATGGCTGCGCCTGGTTTTCTCGTGCGCGGCAAAGGCAATGCGCGGTCACTAAACAGCGCATCGCACGGCGCGGGCCGCGTCATGAGCCGGACGAAAGCGTTGCAATCGTTCACCTGGAGCGCGGTCAAAAAGCTGCTCGAGGAACGCGGCGTGACTTTACTTTCGGCTGGTCTCGATGAAGTGCCCGGCGTTTACAAAGACATCGCCACCGTAATGGCGGCCCAGACCGACCTGGTCGATGTCCTCGGCCGTTTCGATCCGAAGCTGGTGAAGATGTGCTCGAGCGGAGAGCGCCCGGAAGACTAGGAATGTTGTTGATGATCTCGAGGCTCCATGCCGGCGAGTACGTTCATGGCCGGTGAACCGCTGCGCCGCGCTCGCGAATTGCGTATTCGGCGTGGTCGCGCTGGAAGGCGAAGCGGTCGATTCACGACTCTAAATCAGCTGGTTGTTAATCCAGCGCATCGCTTTGCCCGCCAGCTTGTCGAACGCGGTCACTGCCAGCTCAAGGTGCTCTTCTTTCGTGTCCTCGATTTTATTGTGGCTGATGCCGTGCAGACTTTGCACGAACATCATCACTGTGGGGACGCCGGCGCGGGCGATTTCAGCTGCATCGTGCAAAGGACCGGAAGGCATGCGGTGCGGTTTCGCGCCGCTTTCGCGAATGGCGGCATCAGCTAACGAGATTAGATCGTCGTTGAACAAGACGGGCTCGATTTGCCAC
>DAIRIE010000029.1:0-1074 GCA_036809705.1 Chthoniobacterales bacterium
GGGAAAAGCGCTGCCGAGGTCCGAAGTGCGCTGGAGAGTCTGCGCGCTCTGATTCCCAAGCTGCAAAAGGGAACCGGCATCGCGCGCGAGGCTGCGTTTGAGGAAAAGACTCTGGCCAACCGGCTGAGCGATGCGGAATCCGCCGACAAGGTGCAGCACCAGCAGCAACATCAGGAATTGCTTGCGCGCGAGACGCCGCAGTGGAACGCCGCGCTGGAAGCGTTCCGGCGCGCGGCGGCGGTTTACGATTTCTCCGGCGCAGCCGAGGCAGTGCAAAAAGCGCAGGTGACGGAGCCATCGCTGAAAGCATTGCGGGATCAATATGAGCGTGCAGCCGAATGGCTGGTGGAGTGGAAAGCGCAATTGATCAGCGATCTGAATGCGCGCGGATACACCGGACGGGTGGTGGCGAATAACGCGGAGTATCTCGGCATCGCCGGCGCGAGCGCGACTTCATTGAAGCTGCGCAATCCCTACGGCTTCACTGAGTTCGATTGGCTGAAAGTTTCTCCCGCTACTCTTCTCGCCGCCTCGAGCGCGCTTGCCACTGATCCTGATCGCAAATGGCGCAGTGGAATTTTCGCGTGGGCCATCGGTCAAACTGATGTCGCGAGGCAATTGCTCGATGCGGCCTGCGCGGCGAAGCCTTCCTACAACGAAGCGCGCAAGTTTTTTGATCAAAGCCGCCGCTGAGCCTGTTCGATCGCGAAAACAATGGCAGCCTTCTGCTGCCAAAGATGAGTGTGCTACTTCACCTGTCTGGTGTCACAGCTCGCTCTCGCCGACAGTCGCGCGAAGGCGGTTGCGTCACGCCAGATAACACAACGCCCGAGTCTGGCGGCGCCAGCGGCCGACACTATGGGCGGTCTGCTGAAAGGCAATCTTGTGCGCTGCCAGAACGGGCTGCTCACTTCCTATTACGACGAAGAGCTAACCCCGAAGAAAATTTACGGCCTCTATTTTCCCGCTCATTAGTGTCCGCCATGCCGGAAATTCACGCCGCAACTGGTCGATTACTATAATCGAACGGCGCGCGAGCATCCCGAGTTCGAGATGATTTTCATCAGCGCCGAC
>DAIRIE010000029.1:1084-2933 GCA_036809705.1 Chthoniobacterales bacterium
CGCGACACCGCGAGGGCATGGCCCGCGGTCGATTACGCGCGACTGACCAGCATTCCCGAGCTAATGAAATACGCGGGTGACGGAATTCCCGACCTCGTCATTGTCAATAGGGCCGGCAAGATCCTGGCTGACAGCTATGTCCGCGGCACCTATGTAGGGCCAGCCCAGGTGCTGACGGAGCTGGACAAGCTCTTGGGCGGGGCAGGAAAACGGAGTGGAGACGCGTTAAACAGCGTAGCTAAATTGAACACAACTGTCAGCGTTAAGCGACTGCTGGTCGCTGTATGCCGTTGAAACTCCCGAGCTTATCCCTCGAACGCTACGCTTGAATGAACATTGGCACCATCTTTGCTGTCAAAGAAGGCAGCATGAAAAAGAACTCTCAGATCCTGCGCCAACCCAAAACGCTTTCCCTCGGTGATCTCATCCTCGCCGTCAGTTCCTGCACCAAGAGCAGCCGCGAAACTGTGGCGACCGTGGCTGATTTGCTCGGCAGCGGCCGGGTGCGAGTAGAGGATCACGGCCGGCTCCTGCGCGCGAAGGTCTGCTGATCTCACGCAATCGACTTTGGAGACGCTCCAGCGGCATGTCTGCTGGAGCGTTTTCTTTTTTTGCTGAACGCGCGGACGATTTTTCGTTCTATCTTCGGCGGGTGATCCATCGTTATTCCCGACCGGAAATGCGCGCCGTCTGGTCGGATGAGCGCAAATTTCAGATCTGGCTCGAGATCGAGACGCTCGCTTGCGAAGCGATGGCGCGGCTCGGATTTATCGCTGCCGCAGACGCGGCCGAGATTCGCGAAAAGGCGAAGTTCTCCATCAACGAAATCGCCGACATCGAGAAACGCACGAATCACGATGTCATCGCGTTTCTCGAGAACGTCGCCGCTTCCGTGGGACCAGCGGCGCGCTGGATTCACCAGGGATTAACCTCGTCGGACATTCTCGATACCACTCTCGCCGTGCAGATGACGGCGGCGGCGGACATTCTGACGAGCGACCTGCGCGAGCTGCGAGGTGTGCTCGCGGACAAGGCGCGGCAATACAAAATGACCCCGATGATCGGACGCAGCCACGGCATTCATGCGGAGCCGATCACCTTCGGCCTGAAGCTGGCGCTGATGTTCGACGAATTCGGCCGGGCCGAGGAACGCCTGGCGCAAACACGAGAGCGCATTCGGGTGGGCAAGTTGAGCGGTGCGGTCGGCACTCACGCGCATCTCGATCCCCGGATCGAGCGCGATGTTTGCGCGCGACTTGGTTTGCGCGCCGCAAAAATTTCGACGCAGATTATTCAGCGCGATCGTCACGCGGAATTTCTCACCACTCTGGCCTTGATCGCGTCGTCGATCGATCGCTGGGCGACCGAGTTTCGTCATCTCCAGCGCACTGAAGTGCTGGAAGTGGAGGAACATTTTGCCGAAGGCCAGAAAGGGAGCTCGGCCATGCCGCACAAGCGCAATCCCATCACTGGCGAGCGACTAAGCGGTCTCGCCCGCGTCGTCCGCGGCAATGCAGTGGCTGCTCTTGAAAACGTGGCGCTCTGGCATGAGCGCGATATCAGCCATTCCAGCGCCGAACGCATCATTCTGCCGGACTCGTGCGCGTTGCTCGATTACATGCTGGTGAAATTGCGCGAGCTCGTAAGCGGCTTGCGCGTTTATCCGGAAAACATGCAGCGCAATCTGGCGCTGACCAAAGGCCTGTATTGCAGCCAGTCGATTTTACTCGCGCTCACCCGCGCAGGCGCAGAACGGAAAGCTGCCTATGAAGCGGTGCAGCGAGCTGCGATGAAAACTTGGAACGGCGACAAAAGCTTCGCGGAAAATGCAAAAGCGGAATCAGAGATT
>DAIRIE010000029.1:2947-9504 GCA_036809705.1 Chthoniobacterales bacterium
CGCGAAGCTGTCATCAAAACAAATCGATGAGCTTTGTTCGCTCGACACTCATTTCCGTCACGTCGATGAAACGTTTCGCGCCGTCGGGTTGGAATAGTCTCATCCTACTGGCGCCAGCGTCAGCTCGGTGATGTGCTGCGACTCATCCAGCCGGACCGCTTTCGCTTCGAACGTCGCTCCGATATTCGCGGCTGACGCGTGGGCGTTCAGCGTCACGCGCACGGCGCTGCCGCGGCAATGCAAAACCAGTTGCCGTACTTCCAGATCAGCCGAGAACTCGACCGATTTCAGCTCGACTGGCGCAAACAACTGCATCGTCATCCGCGAAGCTTCGACCGACATCAGCTGAACACGCTCGCGCTCTTCCGAAGGCAGCACCGTCACGCCACCGATAGAAAACGCCGTGCGCGATTCCACCTGGCGAAATGGCTGCCGCGTCGGCAACAGTCGCACCGTGGAGATGTGGCCGTTGCTGTCGAGCTCGACCGGGCCCAGCAGAAACCCGGTCTCCAGCGGCAAGGCAGCGCGCGCCGCCAGCGCCGGGATTTGGATTGCCACTGTGGGCGATGCGGGCCGCGCCCGAAGCGAGCCTACCTGAAACGACGAGTCCACCTGCATCGCTACGACGTCGAGCGGCAGATCGAGGAGCACTTCATTCGCACCCAGCGCTGTCGCGTCGCTCGGAGAAACATTCGTTTCGCGTTTGTTGCGACTGGCGCGCGCGGATTCCTCGGCCGCGATCTCAATGGCGATCTGCGGCTGTAAGATTTCCGAGACTTGCGGTGGCTCCGCTGGTCGCTCTTTGTTCTCGCTGGCCGCGTCTGTTTTCGGCTCCGGTCGCGCCTCGACGCGCAGCGGTCCTTCCTTCAATGTTTGCTGCACGAGCGTGATGAGCGCATCGGACAAAAACGGCTTCGCAATTGTCGCCACCACATTCGGCAACTTCACCGCCACCGTCGTCATCTCATGCACATGGCCGGACATCATCACGATAGGCACACGCGCCGTCTTCCCATTCGCCCCGATGCGCCGGCAAACTTCGTCGCCTTTGATATCCGGCAAATCGTAATCGCACAGCACCAGATCAGGCACGAGCTGTTCCGCTTCTTTCACGCCCTGCAACCCGGTCAGCGCCGTCGTGATTTGCAAATCCGAACGCGCAATCGTGAGCGAGTCCTCGACGAAAATGAGCAGCATTTCCGTGTCGTCGATGAGAAGAATCTTCGGCCCGGTTTTTTCCGCGACCGGAGCTTCTGACGGTGCGCTCGGCGGCGCAGGCGTGACGACGGGAGCCAGTTTTCTCGCTTCACGCAGCGCCTGGATCAATGTCGGTATCCACGGGCCATGAATGCTGTGTCGCGGAATGTTTACCCGCTGCATCTCAATGAAGCTGGCGTCGTTCCACGAAAGCATTTCCACCAGCGCGGGCTCGCCCTGCTTCTCGGACGTCGCCGCGTGCACGATGTGTCCGTTGTGGAAATGCAACTGGCCGCTGCGTGTCTCCCCCGCTTGCAGTTGAATCACCGAATCGCCACCCGCGAGACAACCCAGCGCGATGGCATCGACAAAGGCGAGATTGCGCAGGGTGCCGCGCGACATTCCCGTCTCCCGCCACGGCCCGAGCAATGCCTGCACCGCCGCTCCGAAATCGACCAGCTCGAACGGCTTTTCCAGAAACTGCAACGCGCCTTGCCCGCCGCGTTCCGCCGGCAAATCACGCGGCGTTCCGGCCGCGATCAAGAGCACGCGTGTGTCTGGAAGGGTTGTGCCGAGTTGTTCGAAGAACGCCAGAGCGCCGGGATGCGGCGGATCGAAGTCGATGATAATCAACCCCGGCCCGTGCGCCAGCGCGACGGCGCGTGCTTCCGGTAAAGTCCGGGCGACGTGAACGCGATGTTGCGGCGCGAATTTCTTGAGCGCCGATTCGATCGCGACCGCAAGAGCGTCGTATTCCTCGATGAGGAGAACGCTATGTTCGGCAGTCTCGGCAGGTGCAGCCACGGCAGCTTAAGACAAAGAGAACAGAGCGCATAAGAGCCAAGCGGCGCAAGTTGCATGCCCCCGGCCATCATAACACCAGAACCCGCCACACCGGCATAGCCGCCAGGCGCCCGTCGCTTATTCGTATCGTAACGCCTCGATCGGGTCCAATGCCGCTGCCCGGTACGCTGGATAAAATCCAAACCCAATTCCGATGGCCGAACAAACGAGCAGTCCCACGATTGCCCATCCATAGGGAAAGATCAGGTCCACCTTCAGCCAATAAGCCAGCAAATCCCCGCCAATCACTCCCAGCACAATCCCGAGGATCCCGCCCGCCTCGGAAATGAAAACCGCCTCCGTCAGGAACTGCTGCAAAATATCGCGACTGCGCGCGCCGATCGATTTGCGCACCCCGATCTCCTTTGTTCGCTCCGTCACGCTCACGAGCATGATATTCATGATCCCGATCCCCGCCGCGACCAGCGCAATAAAGCTAATGACGAATGCGCCGATGCGCACCACGCCTGCCACCGAGATGAACGCGCTCTTAAGCGAATCATTGGTGTAAACCTCGAAATCGTTTTCCTGGTTCGGCTTCAAGCCGCGCGCGATGCGCATGGCGCCGACTCCGCGGTCAAAGGTGGCGTCGAAATTTTCCTGCACGTAAGATTGTGTCGCGATATTAACCGTGCGTTTTGCTTCGCCGAAATTTTCGAAAAACCGCGTAATCGGCATGATGCAGATATCGTCCTGGCTTTGGCCGAACGACGTTCCTTTTTCCTCCAGCACGCCGACGATGGTAAAGATATGCCCGTTGAGCCTGATCTCTCTCCCGATGGGCGACTCGTGCGGAAAGAGCGTCTTCTCGATCTGCTTGCCCGCCACCAGCACACTGCGCGCGAGCTCTACATCTTCGTCGTTGATGTTGCGTCCGTAAGCGAGCGAATACGCGTTAGCTGTCAGGAAGCTCTGGTTGGTGCCGCAGACGGTGAGGCTGGGCGGCGTTTTCAGTCCGTTGTAAACCGCCTGTCCTTTGAAGTCGAAGCTCTTCAGGCAAATCTCCCGCGCGTGGCCTTCCATCAACTGCCCGTAACGCAGCGCCTGCGCGTATGTGATATTGCGTCGATTTTCATACTTCTTTTGTCCGGCGCCGCCGGCGTTCACGTTGGGCGGAAACTTGGCGAACTGGAAAATGTTCGAGCCGAAGAGTGTTAATCCCGTCTCGATCGAATTCTGTAGCGCACCTACTGCCGTCATCACTGAGATCACAGAGAACACACCGATGGTGATGCCCATCATGGTCAATCCCGTGCGCAGCTTATTCGCCCCAAGCGACGACAAAGCCATCGTCACGATTTCACCGAACATGATGCGCGAGCGGCTCGGTTTCATTTCGAAGGTGAATTCACCGCAGAGGACGCAGAGCTCGCAGAGAAGAACTTCATAGGGTGATTCCTTCATTTAAGCCCACGACTGGGCGTCGGATTCCGTGCTTTAGGAGTTGAACGTTGAAATTGATCAGTAGTCCTACCTTGCAGCCAGTCAGTTTGAGGTAGCTGATCAGCTGGGCTTCATGGATCGGGAGCAGTGTTTCGATCGCCTTTAGCTCGAGAAGAAGCGTTTGCGCTACGACGATATCAGCTCGATAGCCGCAATCGAGCGTGACGCCTTTGTAGCGGAGTGGAACCGGCACTTCGCGTTCGAAGGTAATGCCGCGCAAGCCGAGCTCTCGCGCAAGACATAAGCCGTAGCTGGATTCTAACAGACCAGGTCCAAGCGCCCGGTGCACTTCCATCGCGGCGCCGATAACCTCCGCTGTCAGTTTCTTCAACTCCTCTGCGGTGAATTCCTTATTCATATCGCAGCGCCGCCACCGGATCCAGCCGCGACGCCGACCACGCTGGCGCGAAACCCGAGACCAGCCCGGTCGTGACCGAAACGATGACGCTCATGAAAACGAGAGCTAACGAGAAGTGGATCGGGAATGAAGGCAACGCCGCCGCGATGCTGGCGCAAATGAGATAGGCAATGACCAGTCCGATGAACCCGCCGAGTAAACAAAGCGCCGTCGATTCAATCAGGAACTGGAGCAGGATGGTTCGACGCCGCGCCCCCAGCGCCTTGCGCGTTCCGATCTCTTTCGTCCGCTCCTTCACGCTCACAAACGTGATATTCATGATGCCGATTGCCCCGACGAAAAGCGACAATCCGGTGATAAAGAGCCCGGCAACCGCGATGGAGTTCTTCACCGGGTCAAGCGTGCTCTTGAATGCCTGTTGCTCGTTAATGGAGAAATCGTCCTTCTTCTCCGGCGGCAGCGCGCGCACCCGTCGCATCAATCCGGTAAGCTCGTCCTTGGCGTCAGCGAGCCTGGTCTTGTCCCGCACCTTTACCAGAATATCCGACTCACTCTTGGCGCTAAAGTATTTGTTAAAGGCCGGCAACGGCATCACCACCATTGAATCCCAGCTGAACAAGCCGAGGAAGGTCCCCTGCCTCGAGTTAACGCCAAGCACTTTGAATTGCTGTCCATTGATCAGGACATCTTTTCCCACTGGACTTCCGTTTGGGAAAAGCGCGTCAGCCACATCGTAGCCGATGACGCAGACATTCGAGCCATCGCGCGACTCCATCTCGTTAAAGAACCGCCCTTCCTTGCAATCAACGGTTGATGTCAGCACATAGTCCGAAGTCGTGCCCATAACGAAGATGTTGCTGGCTTCATTCGCGCCGTATTTTACGGTTCGGAAGAAGCTCGCGCGCGGGACCGCGATGACCAGATTTGAATCTGGAGTAGCTGCGATCATCCGGTTCAGCTGCCCGGCGTATTCGGTTTTAATCTTCTTCCGGTCGCGATATCTCCACCAATCATTCACCCGCGCCCAGGGCCATTGGTTGACGTAAACGACATCGTCTCCCAGAACCGACATACTGTTGTCGAATCCAGTCTGTATGCCATTGATCGCCGTACCCATTAATGTCACGGCGACGATGCCGATGATCACACCCAGCGCAGTAAGGGTCGAGCGCGTCATATTCGCGCGCATTTGCGACGCCGCGATCTTCCAGCTTTCCGTAATTTCGTAGATGAATCGCCTCACGGCCCCGGACGTTAGCGCGCGACCGCCAATTTACCAGCGACCTTGCGGCGCTTGGCCGACGATTTATATTGCGGATACCGCGCCGCCGTTGCCGAGGCGCACAGCATTAAATTATGGAAACAACAACCCTCGAAGCGCCAGCCCGCCAGCCGACCGCCGAACCCGATTTTCTCCCGCTGCAAGGCACCGATTACGTCGAGTTCTATGTCGGTAATGCCAAGCAGGCGGCCCACTATTACAAAACAGCGTTCGGTTTTCAGAGCCTCGCCTACTCCGGGCCTGAAACGGGAGTGAAAGACCGCGCCAGCTACGCCATTCGCCAGAACAAACTCACTCTTCTTCTCACCACGCCGCTGCGGCCGAACCACCCCATCGCCGACCATATCTACAAGCACGGTGACGGGGTCAAGGTGCTCGCCTTGCGCGTTCCGGACGCGACTTCAGCCTGGCAGGAAACAACCAAGCGCGGCGGCAAAAGCTATCTCGAGCCCACCACTCTTTCTGATAATGAGGGCGAGGTAGTGCTGAGCGGCATTCACACCTACGGCGAGACGGTTCACCTCTTTGTCGAGCGCGAGAAATACCGGGGCGCCTTTATGCCAGGATTTCGTAAGTGGGAGACGACTTACAATCCGCCTTCTTCCGGGCTCCTCTATGTTGATCATTGCGTCGGCAATGTCGGCTGGAACCAAATGAACCCATGGGTCAAGTTCTACGAAGAGGTGATGGGTTTCCGCAATATCCTTAGCTTCGATGATAACGACATCTCGACTGAATACTCAGCTTTGATGAGTAAGGTCATGAGTAATGGAAATGGCTATGTTAAGTTTCCCATCAATGAGCCGGCCGAAGGCAAGAAGAAGTCGCAGGTGGAAGAGTATCTCGAATTCTACAACGGCGAAGGCGTGCAGCACGTTGCCATGGCCACAAGCAACATCATCGAGACTGTCACTGATCTGCAACGGCGCGGCGTCGAGTTTCTCCAGGTGCCGACTAGCTATTACGACACGCTGCTCGACAGAGTAGGGCACATCGATGAGGAGCTAAATGCGCTGAAAGGGCTCGGCATCCTGGTCGATCGCGACGACGAAGGATACTTGCTTCAAATCTTTACCAAGCCCGTGGAAGACCGGCCGACGCTCTTCTACGAGATCATCCAGCGCAAAGGCGCAAAGAGTTTTGGCAAAGGTAACTTCAAAGCGCTCTTCGAAGCGATCGAGCGGGAACAATCCGCCCGCGGCAACCTCTAATTACTGTCATGAGCAAAGCCTCTGTCATGTCGAGCGAAGGCGAGACATCTCCAGCTCTGATGCGAGATACCGCCCTTAGCTCACAATGACACAATAGCAGAAACGAGAACTATGCCTTACTACCAAAAACTCGGCGAGATTCCGCGCAAGCATCACATTTGGTTTCATCGCAACGGCGATCGCCCCACTTATAAGAACGAAGGCATCGCTTACGTGCATGTCT
>DAIRIE010000029.1:9515-13466 GCA_036809705.1 Chthoniobacterales bacterium
ACCACCGAAGGATTCAACGAAGCCTTCTCCATTTGCTATCACCTCCGGCCACCGACGCGCGTTCGTAACGTCGAGCTACTCGAGTGCAAGGAAATAAAGAAGGTCACCAACAGTCCACTGCGCCATCATCATCTCAAGACAGCAAACATCCCGCGCCGTGGCGATCTCTACCGCGGGCGCATCCCCATTCTCTTCAACCAGGACATTGTTGCTTACCGTTTGCGGCCGGAGAAGACCTACGAGCAGTTCGAATATTACAAGAACGGCGGCGCCGATGAGATCATCTTTGTCTTTAGAGGCGCCGGCACACTGGAGAGCGTTTTCGGCAAACTGCGCTATCGGGCCGAAGACTACATCGTTATTCCGCGGGGAATTGCTTACCGGCTGGTTCCCGACAAAGTAGAAGAGGAAGATTACCTCATCCTGGAATCATCAGGACCGGTCAAAATTCCCCATCGCTACCTAAACCACGAGGGACAGATCCGGATGGGATCGCCCTATAGTGAACGTGACTTCCATGGACCGAGCGAACTACTTACGGTCGATAGCGAAGAGGACGTGGATATTCTCGTGAAAGATGGGCCGCGGTGGACTCGCGTGACAATGGCGCATCATCCTTTCGATGTGGTCGGCTGGGATGGTCATCTCTATCCTTACACTTTTAACGCGCAGGATTTCGAGCCCATTACCGGAACGGTGCATCAGCCGCCGCCGATTCATCAAACCTTCGAGATTCGCGGCTATGTTGTCTGCACGTTTGCTCCGCGCATGCTGGATTATCATCCCGAAGCGGTGAAAATCCCTTGGGTGCACGATAACGTCGAAGCCGATGAAGTTCTCTTTTATGTCCGCGGCAACTTCGGATCGCGGAGAGGTATCGAGCCAGCCTCAATCACTCTGCATCCACGAGGTATTCCGCATGGACCGCATCCTGGCACGATCATCGCCAGCAAGGAGGCGCAACGGACGGAGGAACTCGCGGTCATGTTCGATACTGAGCATACACTCGAGTTGACGCAGGATGCGCTCGCCTTGGACGACGAGAAGTATCCATTGAGCTGGCTGGACTAGGCGCGAGGATGCGCGACGGCAATTCAGGAATCGAAGCGGAGCTGGAAGCGGCGGAGCGCCGCATCAGCAGCATCCCGCGCTGCGGCGCGGCCAAGCTGGCCGCGATGGAACAATCGTTCCACGATTTACTCCTGTCCGTCGGAGAGGATCCGGAGCGGGAGGGTCTGGTAAGAACGCCCGCACGCGCCGCTCGCGCTTTTGAATTTCTGACTAATGGCTATCGGCAGGGGCTCGATGAGATCATTAATGGCGCGATCTTCGAGTCAGAAGCGAGTGAGATTGTTCTCGTGAAAGACATCGAGCTATACTCGATGTGCGAGCATCATCTGCTGCCGTTCATTGGCCGCGCGCATGTGGCCTACATTCCGAATGGCAAAGTCATCGGGCTATCAAAGGTGGCGCGCGTAGTCGATGTGTTTGCTCGCCGGCTCCAAATTCAGGAGAACCTCACCATGCAGATCGCGGATGCGCTGATGAAGACGCTGCATCCGCGCGGAGTCGGCATTGTCATTGAAGCCAAACACCTTTGCATGATGATGCGCGGGGTGGAAAAGCAGAACTCGGTCATGAAAACGTCGTGCCTGCTTGGCTCTTTCAAGGAAGACGCGCGCACTCGTTCCGAGTTCCTTTCGCTTCTGAATAGCTAGGAGGCATGCTGCTCACTGTCAGCAAGCGTGTCGATTTTTCGGCTTCGCGTCGGTTGTTTTCGCCAAATGTTTCGGCGGAAGAAAATCGCCGGCTCTTTGGAGGCGAAACCGGGGCGCGCTATGGCACCGGTCGTAACTATACCGCTTACTTCGTCTTCGCCGGCGAGCCGGATGCAACTACCGGCATGCTCATTAACATCAGTGAAATCAAAGCGCGGGCGGGCGCCATTATCGATGATCGCTACGACCATCGTTTCCTCAATGAAGACAATGAATCGTTCCGCGAAACGGTCCCGACGGTGGAAAATGTCGCGCGGCAGCTTCTTCACGACATCGCTCCGAGTTTCGAGAACAATCCCGCGCAGCTCGTCGCCGTGCATCTGCGGGAAACACCGACGCGGAGCGCGACAGCTTACAAGAATGGTGCAATCGAAGGGAACTTCTGGTTCGATTTTTCCGCGGCGCGCCGCACGCTCTCACCGCGGCTGAGCGATGCGGAAAACCAGCATCTCTTCGGTGTCTCGACTCATGAGCACGGTCACAATTATCGCGCCCGTCTTACCCTGCGCAGTGATGACGCCGCACCGGTCTTTCCCGTCACTCAAGTGGAAGAGCTAATGACCAACCTTCGCGCGGAATTGGATCACAAAAATCTCAGTCGAGATGTCGCTGCTTTGCGCGACCGGCCGACCACCACGGAGTCACTCGCTCGGTTTATCCTTCAATCCGGGTCTTCGCTGGACAGCCTTGCTCGCGCGCGCCTGCACGAGCGCGACGATTTTTTTGCCGAAGCCCAGCGCGATGGCCGGGTCTTTCTCGGGATGCGCAGATCATTCAGCGCCTCTCACCGCCTTCACGTGTCTTCGTTTACCGACGAAAAAAACGCAGAGCTCTTTGGCAAATGCAACAATCTGCGCGGGCATGGTCATTGGTACGTAACGGAGAGCACGATTGGCGGCGAATACGACCAGCGAACGGGCGCGCTTTTCAGCTTTGCCGGATTGCAGGGCGCTATCGACAGCAGTTTGAGCTCGTGGCGGGATAAGCATCTTGATCTGGAAACGGCAGAGTTCGGCAGCCAGCCTTCAACGGGTGAAAACATCGTGCGCGCCCTTTGGAGCAAAATCGATAACCGTCTGGCGGAGAGACTAGTGCGACTGCGTTTATGGGAAACTAATAACAATCGATTCGCACTGCGAAGGACTGATTGCGGTGGTTCACGTGTTCAGAGTAGAAAAGATCGTTGTTAGCTAACAACGGCTCAATGTTCTCAACGAAACGCTATCTTATTACCGGCGCGAGCAGGGGAATTGGCCGCGCGATTGCGGTGCGGCTGGCCGGACATGACGTTCAGCTGCTTTTGCACGGACGCGATACGGCCGCGCTCCAGGAAACATGTCGCGCGGTCGCAGATCACCACAGGAAACCGGTAAAGCTCATTCACGATTTGGCGACGACCAGCGGAGTGGATGATCTCATTGCCGAAGTGGGGCATGAACCGATCGACCTGCTTGTCAACAATGCCGGAGTGGCGGTGGTAAAGCCATTCACTGAAGTGACTCTGGCGGAGTGGACGCAAACCATGGGCGTGAATCTGACCGCGCCTTTCTTTCTCACCCAGCACTTTGCTCCGCGGATGCGCCCGGGATCGAGCATCGTGAACATCCTTTCCATCGCCGCCAGGAGTGCTTACCCGAATTGGAGCATTTACTGCGCGAGCAAGTTTGGCCTTGATGGCTTGTCCACCGCCATTCGGGAAGAGCTGCGACCGCATCGCGTGCGCGTGATTAACATCTATCCGGCGGCGACCGATACGGAAATCTGGAACGCTGTCTCGGGCGATTGGCCGCGGGAGCATATGATGTCGGCCGCTGATGTGGCCGAAGCGGTTGCTTACGCCATCAGCCAGCCGCCTGGTGTTGCCATCGAAAACATCACGCTGACGAACGCGAGCGGCACGTTGTAGCTGCCGGGCGTCTCAAGACACGACCTCGCCGCGCGCACGACGCCTCGACTTTGCTCGCGGTGAGGAACTACGCTGGCCGCATGGAGAACAAACCAAAAGGCGAGCTGGTCATCCGCACCATCGCCATGCCGCGTGACACCAATCCGAGCGGCGACATTTTCGGCGGCTGGATCATGTCGCAAATGGACCTCGGCAGCGGCATTCTCGCATTGAAGACGGCGAAGACGCGCGTGGCGCTCTGGTAGTGGAGCATTTGGAGGAGCTGAA
>DAIRIE010000029.1:13476-18051 GCA_036809705.1 Chthoniobacterales bacterium
ATGTCCTTCCTCCAGCCGGTGAGGGTGGGCGATCGCGTGGCGTGTTATGCGCGGGTGGAGCGCATCGGGCGCACATCGATGCGCATTCCGGTCGAGGTCTGGGTCGAACGTTACATGACGGGCGAGCAGGTGCGGGTGACGGAGGCGGTGTTTACCTACGTGGCGATCGGCGAGAATGGACGGCCGGTTCCCGTTCGGCGCGATTGATTACTCGTTAGACGCAGTCACCGACTCAGGGCCGGCGCTGCCGTTCATTTCCGGCTCAGTGACTGGGTGGCTCGCCGGAATTTTCGGAAGTGACGCGAGCTTTCGTTGCATTTTGATGCGCCCCGCCGAGGAGCGGCGGACGTAGCGAGCGTAAGCAGCTTCCTGCCGCCCACGGCTCGTTAGGCAGGAACAACCGCTGTCGAGCAGAGCGATCGCAACAAGGAGCGCGACGGATATTCTTTTCATCAAACGGAAGCGAGCGCGGCGCTGGATTTGACCACGCCTAACTGTCCTGTGCGCAGGAACTCGGCCACGACCCGGTAAACCTTCAGCTCGCACACGCTGTTACCGCGAAACAATTGGTCGATGGTGACGCGCCGCGGGCCGATTGAATTCCAGACATCGTGCGCCACTGCGCGCAATCTCTCCGGCGCCTCGGCGGCCCAGATCAGCTCCTGCGTGGTGCGCTCGAGCAAGGTGTGAGACGAAGGCAACATTTTTTTTAGCTCGAGGAGCTCATCGCGATATTGCATGGCTTCGAGAAGGAGGTCGTTCGGCGCCTGTTCGATCCCGGCCGACTGCACGCAATCGCTGATGGGCCGCGCACCGGAAGTAAAAGAGAACGTGCCCGGAATTTCGTCGGAGAGAAAGAGCTGCCAGAATGCTTCCGCGCCGGTGAGATGATGGAATTGGCCGCTGCGCGGCGCGCCATGCTCGAAATAGAATGTGGCGACGCGCTCGCCGCTCTCGCTCGAGACACATAGCTCGCCGGTTTGACCCGAACTGATTATGGTCTGGTGGACGGTGACGAGATCGAAATTTTCGAGGCTGCCGCTCAGTTGTTTGCAGACGCTGACGCGCTTGCCGGGATCGGGCTGCTGAAGGCGCGACGCCATTTTTTCGCAGATGAAAAGGAAGAATGCTGGAACCCGCCGCGAGATGGCGGGAAAATTCTCGCGTTGGAAACATTGCACGCTCGCCGCCTCTTGCGCGGTGGCGGAGTGAGTGCGTGGCGTGTAAGCGAGAGTTTCGGTCGCGCCGAAAATATCGCCGCGCGAGAGATAGGTGCGCTCATCGGAAGAGCCGGCCACGAGGTGCGTGAGCTCGACGACGCCGCGATTGACGCTGAAGATTTCCTCGGCCGCGTCGCCCACTTTATAGATGACCTCGCCTCTTTCCAGATGACGGACGCGCGACAATTCCCCGAGCGCCTTTAGCTCCACTGGCTTGAGCGTGGTGCAAAAGGAAAAGAAATCACGGCACGGCATCCAGCTTCCTTAGAGCAGGAGTCGTGCGCTGTGAGAGAGAGGAGCGGATTTCGTGCCGTCCATTGGCAAGCTGCGGCGGCAGAGTTAATTCCGGCGATGCTCGCCTACATTTTTGAGCGATTTCCGAAGTGGTCGCAGACGTTTTGTTACCGCGAAGTGGCCGAACTCTTCCGTCAAGGCGTGCGGCCGCGCATCTTTTCTCTGCGCGCGTCGGAGCTCGGGCCGGAGGCGGAATGGGCGCCGGAAATTCTGCGAGCCGTTTATCAGTTGCCGGAGGGTGACGCCTTCGCCGCGCTCGCTGATGAGGCGCGACGCAGCATGTCGGCGGAAGCGCGCAAGATAGTGCGCGAATGGCGGGGCCGGCGCGACTCACTGCGACTCCATCAGGCCGCTTACCTCGGAGTGCGGCTGCGTGAACTCGGCGTCACACATGTGCACGCCCATTTCGCTGGAATAGCGGCGCGAACTGCCTACTGGATCAACCGCTTCTTCGCCATTCCTTTCAGCGTGACCGCGCACGCCAACGACATTTTCGCTCCTAACGACTTCGAGATCGGCCTTCCCGAAATCTTTGGCTCGGCCCGCGCGATCGTCACCGTGAGTGATTTCGCCGCGGATTATTTGCGACACAAATTTCCAGATGCGGCGGAACGCGTTCATCGCGTCTACAACGGAATCGATCTCGCTGAGTTCGTGAGATCGCGCTTTGCTCAGCCGCCGCTGATCCTTTCCGTCGGGCGTTTGATTGCGAAAAAGGGATTCGATGTTTTGCTCGAGGCGTGTGCGCAAATTCAGGAGCACGAGTTCCGCTGCGAGATCATCGGTGACGGCCCGTTGCGCGATGAATTGCAGAAGCTGATTGATCATCATGCTTTGACTGATCGCGTTTCGATAACAGGTGCGAGGAAGCAGCGGGACATCATCGAGCGGCTGAGCACGGCCACGATGTTTGTGCTGCCGTGCCGGGTCGAAGAAAGCGGCGCAATGGATAATTTGCCCACGGTTATCATGGAAGCGATGGCAGCGTCATTGCCGGTGATCTCGACCGATGTCGGTGGGATTAAGGAGATGCTTGGCGACGGAGAGACGGGATTTCTCGTCGCGCAGAATGATGCCAGCGCGACCGCAGCCAGCATTATGAAATTACTCCGCGATGAGCGACTCGCGCGCGAGATGGGCGCCCGCAGCCGCAGGCGCTGCGCGGAACTATTCTCACTCGAGAAGAACGTGCGCGTGTTGCGGGAGATCATCCTGTAGCGACGATCTGCCGCCGGGGGACGGACGGCAGCTACAACGACGCCGGCAGATCGCCGTTAGGACAGGGCGCTCATCTTTTCCACCGCTCGCAAGTAGACGCGGTGCGTTCCGCCGCGCATCAGCTCGTGGCTTAGCAGCGTCGCGGGCTCACCGTCATTGCCCGGAAGCAATTGATGCGCATAATTCCGTCCGCCTCTTGCGCGACTGACCTCAAGCAGATCGCCGCATTGCGCGCGGCGCACGGAAAACTCTTCTTCACGCGTCCGCACAGTTATCGACTCCAGCGACGAATCGCCTTGCTCGATCAACTCGATACCCACGCGTTTTCCTTCCGCAGCCTTGAATCCGCCATTCCCGTCCGTCTCCCACTCGAGCTGTGCGGCCATCCAGGCGACGAACAACATCGCAGTCGAACGAGAACCATGGCCGAACGCGAGCCACACCTGCTGAATTTGTCCGAGTTCCCGCCGCGCCTGGGGATGATCGAAGAATTGCGCGAAAGCGACTCGGAAATGGAAGAGCCGCGCCCAGTTGAGATCGCACAAAACCATGTCGCGCTGCGCCGCTTCGCCTTGAGCAGCGCGAGCCAGTTCCATCTGCGGCGTGAAATCGCGCCAATCGCGGCTGTCGTAAATCAAACGGTCAACCCACGCCCAGAGTTGCGGATCAAGCGGAGCGCGCAATTCGGTTTGCCACCAAAGGTAAAGCGGCAAATCGGAGTCGAGATGCGAAAAGAGAACACTGTTGAGCAATTTCGTTCCATGCAACTGAAACGAGATTTGTTCCGAGCAAATCTGTTTTGACGTCCCGCGCATATGACAGTGCGCGTTGATCCACGCTTGCGCGCGATCCTCGCCGTTCGCTCGATTCGCTTCAATCACCAGCGCCCGGCAGGCGTGGTTCTCCGTGATCTGCGACACGAGCTGCGTACTGCGCGCGAGCGAAGCCGGCTCTTCCGAATAGACGGCGAGATTGATGAGCGAGGCTCGCGAGACGGCGCCGTCGCTCTCATCGCGCCAGAGCTTCTTCAGCTCGCGCTCGATGTGGTAGAGCTCGACCGGCGCGCCGAGGGAAAATTGTTTCACAGCCGTCTCCAGCTCCTGCCATCTCTCGCCAGCAATTCATCCGCCAGCTCCGGCCCCCACGATCCCGCGGGATAAAAGGTGAGGGGTGACACGTTCTCCTTCGTCCAAGCCTTCTCGATCGTATCGATGAACGCCCACGCTTCCTCCACTTCATCGCGCCGCGCGAAAAGCGTGGGATCGCCGCTCATGGCATTGAGCAGCAAACGCTCGTACGCTTCCGGGCTTGGTTTACCGAAGCTCGTGCCGTAATGAAAGTCCATCTTCACCGGCTCGATGCGCAGACTCGTGCCGGGAATCTTCGCCATCATCCGCAGTGAGATTCCTTCGTCCGGCTGGATGCGAATCACGAGAACGTTTTGATCCAGCAAAGTGCTGTCGCGATTGAACAAAACCATCGGCGCTTTTTTAAAGTGCACTGAAATCTCCGTGGCCGACTTCGGCAGACGTTTACCGACCCGGACATAAATTGGCACTTCCGACCAGCGCCAATTGTCGATAAGCACGCGCAGCGCAACGTAAGTCTCGGTCTCCGATTTTGGATCAACCCGTTGCTCTTGCCGATAAGCCGGCACGTCCTCGCCATTGATGGCACCCTCTCCATACTGGCCGCGCACGGCGAACTTCGCCACCCCGTCGCTGTCGTAATGCCGCAGCGAACGCACCACCTTCACCTTCTCATCCCGAATGCTGTCGGCGCGCAAGTCCGTCGGCGCCTCCATCGCGACCAGGCAGAGCAATTGCAGCATGTGATTCTGCAC
>DAIRIE010000030.1:0-17903 GCA_036809705.1 Chthoniobacterales bacterium
TTTTCTTCGCCAGATACCGACCCGCTTTCTCGCGCACGTGGAATCCAATCTCGCGCGGCGGCTTCTCCGGCGGCGACATGAGCTGGCGGATGGCATCGATGATCGCGGCGATGTGGTGGTCGTGTTTGCCGACATGTTTCTCCAGCTCGGCAAACTTGCGGGCGAGCTCACGATTTGTTTCCAGGGTTTCGCGCAGCCTGACGAACGCGCGCATGATGGCGATGTTGACCTGCACCGCGCGCGCACTGCGCAGGACACTCGAAAGCATCGCCACGCCCTGTTCGGTAAACACGTAAGGCAACTTGCGCCGACCGCCGCGTCCCTTCGATCTTCCAAATTGGAATATCAAACGCGCTTCATCCGAAGTGATCCGGAACATGAAATCGCGCGGGAACCGGTCCCGATTGCGGCTGACGGCCTTGTTCAAGTTACCGGTGGTGACGCCGTAGAGCTGTGCCAGATCGGCATCGAGCAGCACCTTCTCGCCCCGAAGAAGAAGAATCGTGCGGGTGATTTGCGCGATGGGAACGATCCCCTTTTTCATGGAGGTGTCTTCATGAAAACAGCCGCGCCATTTGCACGACGGTGGAATTGAAAATGTTAAAGATGAATTGGGGAGCGATGCCGATGGCGAACATGAGCAGCGCAATTGGAATGACGACGAGTTTCTCTCGCGCGAGCAGATCGGGGAATACGGCGCACGCTTCTCCAGCCGGACCGCTGAAGAGAAGCTGCATGGCGCGCAAAAACGTGATGGCGGTGAAGAGGAGGCCTAGAACTGCGATGGAGGTGAATGCGGTCGCGGCGGCGAAGGAACCTTTAAAGATGAGGAATTCGCCGATGAATCCATTGAGGCCTGGGAGACCGAGCGAGGAAAACATGACGACACTCATCCAGCCGCAGAACAGCGGCGCGCATTGCATGAGGCCGCCGAAGTCGTGAGTGCCGCGGATGCCGCGGCGTTGTTCCAGCAAACCGACAAAGTAGAAAAGGGCGGCGGCAGTGATGCCGTGGTTGAAGATTTGCATGAAGACACCGCTGAAGGTGGCGTGGAGATTAGCGGAAGAAACAGTGGCAGCGGCAACCGCGAAAAGCCCCAGCATGCAATAGCCGAGGTGATTAACCGAGAGATAGGCGACCATGCGTTTGAGATCGCGTTGCGCCCAGGCGGATAACGAGGCGCAGACAATCGAGCACAAGGCGAGAGTGAGCAACCATGGACCAAGGATCCGCGTCTCGTTAGGAAAAAGCGGCAGGAGCAGGCGGATAAACCCGTAGACGCCCATCTTTGAGAGAGCGCCGGTGAGCACCATGGACACGCCGGTCGGCGCGGTTTCGTAAGCGTCGGGCAACCAGGTGTGAAATGGGTAAAGTGGAACTTTGACGGCGAGGCCGAAGAAAATTCCGGCAAAAACGAGCCAGCGTCGATCGCCCTGCACCAAACCAGCTTTACCAAGAGCGGCTAGTTCGACGAAATCGAAGGTGCCGCGGGCGAAGTAAATGCCGAGAAAAGCCAGCAGCATCGCGACGCTTCCGATAAAGGTGTAAACGAAGAACTTGGTCGCGGCCCGGTCCCGTTTGTCGCCGCCATAAATTTTGATGAGCAGGAAAGATGGAATGAGGCTCGTCTCGTAGAAGAGGAACCAGAGGACGAAATTTTGCGCGGTGAAGGCGCCGTAGAGCGCGGATTGCATGACCAACATGAGCGCGTAATAGCCGCGGCTCATTCGTTGCGCCGAAAAGGCGAAGGGAAAGAGCAAGCTGGTCAGGAGAAGCAGGAGCAAGCTCAGCCCGTCCGCTCCGACAAAATACTCGGCGCCGATGGATGGCATCCAGGTGTGGTGCTCGACGAAGTGCAAACCGGCAACGGTGTTGTCGAAATTCCGCCATAAGATGAGGGCGATCGCCGCCGTAAGTGCGTTGCTGGTGAACGCGACACGGCGCGCGAGACGCTCGCGCCCCATGCTGCTCAGGACGGCGCCTGCGAGCGGGGTGAGAATGAGCGCGGTGATCAGCCCAGCCATGCGTAAAGAAGAAGGAGCGCGAGCATGCCAAGCGCGACCGCGCCGAGATAGGTTTGGATTTGGCCGGAATGGGCTGCGGAAGCGAGCCGTCCGAATCCGCGCGCACCGCGTGTGGATTCATCAACTCCAGCATTGATGCCGCGCTCGTCCACTGTGCTGGTGAACATTCCGAAGAGCTGTCCGATTCCGCCGAAGCCGCGAACGATCCCGTCCCAGAAGTAACGATCGAGCACATCAGCAACGCGCGCGCCCATGCGGCTTAAGGCAATGACGGTGTGCCCATAGACTTCGTCGATCCACATCCTGTTCTCGAGGAAACGAAAGAGCGCCGGCAGTCTTTGCTGCAGCGGATCAATTTCGCGCGCGTTACGAAACATGAGCCAACCGAGACCAATGCCAGCGCCGACGAGCACGAGCGAGACGAGGAGCATCGGCGGGACCAACCTGGCTGCATCGACATCGGCGCGCTCGCCATTGAAATAGCTGTGCAACCATGGCCACGCAGGCGTAAGCACGAGGCTGAATAACACCGCGCAGACGGCGAGCACGATGAGCGGAATGGTCATCACGCGCGGGCTTTCGCGCGCGTGCGCGGAATCGGCGCCGGGATTGCCAAAGAAGACGTAGATGATTTGCCGGGTCATGTAGAACGCCGTGAGGACCACGCCGAGCAGCAGCAGATAATATGGGATGTGTGACGCGGGCCAGCGGGAAGCGGCGCGCAGGATTTCTTCCTTCGTCCACGCGCCGGAAAAGATCAGCGGCACACCGCTCAGCGCCATCATGCCGACGGCGTAGGTGAGGAACGTCACCGGCATGGCGCGACGGAGGCCGCCCATTTTGCGGATGTCCTGTTCGTGGTGGAGCGAGTGAATGACGGACCCGGCGCCGAGAAAGAGAAGCGTTTTGAAAAAACCGTGCGCGAGCAAATGCATGATGCCGGCGGCGACGCCGCCAACGCCGAGCGACACCATCATGAGGCCGAGCTGTGAGACGGTGGAGTAAGCGAGAATGCGTTTGATGTCGGACTGCGCGATGGCGATGAGCGCGGCCATCAAACCAGTGATAACGCCGATCCAGACAACGACCGTGAGTGAGGTGGTGATGCCATTGATCGAGCCGGCGGAAAAAACCGGGTAAACGCGCGCGACCAGAAAAACGCCGGCGGCGACCATGGTGGCGGCGTGGATCAACGCGCTCACCGGCGTCGGCCCTTCCATCGCGTCAGGCAGCCAGACGTGGAGTGGGAATTGTCCCGACTTGCCGACGGCGCCGCAGAAGATGAGAAGCGCGATGAATGTGGCTGCCGCGCCTAACGAGGCCAAGGCGGCGTTTTCGAGGCAGCCGTTGCCGTTATCGTAGAAGAGCAATGTGCCGGTGCGATTGTAGAGCCAGAGGATGCCGAGAAAAAATGGAAGATCACCGATGCGAGTGGTGATGAATGCTTTCTTGGCCGCGGCCGCTGCGCTCGGGCGTTCAATCCAAAAACCGATGAGCAAATAGGACGCGAGGCCGACGAGTTCCCAGCAGATGAACAGGAGAAGCAGGCTATTGGCGATGATAACGCCGAGCATGGCGGCGGAAAAAAACGAGAGGTAGGCGAAGAACCGGGCGAAGTTTTTGTCTCCAGCCATGTAGCCAATGCTGAAGACAAAGATGCAAAGGCCGACGAGCGTGATCATGACGAGCATGGCCGCTGCCAGCGGATCCAAAACAAACCCGAGGCGAAGCGTTTGGTCGCCGAAGGTGAACCAGGTGAAATTCTGAAACGCGCGGAAGCCGTGCGTTTGCAAGGTCGCGGTAAACGCAGTGACTGATAGCAACAGCGCGAAAATCTGCCCAAGAATGGCAATGCCGGCGGCGGGACCGCGCCGCGAAGTGGGCAGAATCAGGAGCGCGCAGAGAAGTGGCGCAACTGGGATGAACCAGAGGTGATGCGTGATGGACAAATTCATTTTGTGATCACGCGCGCGTCAGCCTCTTAGCTGGTCGATCTGGTCGACATTAGTCGTGCGGTAATGCCGATACACCGCGATGATGAGAGCCAGACCGACCGCGGCTTCGGCAGCTGCAATAGCGATGGCGAAGATGGCAACGATGACGCCGGTGGGAGGGTGCGGCTGCGGATTGAATCGCCAGAAGGCGATGAAGTTAATGCCGGCTGCGGCGAGCATCATCTCGATGCCGATCAAAATGAAAATGGCGTGACGGCGGCTGAGCGCGGCGACGAGGCCGATGGAGAACAGCGCCGCCGAAAGGATGAGTAAATGCTGGAGGGTCATAGCGCAGCAACGACTCTGCCCGAGCAGCGTACGCGGGCCATTACTGCTTGTCCTCCATGGCAAGGAAAAGGGCCCCGATCAGCGCGACCGTCAGCAGCACGCCGGCGCATTGCAGCGGCCAGACGTAATCGGTCATCAACGTTTCGCCAATACGTTTCACGGTGAGCGGCTCCATCGGCGGCGCGCCGGCCGACCCAAACGGCGTATTCAGAATTGCCCAAAGCAAGCCGGCGAAAAAAGCCAGCGCGACGACTACGCCGCTCCAGTGAAAACCTCGATCTTTCTCCCCATCGCGCCGTGTCAGCAAAATTGTAAACACAATCAGCACCGCGACCGCGCCGATATAGACAAACACCTGCACTAACCCGACGAACTCCGCGCCTAACAAGAAATAGGCTGCGGCCACGCCGACGAACGAAATGGCAAAGGCCAGCGCGGCGTGGATCAATCGCGGCAAGAGCGCCGCAGCCAGGGCGGCGCCGAGAGTGCCAGCGGCAATGACAAAAAAGGCCACGTTCATTCAGCAAAGCGGTAGGTGCGCGGCGCGAATTTTCTTTTCGTATCGAGCAAGAGCGACAACAGCGCGTAAACGGTCGCGACGACCAGGAACGACCAAAGCCAGCCGCTTATTCGCCGTCCCGCATAGTGCCACACCGCCGCGGCCAGCACGCAGGTGAAGGCCATTGGGAGCACGAATTTCCAGGCGAAATTCATCACCTGATCGACGCGTGTGCGCGGGAGCGTTCCGCGGAGCCAGACGAAGATGAAGAGCAGCGCGAACAGCTTGAGGAAAAACCAGGCGTAGCTCGGCACAAACTCCAGCCAGGGCGCCGGCGCCTGCCATCCGCCGAGGAACAACGTGATCGCGAGCCCGCTTACCGCGAACATTCCCAGATACTCCGCGAGAAAAAACGTCGCGTATTTAAATCCCGAATACTCGGTCATGTGTCCAGCGACGATCTCCGACTCGCCTTCCGGCACATCGAACGGCGTTCGGTTTGACTCCACCAATGCGGCGATGAAAAACAAAATGAACGCTGCCCCGCCCCAGGGAGTCAGCGCGAACCACCGCGGCACAAATCCGAGCGCGTATCCGCCCTGCGCCGCGACGATCGCATCCGGCGAAAGCGAGCCGACCACCATCACGACAGGCAAGGTGGTAATAATCAGAGGCAATTCATAGCTCACCATCTGCGCGATCGCGCGCATCGCTCCCAGCATCGAAAACTTATTGTTGCTGCCCCAACCCGCCATGAACACGCCCAGCTCCGTGGTCGAACCAACGGCGAAGAAAAACAGGATGCCGCCATCGAGCGCCAGCGGCGTCATGTTTCGCCCATAAGGGATAATCCCTAGCGTGAGAATTGCCGTGGCCGCGATAAGAATCGGCGCGCAAAAGTGCACCACTTTGTCCGCGCGCGCCGGCACGATGTCTTCCTTGATCAGCATCTTGATGCCGTCCGCCATCGGCTGAAGCAGGCCGAAGGGGCCGACGCGATTCGGCCCGTAGCGATTCTGGATGCGCCCGAGAATCTTCCGCTCGAGCACCGACATCGCGGCAAAGAGCGTGAGGAAAACAGCCAGAAGCGCGGCGATATTAATTAAAGCAGATACGCTCTGGAGCAGCCACTCCGGCGCGTTCGCGAGCAGCGAAAGCAGCCACTGCTTTCCGTTAACGAAAATCTGATCGGCAAACGCGCTCACTCGCCGTGAAGGAAAGCGGCGCCAAGTTAGCTAAGCAAGTAAAAGTCAGCTTTCGAGCGCTTCGAGGTCAGCTCTGTCTTGCGGACGTCCGACCGCGCGTTTGTTTTTGATTAGCGCGTCCTTACCCAATATGAACACGCCGATTCACCGATCTCGGCTGTTTCACGCGTGGAAAACGCCTCTTCGACTGACACACCGGTTATGCTCGTGAGAAGATCGTTGCGAAGCGGCGCTCGCCCGAGCTCGATGACTTGATCTGGCGTTTGGAAAGCCGCTTTCGAAATATCGAGTCCGCCGAAGCCGAAGTCTTTCAGCACCCGCATCATTATTAATGCGTTCTCCGGGCTCGGCCGAAGAAGTATATCGAGATCGCCGGTGAAGCGGGGTCGCGCCTGGAAGGCGAAGCTATGCGCTCCCACGATGACGTACTCGACGCTGCGCGAGTTGAGTAATTCGACAAACTCTCTCAAGTCGCTGCTCCGGCGCATGGTTCAGCAACTCTACCATAATCTGCAACCGCTCGTTCCCGCTGAGCTGTTTGTAGTATTCGGCATCGGCACGTTCGGCCGCAGCGAAATCGCGGAAATGCTTTATCGTTTTCTCCACATCGAGATTATATTGCACTTTAGCTTCCGATTCACGGCATTGATGACTCCGCATCCGTATCTTTTCATCATTATCTTCATCGGCGTCGCAGTGGTATTCCCGATGGGGCCGCTGGCTCTGGCGTGGCTCTGGCGCGGAGTTTTCCAGCCGCCGAAACCCGGGGCGCTGAAGAATGCTACCTACGAGTGCGGCATCGAGTCCGTGGGTGACGCGCAGATTCAATTCCGGTCGCAGTATTATCTTTACGCCATCATCTTTCTCATCTTCGACGTCGAAGCGGTCTTCCTCATCCCCTTTGCCGTCGCTTTCACCGGGTTGCCGCTCGGCGGTTTTGTCGCGATCCTTATTTTCCTCCTCCTGTTAATCGAAGGTCTCCTTTGGGCCTGGGGTAAAGGTTGTTTAGATTGGGCACGATGAACGAAGGCGTAGACGAGAGACTGCGCAGCGAATTGCAGCGACAAGGCGTCTGGGTCACGTCGGTGCAGGAGCTTTATAACTGGGGACGCAAAAACTCGATTTGGCCACTCCAGTTCGGTCTGGCGTGTTGCGCCATCGAGATGATCGCTACGGCGGCATCACGCTACGACATCGCGCGGTTCGGTGGCGAAGTATTCCGGCCATCGCCGCGCCAGGCTGATCTGATGATCGTCGCCGGCACCGTGACCAAGAAGATGGCGCCGCAAATCGTCCGCCTTTATAATCAGATGGCCGATCCGAAGTATGTTATCGCCATGGGCGCCTGTGCCATTTCAGGCGGCCCTTTCAAACAAGGGTACAACGTCCTTAAAGGAGTAGATCGTTATATTCCGGTGGACGTTTACATACCTGGTTGTCCCCCGCGGCCCGAGGCATTGCTCCACGCCTTCATGGAGCTACAGCGCAAAATCGATGAACAGAAGCTGACCGGCGCCGGCAAAGCCGAGTTTCTCAAACCGGAGCAGCCGAGTGAATATCCAGTGCCGGAGTTCGGCGCGCACGACTTAACTCCGCCGGCTAATCGCGAGCTATTCAGTCCTCCGGTAATTGAGCGCGCCTGATGCTGGAGCCGCTCGAGCAGGTCAAAGCACGAATCGAAGCTGCCGTTCCTGGGGTTACGGTATCGATCATCGCGAATCTCAGCCCTAGTAACCAGGCATCCTTATTATTCGATCGCGAGCACGCAATAACAATAGCTCGATTTCTACGCGACGATCCGGCCTTGCTGCTGGACTTCTGCTCGAATGTTACCGGCGTAGATTGGCTGGAACGAAAGGTCGAGCAAACTACCAAGGTAAAGCAAATAGTAGATGGAGTAGAGAAGGAAGTTCGCGTAACTACCGACGAAACTATTCCGGCTTACCTGGAAGCTGTTTACCATCTCTACTCCATCGCGCACAAACACGGGCCGTTAATTATTCGCATGCGCACGGCTGACCGCGCCGCCGGAGCACGTTTGCCCTCGCTTACCGCAGTTTGGCGGAGCGCCGAACTACAGGAGCGGGAGATCTACGATCTCTACGGTATCCATTTTGAGGGACACCCTGATCTGCGGCGGATCCTGATGTGGGATGAGTTTGAAGATCATCCGATGCGGAAGGATTACGTGCAGCCGGACGACTTCGAGTACGAACCTACTCCGCACGATGAAGTGCTGGAGCGAGTGAAACAACATCACGCTGCGCGGCCAGAACTGGATGGCGCAGAAAAGCTCGCCACAGATTAACACAGATGAAACACAGATTCAGAAGCTCATATCTATGTAAATCTGTGTTTATCTGTGGCTCCCCTTTCCTTTCGTAATATGACTGCTGGTTTGCACGAGCTGGAGCAGGCGCCGCCGCGCATGAGCTCGCAATTGGAAGGCGAACTCCTCGAGATCTCGATGGGACCGCAGCACCCATCTACTCATGGCGTGTTCCGGATGAACGTCGCGCTGGAGGGTGAGATAGTCCGGAAGCTCAAGCCTGTCTTCGGTTACCTCCATCGCAATCACGAACAGATCGGAGAGCGAACCAGCTACCTCGGTTCGATGCCATATACCGATCGGCTCGACTACTTCTGCTCCATGACCAATAACTGGGCCTATGCTTTAAGCGTGGAGAAACTGGCCGCGATCGAAGTTCCCGAACGCGCGGAGTATCTCCGAGTTATTTTGGCGGAACTAACGAGGCTTCAGAACCACACCTCTCTCCTTGGCTTTCTGCTCAATGACATGGGCGCGTGGGGAACTCCACTCATGTATGCCTTTCGCGAACGCGAGAAGATACTCGATTTATTCGAGTCGCTATCTGGCTCACGCATGATGTGTGACTACATGCGCTTTGGTGGTTGCCGGGTTGATGCCGGACTAGACTGGATGCAACGCGCCAAACGAGTAGTCGATAACTTTCCGCGATTTCTGGATGAATTTGAGAAGCTCATCCTGGAGAACGAGATCATCATCGCGCGGACGCAGGAGGTGGGAAAACTATCGGCTGAACTGGCCATCAATGCCGGAATCACGGGCCCGATGTTGCGGGCGTCCGGCGTTAACTACGATATTCGCAAAGTAGATGGTTACGGCTATTACCCGCGACTGAAATTTCGCGTACCGCTGGGTGATCACGGCGACACCTACGATCGGTTGATGATGCGGGTGCTGGAGATACGGGAAAGCCTCGCCATCCTGCACCAGGCGTTCGATCAGATTCAGCCGGGGCCAGTGATGAATCCAAAGGTAAAGGTGCGCGCTTTTCGGCCGCCGATTGGCGAGGCCTATGGCCGAATAGAAGGGCCGAAGGGCGAGCTCGGCTTTTATCTCGTTAGTGATGGCACGGGCAATCCGTATCGATATCGCGTGCGCCCTCCGAGCTTCATCAATCTGACAGTGCTTGAAGATATGTGCCTCGGGCATACGGTCGCTGACGTGATGGTGATCCTCGGGAGCGTCGATATAGTTATGGGTGAAGTGGATCGTTAGTTCTTGTCATATCGAGCGAAGTCGAGACATTTCTGGTCCGTCGGAGAGCTAGAGATTCCTCGGCTTCGCTCGGAATGACAGAACGGGAGAAGTAGATTAATGATAGGAAGCGGAATACTCAAGGGAATGGCAGTGACGGCGAAGAACTTCGTCGGCAGCTATTTTGAGGAAGATAGGCTAACGACGGTGCAGTATCCGGAAGAGCGAAGCCCGCTGCCGGAGAACTATCGTAACTTTCCGTTTCTGGTGTACGATGGTGGGGACGCACACGCCGGTCTGCGGTGCGTGGCGTGCAAGATTTGCGAGAAGGAATGTCCGCCGCAATGTATCTATATCGTCAAGAGTGACGATAAGAAACCGGACTACCTGGGCAAGCCGCAGTTCTATCCCAAGGTATTCGATATCGATATCTCGGTTTGCATGAGCTGCCAGATTTGTGTGGAAGTATGTCCATTTGAAGCAATCAAGATGGACAAGGTATTCGAGCTTAGTACGCGGGAGCGGTTCGACGCGCTCTTGCAGCGCAAGGATCAGCTCGCCAAATCCAATAGCTACTATCACGAGATTCACCCGACCGAAGCCGCAGCGGTGGACGCGAACCTCGCCGAAGCAGCAGCCGCAGCCGAGGCGAAAAAGAAAGCAGCAGGTCAGGCGGCGGCTGCGAAAGCCGCAGCGGCAAAGGCTACGGTTGCGGAACCGAAGAGCACTACTTCTTCGCCAGATCCGGCACCTACCACGATCGCGTCGCCCGAGTCAGCAACTGGTTCCACGTCAGCGCCCGGAGAAGCGCCGCCCGCAAGCACGACGAACCCAACCGGCGCGCCAGCCGACCCCTCAGCGAAATAGCCTTAGCGCGATAATCGGTCACCGAAGCAGGAACGAAGGAAAACGAAGGAATTTTGAAAACGAGAAATCCAGAAGGGCTTACAAGTCGGTCCTCCTTTTTGGTTTTCTGGCTTTAAAATTCATCTCTTCTTTAACCTGCTTTCCTGATTGGAATGTCCTGCGTAGTTCCTGATCGATGACCGCCGTAGCCGAACCTGATGACGCCACGCCACTAGCTGGCGAGATTCCTGAGCCACGATTCTTCGGCCATCCACGCGGGCTCTGGTATCTCGCCTTCACCGAAGCCTGGGAACGCTTTTCCTACTACGGCATGCAGGCCTTGCTTGTCCTTTACATGGTCAAGTATCTCCTCCTGCCGGGCCACATCGAGCACGTCGTTGCTTTCTCGAGCTACCGCAAACTTTACGGCAGCCTCAATGGCCAGGCGCTCGCCTCCGCCATCTTCGGCACCTACACCGCGAGCGTGTATCTCACGCCGATCTTTGGCGGCTTCCTCGCCGACCGCGTGCTCGGCCGCCGTCGCACCGTGCTGCTCGGCGCGCTTACCATGGCTGCCGGTCATTTCCTCATGGCACTCGAGGGCGCGTTTCTCTTCGCGCTCCTTTGTCTCGTGCTCGGGTGCGGAATGTTCAAAGGGAATATCGCCAGCCAGGTCGGTTCACTTTATAAACCTGACGACCTGCGCCGCGCCGATGCCTTCCAAATATTCTACCTCGGCATCAATGCCGGCGTCATCGCTTCGCCGCTCATCGTCGGCACGCTCGGTGAAACGGTAGGCTGGCACTACGGCTTCGCTGCAGCCGGAGTAGGAATGCTTCTCGCCATCTGCGTCTATCTCGCTGGGCAAAAATATCTCCGCGCGAGCGACAACGCTCCACGAACCGGAGTCGATCCAACAAAGATGACGCCAAAAGCAAAGCTCACCGCTCGCGACTGGCGCGCCGTCATTGCCCTCATCCTGCTCATTCCGGTGCTCGCCATCGCGCTCGTGCCTAACCAAGAAATCTTCAACGCCTATCTCGTCTGGGGCGACCGCCAGTTCGATCTCGTCTTCATGGGCAAAAAATTGCCTACCACCTGGCTTGTCACCCTCGACGCTGTCGTCAGCGTCAGCTTCCTCGCGCTCGTCGCCATCTTCTATCGTTGGTATGGCAAGCACTGGCGCGAACCCGACGAGATCACCAAGATCATCATCGGCTCCGGGTTCACCCTCGCCGGCCAGCTCTGCCTTTACATGGCCGCGGCGAGCCACGGAGCGGGGACAAAGATTGGTCTGTTCTGGCCGGTTACCTTCCACATCTTGAACAGCATCGGCTTCGCCCACATGCTACCCGTCAGCTTGGCCCTCTTCGCCAAGTACGCGCCGAAAGCGATCAACGCCACCATCATCGGCCTCTACTACCTGGCCTTCTTCGCCGGTAACACGATTGTCGGCTGGGTCGGCGGCTTCCTCGAGAAATGGCCCACAACAAACTTCTGGCTCCTCCACGCCGCCTTCGCCGCGGGAGCAGGATTATGCTTCGTCATCTTCAAATTCGTCGCGGTCCATCATTTGGAGGCGCAGGAGTGAATGGCACTATGCCCGCCCTCAGAGGATTGATTTCGAACTTCAAAGTTGTAAGGTTTATATTGTGCTATTCGGAAAGTGTAGATGGTAGCTTCCTAGCTACCTTGAACAGAGTTACCAAGTAGCCGAATAGATTCTGTAGATGCTTGATTGGGTCTCTTGCGGCGCTGTCGAACGATCACCTGAGCGGCGCATGGGTATTTCGCGGCACGCGCGTCCCGGTGAAGGCGTTGTTCGAGAACTAGAAGGCCGCGCACCGTTGATCAGTTTCTGCAATGGTTCCAAGGTATCTCGCGCGAGCAAGTACTCGCCGTTCTTCCATTCGCCGGGGCAAGCTTGACACCTGCTTAGCTCACGTGCGCGTTCTCTCCGATCAGGGAAGACCGGCCCGCAGTTTGCCTTGGCTCAATCTGAAATCTACAATCTGAAATCGGCAATTCCTTTCGCCAGGGTGGCGGAATTGGCAGACGCGCCAGACTTAGGATCTGGTGCCGAAAGGCGTGCAGGTTCGAGTCCTGTCCCTGGCAGTTTGCAAGTTAGTGATCGGTGATCGGTGCATGGTGATTGGTAGGAGCGGCGGCAGGATCGAAGTAGATCGTTTCACCAACTCGGGAGGTTTTTAGCACCTGCTGCCACTCGTTGTGAGCGGCGGTTAGCGTTTCTTGTTTCACCTCAATCGCGTCGTTGCTTCGCTTCTGCAATGCTTCGGTCACGATGCGGCCGTCGAAGTGTCCGTTGCCTTCGATTCCGAGCAAGTGGAGCACAGTCGGCGCGATGTCGATGTTGCCAGTCGGTGCGTCGTCTTCGAAGGCACTCCGGAAGTCAGGACCGGCGGCGATGAAAATGTTGTGAATGTCCGTGACGGCCAGCGTCGCGTGCGTGCCTTCGCCGGCGGGACGATTCCAATCCGCGTCGATCAATCCCGGTGCGCCGAATTGGTTCGTTTCAGCGTAGGAGCGAAAGGCCATCACGACATCGGGCGAATCGGCGGTAGCGAGGTGGATCGCGCGGAGCGGAAATGTTCCATCGGCTTTGTCGCGTGTGAAAATCGTTCCAGCAAAGTCGCTGTGCTGAAGCCAATCAACGAGGCGCTGGGTCGTTTCGTGATCATGTTCGTGCACGTAAAACAAAACAGTGCCGGCGTTGCCCGCCGCGACGACGTCTCCAGGCTTCGGCGCAGGGGGCAATGAGGTGCCGGCATGAAAACCGGCGGTGTTGAGTAGCGCGACGAGATCGATCGAACGCCGAATGGTCGAAAAGCCGTGATCGGAAACGACGAGCACGTCGGTGGAATCGCGCGCGTGCTTTTTCTCGAGCGCGCTCAGGATCGAGTCGAGGTCGAAATCGACCGACTTGATGGCGGCGACGGCTTGCGGCGAACCGGGCGCGAAATTGTGCTCGGACATGTCGGGCTCGCTCAGCCAGAGGAGCGAGAAATCAGCAACGCCGTCGCGCCAGAGGAACTCAGTCAGCGCGCGGGTGGCGAATTCATTGCGCTGCGCCGCTGTCGCGCGGGGATCGTCGAAAAATGGGCCGAGCAATTTTATTAACAAATCTCGCTGTTCCGTTTTGATAGGCGCGCCGGCGAAGATGGTGAGCGGGCGATTTCGCATAGGCACATCCATCCAGTCGCTATGACGATCGAAAAGGAGCGCGACCGATTTCGTGCCGGCGAGCGCGACCGTTTTCCCCGCATCGCGTAATCGCTCCACGAATGTCGGGACGGGAAGATATTTGCCGCCCGAAGTCTCGTCGCCGCGTTTCATCGCTTCGGGTTCGCTCGTGTCGAAGGGGTGGCGCGGATCGATACCGGGGCGGAACTCGAGATTCGCGCAGATGCTGTTGCGCTCGGGATAACACCCGGTGGCGAGCGCGGCGCCGTTCACATTCGTTGCCGTGGGATAGACGGAATGATGATTGCGGAAACGCACGCCAGTACGCGCGAGTTTGGCGAGCGTGGGCGCGTACTGCTCGGTGGCGAAGTCCGCGCGCATTCCATCCCAGACGATGAGAACGACATGACGCGGCGCCGGCTCGGCGCGCGCGCTCGAGGCGGCGAGACAGATCGCGGCGAGGCGAATGAACCCACGGCTAGTCATCGAGCCATCATTCTTCCATTCGCGCATCTGGGCAAAATGTGGCGGGAGCGTTTAGAAATTCACGCCGGGCGTCGTCCGCATATTCTGCGAAGCATCGGGCGCATCGGGATTCACCTCGCCGGGAACGGGAGCGCTGTGTTGCGTCGAAGAACTCGCGCTGTCATCCACTGAACTGCAACCAGCCGTGACAAACAGAGCAACGGCCAGGAGCAAAAATGCGCAACGGGATTTCAGGTTCCCCGACCAACACCAAACCCATTCCGCGAATGCCAGCGCGCCCCATGTTTGAGCTTTGCGGGGCCGATGGTTCACCGCAAAATGGGCAAAGTTGAAGAGCGCGGCCGCCATCGTTTTCATCTGTCTTTTCGCCGCGTTCAGCATTGCAGTCAAAACCGAGCTGCGCCGGGAGAAGAGTGCGCTCGACACGATCAAGACGGGTGAACCGATGCCGGATTTTAGCCTGCCGGACCGCGACGGAAAAGTCGTGCGGCTAAGTGATGTGACCAAGGCGAATAAAGTGGTGCTGGTGAATTTCTGGGCCAGCTGGTGCGCGCCGTGCCGGATCGAGATGCCCGGCTTTGAGCAACTTTACCGCGACGAAAAGAAAAACGGCTTCGCGATTCTCGCCGTCGCCGAAGACAAGGAGCGCGCCAAGCTGGACGCGTATCTGAAAGAGAAGCCGGTGAGTTTTCCGGTGTTGCTCGACGCGGATGGTGCGCTCGGCGAAAAGCTAAAGATTGAAAGCTTGCCGACGAATGTGGTCATTGGGCCGAACGGCAAAGTCATTCAGGTGCAGGAGGGCGTGGAGCGTTACCTCGAGTACCTGGTGCGCACGCAGCTGGCCGCGGCGAAGAAGAGATGAGCGCGGTGATCGATCTCGAAGGCGTGACGAAATCGTTCCGCAGCCGTTTGCGGCGGCGCGAGGTTTGCGCGGTGCGCGATGTGAATGTGCGCGTCGATCGCGGAAACGTGGTGGCGTTCGTGGGGCCGAACGGCGCGGGCAAGACCACAACGATTCATATGTTGCTCGGTTTGCTGCGGCCAGACCGGGGACGGATTTCGCTGTTCGATTTGCCGGCGGGCAATCTCAGCGCGCAGCGTCGCATCGGATTTCAGTCCGAAATTTTTAACACCTACGGATTCAAGACGGCGGAATGCGCGTTGCATTTCTACGGGCGTTTGTCGGAGATGCCGGCGCAGAAAATTGCACCGGCCGCGGCGCGTCAGCTTGAAAGGCTCGGACTTGCCTCCGCGGCACAACGCAAGGTCCGCAGTTTTTCCAAAGGGATGGTGCAACGGCTCGGGATCGCGCAGGCGCTCATGCACGAACCGGAGTTGCTGATCCTGGATGAGCCGACGACTGGCCTTGACCCGGAAGGCCGCAAGCTCGTGGCCGATATCATTCTCGAGGAGAAAGCGCGCGGGACGACGGTGTTCCTGAGCAGTCACATTTTGGCCGATGTCGAGCGCACCTGCGATCACGTGCTCATTTTGCGGCAGGGCAGCGTCGCGCTCTCGGAAAACATGAACGCGTTGCGCGCGAGCTCGGACGAGTGGGAGATCGAGCTGCTCGCGCCCACCGCCGGGGTGCTGGAGCATGTGGCTGGCGCAAATATCCGCGATGAGAAAAACGGCACGATGATTGTCCGTTGCGCGGCGGCGGAGAAGAATGCGTTGTTGCGGCGGCTGCTCGAAGCGGAGGCGGAGATCGGCACGGTGCAGCGGGCGCGTTCGCTGGAGGACCTTTACATGCAACATGCAGGAGGAAGCTCCAGTGGCTAAGCTGCGCGCCATCGCGCTCACCGCATTTCAGGAAACGTTGCGGCGGCGCGTCTTCTACATCGTGCTCGTGCTCGCGGTCATCGTCGTGGCTGGCATCAGCTCGGAAATGTTTTTCATGCGCATGGCTCAACGCGCGGGTGAAACAAAGATGCTCACCACCATGGTGGCGCAATTGGTTCGCGGCATTCTCCAAATCTGGAATACGGCAGCGCTGTTCCTCGCGCTCTTTCTTGGCGCAATCGCGATCTCGTCGGAGATTTCCGGGTGCACTATCGTCCACGTTATGTCGCGTCCGGTGGAACGCGTGGTCTATCTCCTCGGCCGCTGGCTCGGCGTGCTGCTTTTTCTCTGGGGTTTTCTCGCGATCGGAATTGCGGGCGCACTTCTCGTGGCGCTTTGGTGGCATGTCTCGCTCAGTCCGCTGCTCTGGCTGGGCGTGGCTGAGATGTGCGTGACGGTGACATTCTTTAGCGGCGTCGCTCTCGGGCTCAGTGTTTTTCTGCCGCCCGTGCTGGCCGGCGGCGCGACTTTCCTGCTCGCCATGCTGCCAGCGATGGTAGGCAGCATCACGCGCGATCCGCGCTGGCTGCATCGGCTGCCGGGATTGCTCGGCTATTACATCGGTCCTGCGCAAATGCCGGTGAACCTGCTGGGCGCGAGCTTCGCCAAAGCGGATTTGCACAGCGACGTGTGGCTCTACGTACGCGTCCTGGCGGAGAACGTTTTCTACGCGGTGGTTGTGCTGATTATCGCGAGCGCGATTTTCCGGCGGCGCGAAATTCGGGTGCGCTGAAATGAGCCTCACACAAAGTGCACGACGGACACGAAGGCACCTCTAAAACGTCGATTCTTTGTGAGCCTTTGTGGCCCTTGTGTGAGGAAGTAATCCCGCGTCGCAGCTACAACTTCTTGCCGGGTCCCCAAAGGGCGCGGCCAGGTTTTGCGCCGGTGTGCTCGCCATCCTTCAGGACCTGCGCGCCGTTGACGAAGACCTGCTTCATCCCGGTGGCGTATTGGTGCGGCTTATCGAAGGTGGCGTGATCGGTGATCGTCGCCGGATCGAAAACGACAACGTCCGCGAACATCCCTTCCTTCACAAAACCGCGATGATCGAGCCCGAGGTTCGTGGCGGGCAACGCGCTCAGTCGCCGCACTGCTTCAGGCAGTGTCAGCACCTTCTCATCGCGGCAATATTTGCCGAGCACGCGCGCGAAATTGCCGTAGGCGCGCGGGTGCGGATTTGATTTGAGAAAGACACCTTCGGGCGCTTGTGACGCTTCGTCGGAGCCAAAAGAAACCCACGGCTTCGCGATTTCCTTCCTCACATTTTCTTCCGACATAAGGAAGTAAACGGTGTCGATGCGGGATTCATCTTCGCTGATCAAATCCATGATCGTCTCGATCGGATCCTTGCCGCGCATCTTCGCTACTTCGGCGAGCGATTTGCCCGTGAGCGGCTTGAGCTTCTCCGATTTGAATCCGACGAGCAGAATTTTCTCCGGCGAACCCGCGGCGAGATAAAGGTTCTCCCACGCATCGCTGTCCACTTTCACTTCCGCCGCGATCTTCTCCCGCGTAGCCGGATCGCGCAGTCGCTTGAACAACGCCGGATACCCGCCGTCTTCAGTCCACGGCGGCAGGCACGCGTCCAGACCCGTTCCCGCGGCGGTGTAAGTGTACATGTCCGCGGTGATTTTCAGTCCTTCCTTCTGCGCCTGCTCAATCCTCGTTAGAAGCTCGTCTTCTTTCGCCCAGTTCTTCTGCCCGGCCGCTTTGATGTGATAAACCTCCGCCGGAATTCCCGCCTCGCGGCTGATACGGATCAATTCATCCAGCGCCTGGAGTAGCTGGTTCCCTTCGCTGCGCATGTGCGAGATGTATTTGCCCTGGTATTTCGCCGCGACTTTGCATAGCTCGACCAGCTCCTCCGTTTTGGCATAAAACGCCGGTGGATAAATGAGCGATGTGCCGATCCCGAGCGCGCCTGCTTCCATCTCCTTGCGCACGAGCTCGCGCATTTGCTCGAGCTGCTCCGGCGTCGGCTGCTTGTCTTCG
>DAIRIE010000031.1:0-1277 GCA_036809705.1 Chthoniobacterales bacterium
GCGGTGACATCCGCGCCGGCGATGATCGCGCCCGCCAGCCCGCGCTCGCCGCCTTCTCGCGCGAGCAAGCGCACCCGGTGCGCCGCGCCCATTGCCCGCACCATCTCCCGGGTGCCATCGCTCGAGCCGTCATCAACGAAGATGATTTCCGTCAGCGCGAGGCCGGTCGCTTCGATCTGCGCCACCAGCGGCCGCACGTTTTCGGCTTCATCGAGCGTCGGGACGATAACGGCAATTTGCATGGCAACGCTGGAGCCGACGACGAGATTCGAACTCGTGACCTGCTGATTACGAATCAGCTGCTCTACCAGCTGAGCTACGTCGGCCTGGCCTCGCGTGAAGTGACTTGTATATCTCAGCAGTGGACGTGTCCAGACTGCGGGTTTGCTCATCTTTGTTGATGATGCTTCGGCAACGAGTCGATGGCATCGATCCAGGAAAGCTGGTCGCAAACCCAGGTGTGATCCGCCGGTGAGACGCGCTCCGCTTCATCGAAGCTCGCCACCGTCACATCGATCTCAGTCGCGTCGGACCCGGAGAGAAACGTCAACGATGTTCCGCAATCGGAACAGAATGAGCGTAATCTTCCAGCCCAGCTCACCGTGCGCGGTTCTCCGCGGATAAATCGAAAATCCTCTCTGGGGAACGAGGCCCATGTGACGAAAGGCGCGCCCGCGCTCTTACGGCAATCAGCACAGTGGCAATGCGTGACATTGTAGGGCGCGCCGCGGCCTTCATAGCGACCCGCTCCGCACAAGCAGCCGCCGCTAATGACATCGATGTTCATGCCGTCACTTTACACCCTTGCCCTCTGCCGGTCGCGGGCGCTTCAGGCTTGGCAATGGGGCGCTTCTTTAGATGATGGTATTGAATTCAGAATCTAATTTTATGACGAACAGCCTCACGCCTTGTCCCGTTTTCATCGGAGGCGAATGGCGGAACATTCACACCAACGGCACCTCGCCGGTCTTCAATCCCTCGCGCGGCGAAATCATCGCCGAAGTGCCGATGTGCGGCAGTGAGATTGTCGACGAAGCGGTGGAAGCCGCGGCTGCGGCGTTTCCGGCCTGGCGCGACACGCCCGCAATCGAGCGCGCGCGCATTTTCTTTCGTTACCGGCAGCTGCTCGAGGACAACTTCGATCGCATCTGCCGCAGCGTTTGCCGCGAGCACGGCAAAACGATGGCCGAAGCGCGCGGCAGCGTTTTCGTCTCCCCCGCCCCGCTTCAACAGGCCAAACGCCAGGTGATGCAGAAGCTGCTGGAAGCCGCCTGGCG
>DAIRIE010000031.1:1287-1617 GCA_036809705.1 Chthoniobacterales bacterium
GAAAACATCGAATATGCCTGCGCCGCGCCTTCGTTGCTCATGGGCGACTCGCTCGAAAATCTCGCGCGCGGCGTCGATTGCGAAACGACGCTCCAGTCCCTCGGCGTTTGCGTCGGAATCACGCCCTTCAACTTTCCCGCCATGGTGCCGATGTGGATGTTTCCGCTCGCGCTCGTTTGCGGAAATACTTTCGTCCTCAAGCCGAGTGAGAAAGTGCCGCTCACCGCACTGCTCATTGTCGAGCTGCTGGAGAAAGCCGGGCTGCCCAAAGGCGTGCTCAATCTCGTGCACGGCGGGCGCGATTGCGTCGATGCGTTGCTCACGCATGCG
>DAIRIE010000031.1:1627-16715 GCA_036809705.1 Chthoniobacterales bacterium
TCTTTCGTCGGCTCGACCGCGATCGCGAAATACATTTACGAGACCGGGACCCGTTACGGCAAACGCGTGCAGGCGAACGGCGGAGCGAAAAACTACATCGTGGTCATGCCCGATGCCGATGTGCGAAATACCGTCGAAGCACTCTCCGTGGCGGCGTTCGGCTGCGCCGGTGAGCGTTGCATGGCCGGCTCGACCGCCATCGCCGTCGGAGAGGCGGCCGATCTAGTTCTACCGTCGTTAGCTCAGGCCGCGCGACAGATTCGCGTCGGCCCGACAGATTGCGACGCGCAGCCGGACATGGGACCGGTCATCACCGCGCAGCACCGCCATCGTGTCATGGAATTGGTCGCGAGCGGAGAGAGCGAAGGCGCTAAAGTCATCGCCGATGGCCGCGATCTGCGCGTGCCTGAAGCGCCAGATGGATTTTTTCTCGGCGCAACCATCGTCGATCAGGTCCAGAGCGAAATGACGATCGCGCGCGAGGAGGTGTTTGGCCCGGTGCTCAACGTCATGCGCATGGATGATCTGGATCGCGCCATCGAGCTGGCAAATAAATCGGCCTACGGCAACGGCGCGGCGATTTTCACCAGCTCAGGGAAAGCGGCGCGCGAGTTCAAGCATCGGGTCAAAGCGGGAATGGTCGGGATCAACATCGGAGTGCCCGCCACCATGGCGATGTTTCCCTTCACCGGTTGGGACGAATCCTTCTACGGCGACCTGCACATTCAGGGCCGCGAAGGCGTGCAGTTTTACGCTCAGCAGAAAGTCGTAACCACGCGCTGGTTCGGCGATGGGGTCGGAGATGTGTGGAAGAAGTAGCTGCCTTACTTGAGCGCCTTACTTTTATGCCTTACTCTTGCGACATGACGGCAACGATCACAAGCAAAGGGCAGATCACGATTCCGGCTCACATCCGCAGGAAGCTGCGACTCAAACCCGGCGACGTCCTGGAGTTTGACGAGCACGCCGGGTGTCTCAAAGCGCATGCTCTCACCGACGCGAAGAAAGCACGGGCGCTCTTCGGCAGCGCGCGCAACGCGCTGCGTGGATACACGACCGAGCAGTGGCTTTCGGCCACACGCGGCCGGCGCGTCCGTCTCTCCAAGTGATCGCGATCGACAGCTCGCCGCTCATCGCCATCTTCAAAGGCGAAGCGTTCGGGGCGAAGTGGCTCGAATTGCTCCTGCGGCTACGGACGGAAGATCAGCTCGCCGCATGCGACGTGGTTTGGGCTGAAGTCGGCTCGGTGTTTCCCACGCTCGAAATGCTGCGCTCGAGTATGGACGAGTTCGGAATCCATTTCGCGCCGTTAGATGAGATTGCCTGCTTTAGAGCCGGCCAACTCTTTTGCGATTACCGCCGCCGCGGCGGAGCTCGCACGCGCATGGTCGCCGATTTCATGATCGCCGCGCACGCGCTGGAACATGCTACTGGGCTTGCGACCGCGGACGACGACTTCGTCCGAACGCATTTCCCACGGTTGCGCATCGTAAAGCCGTGAGCCTTCTCATCAAAGGCGGCGAGATTGTCACCGGCAGCGACCGTTATGTCGCGGACATTTACTGTGAGGGCGAGACGATCACGCGCATTGATCGCAACATTGATGCTCCCGCCGACGCTGAAGTGATCGACGCCAGCGGAAAATACGTTTTCCCCGGGTTCATCGATCCGCACGTGCACATCTATCTGCCCTTCATGGGCACGTTTTCCAAAGATACTTACGAGACCGCGAGCAAGGCGGCGCTGGTCGGTGGCACGACGACGATGATGGAGATGGTTTGTCCGTCCCGCGAGATGAGCGCGGGGGAAGGTTTTCGGCTTTGGCGGGAACAAGCCGCGGGAAAGTCAGCCTGTGATTATAGCTACCACATGGGTGTGACGCGGTTCGACGCACAGAACGCGAAGGAGCTGCGCGAGATCGTCGCGAGCGGCATTAGCTCATTCAAGATCTTCCTCGCCTACAAAGGCGCGTTCGGGATCGACGACACGGAGCTGTATCACACGCTCAAGCTGGCGAAGGAGCTGGGCGTGATTGTGACCGCGCATTGCGAGAACGAGACGCTGGTGGCGGAGCGACAAAAGGAACTGCTGGCGGCGGGCCTCACCGGGCCGGAGCAACACCACGAGAGCCGGCCGCCGGCAGTCGAGGCGCAAGGTGTGCACCATTTGATGACGTTCGCCGAGCTGACGGGCGCGCACGTTTACATCGTGCACCTGAGTTGTGACGAGGCGCTGCGGGAAGCGCTGCGCGCGCGGCATCGCGGCGTGAATGTCTCGATCGAAACCCTGATTCAATACCTCTTGCTCGATAAAACAGATGCGGAACGCGCGGATTTTGAAGGTGCGAAGTTCGTCATGTCGCCGCCGCTGCGGGATAAACGGAACCAGCCGGTACTGTGGAATGGATTGAGCAGTGGCGAAATTCAAACCGTGGCGACCGATCACGCGCCGTTCGATTTCAAAATGCAAAAGCCGATGGGGCGCGATGATTTCACCAAGATCCCGAATGGCATTCCTTCACTCGAAGAACGCGTGAACCTGCTCTACACACACGGCGTGAAAAGCGGGAAGCTCGATCTGCACACCTTCGTTGATGTCGCGAGCACGAATGCGGCGAAGACGTTTGGATTATTTCCACGCAAAGGCGCCGTTCAGATAGGCGCGGACGCGGACCTCGTCGTGTATGATCCGGAATATCGCGGCGGAATTTCCGCCAAAACGCAGATGATGAATGTGGATTACAGCGCGTTTGAAGGTTGGGAATACCAGGGGCGGCCGGAGAGAGTGACCGTGCGGGGCGAAGTAGCGGTGCGTGACGGGAAGTTTGTCGGCACGATCGGCCGCGGCCAGATGCTTAAACGCGAACCCGCGCACTTTTGATGCGGGTCGCAGGCACTTCCTTTTTGTCGTTCCGACCGAAGTGGAGGAATCTCTAGCTACTGGCTTCAACGCCGTGTGTGCAAAGGCGAATCGTTTGAGATGTCTCGGCTTCGCTCGACATGAGAAGAGAGACTGACTTGGAACAGAGTCCCGGCGCGCCAACGGCTTCGCTTGCGCCGGACGTTGATGTCTCCATCGAGATCGAGCACAGCACGCTTTACAACAAAGATTTAGCGCCGGTCCCGCGAGCGCGGCGAACCTGGCGTGTCGGCAGCTTCGCCGCGCTTTGGATTTCAATGTCGGCCTGCATTCCCACTTACATGCTTGCCTCGTCACTCATCGGCGGCGGCATGAACTGGTCCCAAGCGATCCTGACCATTTTTCTCGGCAACTTGATTGTTGTCGTTCCGATGATCCTCAACGCCCACGCCGGCACGCGTTACGGAATTCCATTTCCAGTTTTCTGTCGCGCTTCCTTCGGCACGCGCGGCGCGAATGTGCCGGCGCTGATGCGCGCCTTTGTCGCATGCGGCTGGTTGGCATCCAGACATGGATCGGCGGCGCCGCCATCTACAAAATCCTCGGCGTCTTCTTTCCCGAACTAACGAGGTCTGGCCCGCCGGCACTCCTCGGCATCACCCTGGCCGAGTTCGTCTGCTTCATCTTTTTTTGGGCCATCAACATGTTCGTCGTTTACAAAGGCATCGAATCGATCCGGTTTCTCCTTAACATCAAGCGCCGCTGCTCATCGCGCTCGGTTTGGTGCTGCTCGTCTGGGCTTATCGCAACGCCGGCGGTTTCGGACCGATTCTCGCGCAGCCGTCCGCCTTCGCGCCGGGGCAGCCGAAAGCGGGGACAATTGTGGTCCTTCTTCGTGCCGGGCCTGACCGGATGGTCGGGTTCTGGGCGACGCTCTCGCTCAACATTCCAGACTTCTCGCGTTACGCGCGCACGCAACGCGACCAGATCATCGGCCAGGCGCTTGGGTTGCCGCTGACGATGGCGCTCTATTCATTCATCGGCGTCGCCGTCACTTCTGCGACGACAATCATTTATGGCAAGACGATCTGGGACCCGGTGGATGTGCTGACGAGGTTCACCAATCCCGTCGTGCTCGTCGTCGCGATGTTTGCGCTTTGTCTCGCCACCCTGGCGACGAATATCGCCGCCAACGTCGTTAGCCCCGCTAACGACTTCGCACACCTCGCCCCGCGCAAAATTTCATTCCGCATCGGCGGCTTGATCACGGGAATCGTCGGCGTGCTCATGATGCCATGGAAACTGGTCGCGGATCCTTCCGGTTACATTTTCACGTGGCTGGTCGGCTACAGCGCGCTCCTCGGCCCGATCGGCGGGATCATGATCGCCGATTACTTTGTCATTCGCCGGCGACACCTGAACGTGCCCGCGCTCTACCGGCACGATGAGGAATACAGTTACACAAACTGATTCAGCATCGTCGCGCTGATCGCACTCGTGCTGGCGATCCTGCCGAACCTCCCTGGCTTTCTGGTGACAGTGAAGTTGCTCGATCGGGCGAACGTGCCGGGGTTCTTCGTTACGCTTTACAGCTACGCCTGGTTCGTCGGGTTCGCGATTGCGTTCTGCGTTTACCTCTCGCTTCGCCGCCTGGACAGATCACGCCGGCATGAGTAACGGGATCGCCTGTCGTCCGTTTCGCCGGTAAATGCGAAAGTCGGCGTCGAGCGTCCAGATCTGGCACGCCGGGTGGATTTCTGAAAGCCGGATGAGTGAGGCATCCGCGAGCGAAATAGGAATGTCGGCATAACGTTTCAACAGATGAAGCAATGCCGCCTTTTCCAGCTCGGCCGAAAACGCAAGCAGGAGCCAGCCGCGTTCCCACAGCAACAAAAGTCTCCGCGCGCCGTCTGGCACCCTCCGCAATAAATGCAGCGTTTCAGAAAACACGGCTTCGGTTGTGACCAACGGTTCTACAAATTGCTCGAACCGAGCTAGCGCCCACTTGTGACCGAGATCTCGTGAATTGAAAAGAGCGACCAACGGACCGGCGTCGCTCAAGATTAGCGGCGACGGCACTTCCCGAAGTCGTTTAGGTATTTCGGGTTGGTCGAGAGATCGCGAGGAGCAACCGAGACCGTTTTCTCAAACAAATCGCGATTCAATTCATAAAGCGAGACCTTGCCATTGGCAGACTTGCCGGCGAGCACTAAATCGACTGCCTCCCGCAGAAGCGAGGAAGGAGTGGTGTGGCGATCGCGGGCGACCCGGCGAAGACGCACTTTGGTCGCGAGCGGCACTTTAATGGACAGTGTTTCCGCCATTGCGCCAGCGTAGTCCACTTTTGCCAATACGCAACTACGTGTCATTGCTGGCATTGCGTAGCGCGTGAATCGGGGGTACGGCGAGTGGTGAACGACATGAACAGAGCTGAGCTTCCACCGTTTCAGCATCAGCCGGCGAGATACACCGGCCCTTCCGCTGACGAAGTCCTGCGTCTTCGCCGCGAGTTTCTGAATCCCGGCATTTTCCTCTATTATAAGAAGCCGCTCATGCTGGTGGAGGGAAAGATGCAATATGTTTGGGACGAGACGGGGCGGCGTTATCTCGATGCGCTCGGTGGCATCGTCACCATCAGCGTTGGCCATTGTCATCCCGATGTGGTGGAGGCGGCGCGCCGGCAGAACGAAATGCTCCAGCACTCCACCACGATTTATCTCCAGCCGATGATCGCGCAGTACGCGGAGAAGCTGGCGGCGAAGATGCCGGGCGAACTGAAGGTTTGTTATTTCGTGAACTCAGGCTCGGAAGCTAACGACCTCGCGTTGCTCATGGCGCGCGCTTACACGGGCAACTACGACATCATCGCATTGCGCAATGCTTATCACGGCGGGAACGCCAGCGGCATGGGGCTGACGGCGCATTCGACCTGGAAGTTTAACATCCCGCATAGCTTCGGCGTTCATCACGCCATCACGCCCGATCCATATCGCGGAGCTTACGGACGCAATGATGCGGACGCAGGGGAAAAATATGCGGCGGATGTAAAGAACCTGATTGATTTCGCCACGCCGGGAAAGATTGCCGGGTTCATCGCGGAATCGATTCAGGGCGTGGGCGGCGTGGTCGTTTTTCCGGATGGCTATTTGAAGGAAGCTTACGGGCACGTGCGCGCCGCGGGCGGAGTTTGCATCGCCGATGAAGTGCAGTCCGGCTTCGGCCGCACTGGAACGCATTACTGGGGATTCGAGACTCAGGGCGTGATTCCTGACATCGTCTGCATGGCGAAGGGGATCGGCAATGGCGCGCCCCTCGGCGCGGTGGTGACAACGCCGGAAATTGCGAAGTCTCTCGCGCAACGCACCCACTTCAATACGTTCGGCGGCAACCCGGTTGTCTCGGCCCAGGGCATGGCCGTGCTGGAGGTGATCGATCGCCAAAAACTCCAGCAAAATTCGCTCGAAATCGGCAACAATTTATTAGCCGGCCTCGATCGGCTGAAGGAAAAACACAACGTTATCGGCGATGTGCGCGGCAAAGGTCTCATGCTCGGGATCGAGCTGGTGAAAGACCGCGCGACGAAGCAGCCGGGCAAGGAGGAAGCCGCGCAAATTCTCGAGGCGTGCAAGGAGATGGGATTGTTATTGGGCAAAGGGGGACTTCACGGGCAGACGATCCGCTTTTCTCCGCCGATGTGTGTCACAAAAGCGGACGCCGATTTCCTGCTCGACGTTCTCGACCACGCATTCAGCGAGTTATAAACGTTCGACCAGTGGAAGCGCAGCCGATGTTGGCTGAAGGTAACGGCGTGGTCGCGCTAAATAACGACGCTCTGACCGACAAAGTTCTCGCGGGCGAGCGCATCACCCGTGACGAGGCGCTGCTGCTCTACCATGCGCCGCTGGACGAGCTGGGGGCGTTGGCCGACCACCGACGCCGGCGAACGAAGCGCGCGGCGTGCAACGGTCACGGCAACGACATTGTCACTTACATCATCGATCGCAATATCAACTACACCAACGTCTGTAATGTTTACTGCAAGTTCTGCGCGTTTTATCGCACGGAGAAGGATGACGATCATTACGTCATCTCGTTTGAACAGCTCGATAAAAAACTCGATGAGCTCAGCGCGGCTGGCGGAGTGCAGATTCTGATGCAGGGCGGGCATCATCCGAAGCTCCGCTTCGATTGGTACATCGACCTGTTGCAACACATCCGGGCGAACTATCCGCACATCAATATTCACGGGTTCAGTCCGCCGGAGTTTCAGCATTTCGCGGAAGTCTTCGGCATGCCGTTGCGCGAGGTGCTGGCGCGATTCAAGGAAGCTGGGCTGGGGTCGATTCCCGGCGGTGGGGGCGAGATTCTGGTTGATCGTGTGCGCAAAAGAATCTCGCCGTTAAAATGCGACAGCGATGGCTGGCTCGAAGTGATGCAGATCGCGCACGAGCTGGGGTTGAAATCGAGCGCGACGATGATGTTCGGCCACGTCGAAACGGTGGAGGAGCGAATCGAGCATCTGGCGCGCATTCGCGAACAGCAGGACCGGAGCGGCGGCTTCACCGCGTTCATTTGCTGGACGTTTCAGCCGGAGAACACGGTGCTGAAAGTGAAACAGAAAACCGGCGTGGCGGAATATCTGCGGATGCAGGCGCTGGCGCGGATCTTTTTGGATAACATCGAAAACATCCAGAGCTCGTGGGTGACGCAGGGCCCGCAGATCGGGCAGGTGGCGTTAAAATTTGGCGCGAACGATTTCGGCAGCGTGATGATGGAGGAAAACGTCGTGAGCAGCGCCGGGACGACATTTCGATTGAATGCCGCCCAGATTGAATCGCTTATTCGCGACGCGGGTTATGAGCCGAAGCGACGCAATAATTGGTACGAGCTGCTGAATTGATGTAGCGCAGCGCGCTTGCAAGCAATTGCAGCTTGACGATAATCGCCTCCGCACTCAACTAATACCGCTTTCCCGCAGCGGTGTGACTTCTCCGATATGCCTTTTTTCTCGCTACGCCGCTGCTGCCTAAGAATTTTACTCGGGCTGGCAGTCGCGAGCGCGCCCTGCGTTTCGGCGCTGCGGGCGCAATCGCCGCCCGAAGCGAACGAGCAGCAGCGTCAGGGACCGCCCATCGTGCGCTCCATCGATGTGCAGTACATCGGGCCGGTCACGATCAGCCGTGAGCGCGTGCTGGCGCAATTGCGAACGAAGGTGGGCCAGCCTTACTCAGAAATCGTGGCGGAGGAAGACATCCGCAATCTCTTCAGTACCGGCGCGGCGGAGAACGTGCGCATTTTTGGTGAACCGCAGGGCGACGGGCTTCGCGTCATCGTCGCCATCCAGACGCGTTCGATTTTGACCGAGATCGAAATCGATGGCGCCACGCGGATGAGCGCGAAACGGCTGCGCAAAGCGCTCGGGATAAAACTCAACACCCCGGTGCACGAAGAAGACCTGGAGAAAGGGCGGCAGAAAATTTTCGATACCTACCAGGCGCACGGGTTTACCGACGTGGATGTGAAGTTGCGGGTGGAAGCGATCGACCCCAAGCGCGCGACCTCACGCGCGGTTTACACCATCACGGAAGGGCCGCAGGGAGCGATCAGCCTCATCGATTTCGAGGGCAACGCCCACATTTCGGCGCGGGCGCTGCGCAAGCAGATGAAGACGAAGAAAAGGAGCATCATCGGATTCATCGATAAATCGGGGCGGCTCGATGAAGCGCAGCTGCAACAGGATTTGCAAAGTGTGCGCGAGTATTACCAAAACCACGGCTTCGTCGACATGCAGGTGCGTGAGGTGCGGAAGGAGCGAAGCGCAACTGGCAGGTTGCACATCGTGGTGGTGGTGGACGAGGGCGCGCAGTACCACGTGGGCAGGATTTCCGCGGTCGGCTTTGAAAATACGACGGAGGAGAAAATCAAGGCGCTGCTGAAAGTGAAGGAGGGGAGTGTTTATTCGCCGAAAGCGATCCGCGAGGACGCCAAAGCCATCGCCGACGCTTACGGCGCCGGCGGCTATGTCGATACCGATGTCATCCCGGAAAGTGCGCCGGCGCGCGGCGGCAGCATTGATCTAACTTACCGGATCAAGGAAGGGGAGCGCGCCTTCGTCGAGCGGATCAGCATCGTGGGCAACACGCGGACGAAAGACAAGGTGATCCGCCGCGAAGTGCTCATCACGCCGGGTGACGTTTTTAACACCGTGCGGGTGGACACGAGCAAGAAGCGCCTGGAGAACCTTGGATATTTTTCCAAGGTGGAGGCCTACCCTGTCGATACCGGAGTCGAAGGCCGCAAGGACCTGGAGATTCAGGTGGAGGAAAAACGGACGGGCTCACTCAACTTCGGCGCCGGCTTCAGCACGGTGGACAGCCTGCTCGGATTCGTCGAGCTGACGCAGGGCAATTTCGATATCACGAACTGGCCGAATTTCACCGGTGGAGGGCAGAAATTCCGGATTCGATTACAGGGCGGGACCGAGCGCAAGGATGCGGAAGTGTCGTTAGTTGAGCCGTGGTTCCTCGACCGCCCGCTTTCGCTGGGAGGCACGATCTTTTATCACGAGGCGACGTTCCTGAGTAATCTCTACGATCAACGCAGCTACGGACTCTCGCTCGAATTGCGCAAGCCGCTGCGGCCATACCTTTACGGCACGCTTGGCTATTCGCTCCAGGATTACGACATCTACAATGTGGTGCTGGGTGTGACGCCCGATATTCTGGCCGAGGAAGGCAGCTCGACCAAGAGCCAGGTCAGCGGCAGCCTGGTGTGGGACCGGCGCGATAGTTCATTCCTAACGAGGCACGGCGAACGGATGTCGCTGACGACTTATGTGGCTGGCGGAGTTCTCGGCGGGACGGAACAGATTTACGGTTTCGATCTCGAGGGTTCCAAATATTTTCTGCTCCCGGGCGATACCATTCTGCTCATCAATGCCGAGGCCGCCGTGGTGGACAATTGGGGCGAGGGAAGCCGCGTCCGCATTTACGATCGGCTTTTCCTTGGCGGCGCGAATAACCTGCGCGGCTTCGACTTCCGTGACGTCGGGCCGAAGGACGCGCATGGTGAACCTTTGGGCGGTAAAACGCTCGCGCGCGCAACGGTCGAGTACACTTTTCCGATTATCGAAAAGGTTCGTGGCGCGCTATTTTACGACACCGGTTTTGTGGAAGGCGACGCCTACGATTTCAGCACGAGTAATCTCGCTTCTGACGTCGGCTTCGGCGTTCGCCTCGATCTGCCAGTGGGGCCGCTGCGAATCGACTACGGCTTTCCGATTGAAAAAGCTGGGACACACGGCGGTGGGAAGTTTAACTTCAACGTCGGCTATCAATTTTGAACAGAACCTACCACTGGCAGTCTAACGCCACTCGAACCAACCTGAATCATCTCCTATGAAGACTTTTTCTCTCGCGCTCGCTCTCGCCATCGCTCTGCCGCTGGCGGCGTCGGCGCAAGGCCTCAAAATTGGCACCGTCGATATGAACCGCGCGTTCAAGGAATACAGCAAAACCAAGGAGGCCGAGGCGAAGATCAATGCCGCGCGTGATGCAGCGAAGAAGGAGTTTGATGACCGTGCGGACGCTTACAAGAAGGCGCTCGAGGACGTGAACAATCTCAACAAACAGCTCGAAGCTCCCGCGCTCAGCCCTGACGCCAAAACGCAGAAGGCGAAGGATCGCGACGACAAGATCGCGAACGTGAAAAACATGGAGCGCGAGATCACTGAGTTTCGGCAGACGCGCGAACGGCAATTGCAGGAGCAGGCGATGCGGATGCGCGAAGGCATCGTGAAGGAGATCACCGACATCGTGATGGAGCGGGTCAAGAGCCAGAACATGGATCTGGTCTTCGACAGATCGGGACCGAGTTTGAATGGCGTGCCGCTACTGATGTATTCGCGCGACAATTTCGATTTCACGAGCGACGTCATCGCTGCCCTGAATAAGCCGGGCCGCGTCAGCAATGTTAATACTGATGCGACGCTGGCCAGTCCCGCAGCGGGCAAATCAGCTTCGCCCGGGAGTGCGCTTCACCTCGCTTCACCGCCCCCGACCACGCCGAAAAAGCCGTAGCTCGCTCCGGCCAGACGCACGCAGTCCCTGACCGGCGTGCGTGTACTGTAGCGGCGGTCTGTGCCGCCGATAATGCGCTACCAATTGCGGAATAATGGGGCGGTCAGGGACCGCTGCTACAGTCACGTGATCTCGTGATCATGCCCGCTCGCCGATCCCGCCGCAGCTTTTCGTGTGCAATTGCGAGCGCGACGAGCGGATTGTTCCTGGCCAGCTCAGTTTGCGCTGCGCCGGAATGGGCGAGCACGCTCACGGCCGAGCCGCGTGGAAACTTTCCTGATCTGCGCCCAGTCCACGCCACCTATGCTTTCGGCTGGAGCGGAATCACGGCCGCCACAGCGGATGTTTACTTTCATCGGGGCGAAGACAACGCCTTTTTCCTCGAAGGCCGCGGCCGCACGATCGGGCTGGCGCGGATGCTTTGGAAATACGACATCACCTATCGCTCCGCCGCAAACGCGGAAACATTGCGCGCGGTCGAGACACACCAGGTCGAGACGGTGCGCGGAAAACGCATCGAAACATTGCTGGAATTTTCCGAGGCGGGCGTCAGTCGCACACGCATAGAAGGTAATCCGCCCAAGCCGAGCACGAAGGAGTTCCCGCTGGAGAATTTGCACGATCTCCACTCCGTTCTGCTCTACATCCGCAGCCAGCCGTTACGCGACCGCAGCAATTATCGCGTCGCCGTTTATCCGGCAAATTCCGCCTACGTCGCGACCCTCACGGTGAGCGGCCGCGAGCGCGTGCGAGTCCGCGCCGGCAGCTACAACGCGATCAAGCTCGACTTGCAACTTCAGCGCATTGGCAAGAAGAACGAACTCGAGCCGCATCGGAAATTCCGGCGCGCCAGTATTTGGGTATCAGATGACAACGATCGCATTCTGTTGCGAGTGGAGGGCCAGATTTTTATCGGCAGCGTCACGGCGGAATTGCAATCGGTGCGCTTTGACAACTCCTAGCGTCCGTCGAAACGGCTACGATCGCGCTGGAAGGTGGAATGCCGCTCAGTGAATCCACTCACCGCGCACCGGCGGCTCGGTCGTGACGCGGCGCCGCGGCGTGTGTGGAGCGTGCTGGCCGGGGAGAAGGCCGAGGGAGGCGAGCGTATCCATATCGAGCCGGCCGCTCGGCTCAAGACCGAGGCGCGCTTGGTATTCGCGCAAACCCACTTCGAGCTCCGGGCCCAATACACCGTCGATTTGTCCACGATACAATCCGCGACGACGCAAACTCGTTTGCACACCGAGCAACACCTGGCGTTGCAACTGCGCCGGCGCCGTAGCGTAGGGAGTGTCACCGAAAATCTCGCTTCCCGCCTGCGGCGCTCGCGGGCGGATTGTTGCGGGCAGCTGCGAACGCGGCACGCGCGGTGGCGCTGGCTCCGCCGCTTGCGTCTCGTTAGCCGGTGGCTCCTCTCCCACCTGCGCCTGTTCACGTGGCGCATTTCGCGGCGGAGCCGGCGTGGCCGTTTCCACGCGAGCAGACGCGTTCGAATTCAGCGCCCGCTGCGTTTCATCATTCAACTCGCCGGTCACCCGCAAACCATTCCGAATCTGAAAACGCCGAATGGCCGCAGTCGTGTCCGCGTTCTTCTCGCCCGTGATCTGCCCGTAATAGTAGCCCTGTTCCTTCAGCGCTTCCTGCGCCTGTTGAATCGCGCTGTCGGCGAACGCGATCTGCGCCAGTGCCAGGCTCAGTATTCCAGCAGCCCATCTCATGATCAGCATTTTGACGCCGAGGTATTCGCCTTATTCAGCGTCCCCATTTTCAGATCAACGCTCGACCGGTCGCTGCTTCAACGTCTCCCGATACTTGAAAATCCCGGAGCTGATCGCCGTCCCCAATTGTTCTCGATAATTGGCGTCGCCAAGTTTCGTCACGTCATCCCTGTTCGTCAGAAACCCGCCCTCCACCAGCACCGCTGGGTGCCGCACGTTGGCCAGGACAAAGAACTGCTCCGCTTTCGTGCCACGATTGCTGGCGTGAGTTTGCCCAACCAATTCCTGCTGGATGAACCCGGCCAGGCTTTGGCTTTGCACATTCGGCTCCTCCATCGACTGCAAAAACGGAAACCAACTCGCGAGCCGCGGCCGTCCGTCCGTCTGACGCGAAGCGAAATACGTCTCCACACCGCTGGCGCCGGGGCGCGCGCCTTCATTGAGATGAATGCTGATGAAGATCGCGTCCTCAGCGCGGTTGGCCAGCGCAGCACGGTCAGCCAGCGCGACGTAGGAGTCTCCCACGCGCGTCATCAGTGTGGCCACACCGCGCGCGGCGAGGAGACGTTCCACTCGGCGCGCGATGTCGAGCGTCAGATCTTTCTCCGAGACTGCACCTGCCATTGCTCCTGAATCCGCGCCGCCATGACCTGGGTCGAGAACAACCAGCGCGAACGGTTCGGCATGTCTGTGTCGCTCGATGCGTGCGCTGGGCGCAGGCTGCGGTTGTAAAACGAGAACGACGAACGACGCGATGAGCAGCGCAAGCCCGAGCCATGCAATTGTATCGGTGATGCGTGCGTCGAGCCGCAGTCTCGTCATGCCCGCGTCGTCTTTAATGGCGCTAGCTCGGTCTCGCCCAACGCACGATATTGCTGAGCCGAGCGTGCGCTGCGATCAAGGACGGCGGCTTCGATCACGCCGTCGCTCGCGCGGGCATTGCGCCTGGCGCGAATCTCTTGCCGCGTTGGCAGCGCCGCTCCTTCCTCGACGATCTGTTGACCCATCATCCAGCCGTCGAACGCCAGCTCCAGCGCATCGGCGAGCGATTCCTCACCGCGATGTTCCGTAGCGAGGAATTGCTCCATCTGCTCCGCTGCTTTCTTCGTCGGCGCCAGCACAGCGAAACGCCCGCTGCTGTTTTTCCCCGGTGCGATCGCGCCGTCGTATTCCACCCGCAAAACAAGATCTTCCTCCGGCGTCGCACCGATCTCGGCAAAGAGCAGCCGCGCCAGGAAAGGCGCACCGTAGATTTGCTCGAATCCGTTTTTCATCAGCGGACTGAGCGAGTAATAGGCTAGCCGCCGCAGCGACACGTCGGCGGCGGAGCGCGCGAATCCTTCCGTGCTCGCCAGCTCGATCGCCGCCAGGCGCAGCCGCTCGATGTCACCGGGATGCCCAATCGCGCCAAGCGCAATGCGATCGTAAATCTCGAAAAGCTTTTGCTCCCCGATGGTGAACAGGAGAATGCCTTCCGCGTAGGGCAAAGCAACGATCGGGCTCCCGGAAGAGAGCTGCGTCTCGATGTAATCGCGCCGCGTCGCGATCGCCTCCACCCACCGGTATGGTTCCTCAATCATGCCACCCGTTTGTGAAAGAGCTCCGCGATTTTCTCTTCCGGTAACGTCGTGATGCCGCGCGCCGAGACGACCTTCATCAGCGGGAAAATCTTGGCGTGGCGATCGATGCCACCGGTGGCAGTGTCTGCTTCGGACGCAGTGTCGAGCGCACGCAAGGCGACAACGACCGCTTCATCTTCACCGATTTTATGGAGCGGCTTTTTGCCCCAGGTATTTTCGTAATACAAAATGCCGCGCACCGCGGGCGAGCCGGAGCCGGTCGCGGCGAAATCTGCCGCTTCGAATTGCGCGCCCATGGCGTCGTAGAAATAGAGGCGCGCCGGTGGCGAGACTTTGGCGTCAAAGGTGGCGAAGATCGGCACCACCACGCCGACGCCCTGCATGACGAAGCCGAAATTGTCGCGCAACAATTTGGAAAGCGCGCGCACTTTGCCGTCCACACTCATCTCCTGCAATTGCGTGCGTCGGAAATATTGAAATGAATGCTCGAGCACGCGCGCCATTTCCCACGCCGTCGCCGGCACTCCAGCAATGGCCATGATCGAGTGACGGTCGATCTCGAGAACCTTGTCGGCGCGGTCGTAAACGACCGTGTTTCCTGCGGTCGCGCGCCGATCACCCGCCACCAGCACGCCCTCGGCAAATTTGAAGGCGAGAATGGTCGTCGATTGCGTCGAGACCACTTCGCCCGTCGAACCAGCCGGACCGGCGGCCGCAGTGAACGGCGGCGCGAGCAAACCGCGCCTCCGCAGCAGAGCCGGGAAATCACTACCGCCGCTCGTGTCGGAATCGAGCGGCTGCACGCCCGCGTCCATTACTCGCCGGTGCGCTGCCGGTAACGCTTCGATTG
>DAIRIE010000031.1:16735-17553 GCA_036809705.1 Chthoniobacterales bacterium
ACCTTGCGCATTTTCTTCAGCAGATCCTTCGTGTCAGGGCGTGAAATATCAGGTGAGCGCGGCCCATCGCCGTCCCCCTGTTTCGGCCCCCACGGCGCCGGTTCCACCGGCTTCTGAATGCGCTCCGGCATCAGCCCAAAACGTATCGCGCTTCTCTCTTTTCGCAACCGGCGCGCGGGACCCGTGTTGATTCACCCGATGTCTTGCCAGCCTCTTTCCGCAATGGCAAACTTGCGGCGATGAGATTCCCGCTCCTCGCTTTGCTCCTCGTCTCTGTGGTCGTGCGCGCGCAGACGCCGGAAAGTTCACCGGCGCCATCGCAGATCGACGCCCTCAACAAAAAAGTGGACGAGATTAACACCAAGATCGACGCGCTTTCGCAGCAGCTTTTGAAAATGGAGCAGCAGATGGCGCGGCCGGGCGTCATGATCGGCGAGGCGACGCCCGCGTCGACGGCCATGCCAGTGGCGACAGCAGCAGCGGTGCTCGATCCCGCGCATGCCGGCGCGGTCACGCACGTGGTCGCGCGCGGTGAAACGCTCACCTCCATTGCCAAGCAATACAAAGTCGGCGTGGAAGATTTGCAGAAGTTCAATCACATCGAGGACGGGCGGAAATTACAGGCGGGTCAGTCGGTGATGGTTCCCCCGGCGGGCGCGTCTTCCAGCGCGACACCGGCGCCTTCGCCTGGCCCATAGCGATGGACGCGAGCTGGTACCTCTGCAAACACGAGGACCGAAGTCTTTTCGGCCCGCTGCCGTTCGATCAACTCGTGCGCTGGGCCGCGAGCGCCCGCATCGCGCCACAGGACCTTGTCT
>DAIRIE010000032.1:0-12556 GCA_036809705.1 Chthoniobacterales bacterium
GGCGATTACAAAATGCTCGGTCGCACGGTCGATGACGCGGCCGGCGAGGCATTCGATAAAGTGGCGAAGTTGCTCGGGCTCGGTTATCCCGGCGGGCCGGAGATTGAGAAGCGAGCGAATGCCGGCGATCCGACTCGCTTCGATTTGCCGCGGAGCATGCTCGATTCCGGTGATCTCAATTTCAGTTTCAGCGGATTGAAAACGGCGGTGCGGTATTTGTTGCCTGTCATGCTGAGCCGCGGAGAGGGCGAAGGATCTCGCAACATCAGGCAAGCCGCTCGTGATGTCCCTCGTTCCACTCTGGATGACGGAGCAGTGAACGACCTGTGCGCGTCATTTCAGCACGCGGTTATCGATGTTTTGCGCGAGAAGAGCCTGCGCGCAGTGCGGCAAACTGGCGCGCGATTACTGACGTTGAGCGGCGGAGTGAGCTGCAATGGAGCGTTGCGGGAAAACCTGGATGCCGCTTGTCAGAGCAACGGCATCACCTTCGCCGTCGCCGAACCGTGGCTCTGCACCGACAACGCGGCGATGATCGCGTTCGCGGCAATGTTGCGGCTGGAGCGCGGATTCGTGTCAGATGTGGCTGAGGAGATCGATCCCAATCTCGCGCTGGCGTGAGCTGTTCCTCGGGGAGCGCAGGCTGCCAGCGTGCTGTCGTCGGCAGCCTGCCGACGACTCGCAACAAAGGTTCTCTCGGCTGCTCGCTCTCGTGCCGTGTGTGGAGAGGGTTTCGGCTGGCAGCGGAAACCAGGTCGCCGCGGCGACCGCTACCCAGCCTCAGTACTCGCGCGCGAGGAGATAATTCGCCATCTCTCGCAACGGCTCGGCCTTTCTGCCAAAGATCGAGAGTGCGCGTTGGGCGGCGGCGGTGAGGCGGCGTGCTTCGGCTCGCGATGCATCGAGACCAATGACCGCGGGATAGGTCGCCTTGCGTGCAGCGACATCTTTGCCGGCGCTTTTGCCGAGCTTCTCGCTCGTCTGTGTGACGTCGAGGATGTCGTCGATTACTTGGAATGCCAGACCGAGCGCGCGACCGAAGTTCGTTATCGCGCGCCGTTTCTTCGCATCGGCATTTGCGCTCATGGCACCGAGTCGCACTGAAACTGCGATCATTGCCGCGGTTTTGTTTTCATGAATGTAACGGAGCTGCTCACGCGAAACGCGTTTGCCTTCGGCTTCCAAATCTTCGACCTGCCCGGCGATGAGTCTGCGACTTCCGGCAGCGCCGGCGATTTCGCGCAGGATGTCGCTCATGGAGTAACGTCGCGTTGATCGCGCCCGCGCGGCGATTTCGAAAGCAACCGTCAGCAATGCGTCACCGGCGAGAATGGCGATTCCGTCCCCGAATACCTTGTGACACGTCGCGCGCCCGCGGCGAAAGTTGTCATTATCCATGCTCGGTAGATCGTCGTGCACGAGCGAGTAGGTGTGGATGCATTCCATGGCACAGGCGAGCGGGAGCGCCGCGCTCGATTTGCCGCCGCAAGCTTCGGCCGCGGCAAGTGTGAGAATGGGCCGCAAACGTTTGCCGCCGGCGAAAAGCGAGTAGCGCATCGCTCGATGAATAGTGGGAGGCGCCACGGTTCCTTTCGGGAGAAAGCGATCGAGCGCGCGATCGATCAATTTTTGCCGCGCCGCCAGATACCTCTTCAGATTCATCGCGCAGAGATTAGAGCAAGCGGCGCATCTGGTTCAACGCGGGTACGATGGGGCAATCGTCAGCCAGAAGGAGTCGCGCGGCCGCGCGGGATCAGTCCGGCGCGGGCGCTGAGACGGATCGTTACTGACGAGACGCCGCTCCGCGACCGGCACCGGACGGGTGCAGGTCAACAGCGGCAGCTTCGGTGGGAGCGGCACCATTGCCGGACCGGTGACGATGGGAACGGCTACCGGCGGCGGCGCCGTCTTGATCCCGGTGAGCGATGCGGTGACGGCGAGCACTTTGACGATACAGCGCGTGCTGACCTTTGACGCCTTTTCTGAATACGAATTGGTGTTGGATGGACAGGGCGCGCTATCCGAGGTGAGCGCCGCGGGCGTGACTCTCGACAACAACGTCACGTTTCACATTGTCGATGATAGCACCGGGAAGCTGGCAAAAGGCCGCGTGTTCAAGGTGATCAACAACACTTCAGCGAACGCGATCTCCGGCAGGTTCGATAACCTGCTCGATGGCGCCGTTTATAACACCGGCTCAATGCCCTCAAAGCCAACTATCAAGGTGGCGATGGCAACGACCTGACGCTCACGGTGCAGTAGCGAAGGGTAGAGGCGTTTGGGCCAAACGCCGATTTGTGCTCCCATTCGCCGGCTGAGACCAGCGCCTCAAGGGGCTGTCTCCACACTGCGCAAGGAAATCCTCTAAGTTTTCGCCGGCTCGCGCGTTAAGCTTGGTAACGGAGTTATGCGTGAAGGCGACTCGGAGCGAATGCAGACAGTGCTGCGGCGGTTTGAAATTCCACTGCTGCAATTTGCCGCGCGCATCACGGGTGATCGTGAGCGGGCGCGTGACGTGGTGCAGGAGACGTTTGTGAAGTTCCAAAACAATGGTGCGTTTTCGAGCGGACGCGAGCCGGCGACGTGGCTCTTCACCGTTTGCCGCAACGGTGCCCTGAATGTTTGCCGAAAGGAGAAACGTATGACGTTCCTGGATGAGCAAACAATAAAGCAGCGCGAGGACGAGCAGCCGATGCCATTTGCACAGATCGAGCAAGAGGAAGCTGCGGGATTTTTGCTCAAGATCGTGGCCACGCTGCCGCCGCGGCAGCAGGAAGTGCTGCAGTTAAAATTTCAGAACGATCTGAGTTATCAGCAGATCGCGGAGATCACGAAGACGACGGCGAACAACGTCGGCGTGCTGATTCACACCGCGCTTAGAACGCTGCGACGGAAGTACGCGGGTGCAGCGAAGGAGTTCCTTCCATTTCAACCAAAGACGACCTAACGAGATATGAACCTGGATGATCCGAAATTGACGGCTTACGCGCTGGATGAGCTGGATGAAAGCGAGCGCGCGGAAGTGGCGGGTGAGATTGCGGACTCACTTGGAGCGCAGGAAGCGGTGAGGGAGACGGCGGCGCTGGCGAGATTGTTGCGGGCGGAGTATGCGGCGGAGTTGAAGAAGGAAAATGGGGACGGGACTCGGCACGACGAGCAAGCTGTGCCCGTCCCTCCAGGCCACGAGGCGCTTTCGGCCAACCTGAGCGACATTCGCGATGATCCGTGGTTCTGGTCGATCGCGCGGCCGCTGGCGATCGCGGCAGTGCTGGCGGTGTTCGCGGTGATCGGCCTGCTCGTCTTCGGGAGCTATCAGCTGCAGCAGAAGCGAGTGTCCTCGAGAGAAAGACTTAATCTTCCGCCAGCAACGGAGCGCACGATTGTCACTGGCTCGAATGTCTCGACCGCGGCAGAGGAGCAGCCAGGCGCTATCGAAGGGGAGGTCGCGCAGAGCTCGCCGACGTCAACGCCGATGATGCTGACGGAGGTGCTACCGGCAAAGGTTATGCCTGCGGAATCTCGCGACACGTACGCGGCCGGAGGACTTGCGAAGACGCGACAACTTCCGAAGGCAGACGCCAAGTCCAAAGCTGCGCCGGGTGCGGCAGCGCCGACAACGGTGAACTCAATTGCTGCGAACAAAACCGAGCAGTTTGAAGCCGCGAAAGGAATGTATCGGCAGGACTTCAACACCGCCGATTACGGGCACTTCGTCGAGAGCGCATTCCTGACTGCGGCGGCGGATCCGCTCTCGACCTTCTCCATCGATGTGGACACGGCTTCCTACGCCATCGTGCGGCGTTTTCTGAACGAAGGGAAACTGCCGCCGGTGGATGCGGTGCGGATTGAGGAGATGATTAACTATTTTCCTTATGATTATCCGCAGCCGAAAGCGGACGAGCCATTCTCGATCAATCTCGAGACGGCAAGTTGCCCATGGAACAACTCGCATCGGCTGGTGCGCGTCGGGTTAAAAGGACGGGAGATCGCGCAGAAGGAGCGCGGCGCGAGCAATCTCGTCTTTCTGCTCGATGTTTCGGGTTCGATGACGCCGGCGAATCGTTTGCCGCTGGTGAAACAGGCGATGCGTTTGTTGGTGGAGAAGCTGACGGAGAATGACCGCGTGGCGATTGTGGTTTACGCAGGCGCATCGGGCCTGGCGCTGCCGTCAACGAGCGGAGCTAACAAGGAACAGATTTTGTCGGGGATCGAGAACTTGCAGCCGGGCGGCTCGACCAACGGTGCCGAAGGAATCGAGCTGGCTTACAAGACGGCGGCTGACAATTTCATCAAAGGTGGAGTGAATCGCGTGATCCTGGCGACCGACGGTGATTTCAACATCGGCGTGACGAGCCAGGGTGAGCTCATCCGGTTAATCGAGGAGAAGGCGAAGAGCGGGGTGTTCCTAAGCGTGCTCGGCGTGGGCGATGACAATTTGAAAGATGGAACGATGCAGAAGCTGGCGGACAAGGGGAACGGGAACTACGCGTATCTCGATTCGCTGGATGAAGCGCGCAAGGTTTTGGTGCAGCAGATGAATGGCACGCTGGTGACGATCGCGAAGGATGTAAAGGTGCAGGTGGAATGGAATCCGCGAGTCGTTAGCTCGTATCGGCTGATCGGTTATGAGAAGCGGATGTTGCGGAAGGAGGATTTTAATAACGATAAGATCGATGCGGGGGAGATCGGCGCGGGGCATACGGTGACGGCTTTGTATGAGGTGGTGCCGGTGGGGGCGGCGGTGAGTCCGAGTGTGCCGCCGGTGGATGCGCTGAAGTATGCGTCGCCCGCGCAGCAGCCGGCAAATTCTAACGAGATGCTGACGGTGAAGCTGCGTTACAAAAAGCCAGACGGTGAGAAGAGTGAGTTGATCGAGCGCGCGCTGGTGGACGATGGGAAGCAATTCGCGAATGCTTCTAACGATTTCAAATTTGCGGTGGCGGTGGCGGAATTCGGAATGGTGCTGCGCGATTCCGAGTTCAAGGGGAGCGGGACGTTCGGCGCGGTGCGGGAATGGGCGCAGGAGGGCAAAGGCGCGGATGCGAATGGTTATCGCGCGGGATTCATCGAGCTGGTGCGCAAGGCGGAGGCGCTGAAGAAGGGGTGAATTTGAAACCAGAAAACCAAAAAAAGAAATAATGAATCAGGAAAGCAGGAGGACAGGAAACAAGCATTTTTCCTGCTTCATTCCGTTTCTGGGTTCTGGCTTTCAAATTAGATATTCTCCGTCGATTCGGTGAACTCGGCCGGTTTCACGCGCATGGCGAGGAAGGCGCCGCTGAGCAGGATGCCGGCGCTGAGGAGTTGAGCTACGGAGAGGCGCTCGTGGAAAATCAGGGCGGAGAGAGTCAGTGCGCCGAGCGGGCAGAGGAGCTGGAGCGTTTGGGCGAGGGCAACGCCGAGTTCCTGGATGGCGACGTAATACAGGACGTGCGCCATGGTGATGCAGACGACGGCGGAAATCACGAGAATGAGATTCACCTGCCAGCTCACGTGCAGGGGCGTGGCGATGTTGCCGAAGGCGCAGGTGAGCGGAAGAAGAAAGGCAGAGGTGATGAGGCTGACGATGCCGAAGCTGCGCACCGAGCCGAGCCGCGCGGCCGGCCGTTTCACAAATGTGCCGTAGAGCGCCCAGCAAAAGGTCGAAGTGAACGCGATGAGCATTCCGCGAAGGGCGAGGTGACCGACGTCGGTGCCGGGTTGAAACCAGAAGACGCCGACCGCGCCGAACAATCCAAGAACGGTGCCGAGCTGGAACTGCCATTGGCGGAGAACGCGTCGTTCCTCGGGGAAGAAAATGAGCGCGAGCAGCGCGGTCACGATTACTGAAGAGCGGGCGAAGATGGCGTAAACGCCCGGACCTATATAGAAGAGAGCGACAGTTTGGGTGACCTGGTGCACGACGTTTGGCAATGCAGGAACGAGGCAGAGGCCGAATGCGCGCAGGTCGAGCCGCGGTCCGCCGCGCCGGACGCGCACGAGGACGAGCGGCGCGATGGCGAGACACGCGACGGCGTAGCGGTAGAAGTTCTGCGCCCAGATGTCGTAGTAGCGCAGCAGGTAATATTGAAAAAGGGAGGGCAGCGACCAGATGATGACGGTGGCAAAAACGGCGAGGTAGCCGCGCGAAAGGTGATGAGGCCGGGCAGTTCCACGTGGCATTTTCGATTTCGCTGGGATTTTGCTCGCTTAGCGGCGATGGATTGCGCAGTAAATGTCCGCGGAGGAGGAGAGATGAGCATTTTCAAACATCAAGTCATAAGAGCAGCGGCGGCGTTGGCCATGGCCGGCCTGGCCCTGAGCGCGCACGGGAAAACGGCCGACAGCTCGGCCAATCACTTGAACAAGGGCGTGGAGCTGGCCCAGCAAAAGCAATACGACCAGGCCATCGCTGAGTTCAATGCGGCGATCGAGGCCGACCCGAAAAACGAGCGCGCTTACAATGATCGCGGCACCGTCTATCGCGCGCAGCAAAAGTTTCCGGAGGCATTGTCGGATTTTGCGAAAGCGATTGAGATCGCGCCGACTGATCCGATGGGATACTTCGAGCGCGGCCAGACGTTGACCATGCAAAAGCAATACTCTGACGCGTTGCCTGATCTGAACAAGGCGCTGGAGCTCAAACCCGACGACATTAATGCGTTGCGCATTCGCGGATTTGCCGAAATCGGCATGACGGATTGGGACAAGGCGATCGCGGATTTCACCGCGGTCATTCAGGCGGAGCCGAATGACGCGCAGGCTTACGAGATTAAACCCGATCCGGATGTTTATGCCAAGCGCGGCTATACCTACGTCACTTACCTTCAGGACTACGAGAAAGGCATCGCCGATTACCAGCAGACGCTAAAGATCAATCCTAACGACTACGACACGCAGCAGCGCTTGCAGTACGCGCAAAATTTCCTGGCCGCGAAAAACGCGCCTCCGCCATCCGCGCCGACGCCGACGCCTTCGCCCGGGTTGATGACGCCGATGAACGTCGGCATCGGCCTGGTGGTGTTGCTTGTTCTGGTCGCCATCATCTTCGCCATAAGCCGTCGCGGCCGTGGCAGCGATGATGAAGCTGACGCCTCGAGCGGTCGCATCCGCTGATCGTCAGATCAGGTGTCATCCCGAACCGCGCAGGCGGCGAGGCACCTCACCGCTCTTGAGATGATTGCCGATGACATGTGACGGATGAGCGTAAGAGAGAGCCCTCACCCGTTCCGGATGACAGGCTGCGCGGGCCTGTTAAAATCTTCGCCAGCGACACGGCTGCGCCGAGAGAAATATCTTTGACAGTCCCGGGCGCGCTGTTAATTTCCGATTCGCTTTTTGCTGGAGCGGGGCGGTCCCATGGTCGTTTAAATTCGAGGCGGCTCTGGGACTTTTGCTTCTCTGGCGGGAGCGTAACCGGTTTGCCCATGTAGCTCAGTTGGTAGAGCACGTCCTTGGTAAGGACGAGGTCACCGGTTCAATCCCGGTCATGGGCTCCAGATGTTGGAACTCGACCATCACACCAGGAAGAGACGCAGTTTAGTTAAAAAAGGACAATTACAATGGCCAAGGAAGCATTCAAACGCGACAAGCCGCACGTGAACGTCGGCACCATCGGTCACGTCGACCACGGCAAGACAACCCTAACCGCAGCTATTACCACCATTCTCGCTAAGAAGGGAATGGCCGAGGCGCGTAAATACGACGACATCGACAACGCACCCGAAGAAAAAGAGCGCGGCATCACCATCAACACCGCTCACGTCGAATACCAGAGCGAGAAGCGCCACTATGCGCACGTCGATTGCCCCGGCCACGCTGATTACGTCAAGAACATGATCACCGGCGCGGCGCAAATGGACGGCGCCATCCTCGTGGTCTCCGCCGCCGACGGCCCGATGCCGCAAACGCGCGAACACATCTTGTTAGCTCGCCAGGTTGGCGTGCCTTCCATCGTCGTCTTCCTGAACAAGGTCGACATGGTGGACGATCCCGAATTGCTCGATCTCGTGGAAATGGAAGTGCGCGATCTGCTCACGCAATATGAATTTCCGGGCGACAAAATTCCCATCGTCAAAGGCAGCGCGCTCAAGGCGCTCGATGGCGATGCCGACCAGGAGAAAAACATTCTCGCGCTCGTCTCCGCTATTGATGACTACATCCCCGTGCCGGAGCGGCCGGTGGATCAGCCGTTCCTGATGCCGGTGGAAGACGTGTTCAACATCGAAGGTCGTGGCACGGTCGCGACCGGTCGTGTCGAGCGCGGCATCCTCAAGAAAATGGAGGAAGTCGAGATCGTCGGCATTAAGAACACGGCTAAAACGGTGGCGACCGACATCGAGATGTTTCGCAAGCTGCTCGATGAAGCGCGCGCGGGCGATAACGTCGGCGTCCTACTCCGCGGCACGAAGAAGGAAGACATTGAGCGCGGCCAGGTCATCGCCAAGCCCGGCACGATCAAGCCGCATACTAAGTTTAAGGCGGAGGTCTATGTCTTGAGCAAGGAAGAAGGCGGCCGTCACACGCCCTTCTTCACCAATTACCGACCCCAATTTTATTTCCGGACGACTGACGTGACCGGAACGGTAAAGTTGCCGGACGGGGTCGAAATGGTGATGCCGGGCGACAACGTTGCCATCGACGTGGAATTGAATAAACCCATCGCGATGGAGAAAACGATTCGGTTCGCCATCCGCGAGGGTGGAAAAACCGTCGGCGCCGGTCGCGTGAGCGATATTTTGGACTAACCTTTGTCATGTCGAGCGAAGCCGAGACATCTTTAACATTGAGAATAAAGAGTCTTCGGCTACGCTGCGCTTCGCTCAGAATGATAGAACGAACGCCAGTAGCTCAATTGGTAGAGTAGCGGTCTCCAAAACCGTCGGTTGGGGGTTCGAGTCCCTCCTGGCGTGTTCGAAAGGATGAAGGATGAATTATGAAGGATGAAATCACTGCACATCTCTCCAGAAGCTTTTCCTTTTCATCCTTCCGCCTTCATCCTTCATCCTTTCCATGCTAGCCAAGGTCAAAAGCTTCTTCACCGAAGTGAAGCTCGAGCTTCAGAAAGCTTCCTGGCCCTGGGACCCAAAGGAGAAAGGTGTTCGCCGCTATAAAGAACTGACCGATTCTACCATGGTCGTCATCATTGCCATGCTCCTTCTCGGCGGCTACGTCGCATTGTTCGATTTCATCCTGGTTAACGTCGTTCACTTTTTCACTCGCGTTCACTAGCTATGGCTCAGGCACTCGCAGCTAAGGATCAATGGTTCGTTGTTCACGTTCTGTCCGGTCAGGAGAATAAGGTGCGCGATAACATCGAGAAGCGGGTCAAGACCGAAGAGATGAGTGATGTCATCTACGAAGTGCTGGTGCCGACGGAGCGTGTCTCCGAGATCAAGAAGGGCAAGAAAAGCGAGAGCACGCGCAAGTTTTTTCCCGGTTACTTGATTGTGAACATGCACCTCCTCGATGAAAATAATCAGCTCGTCGATCGCACCTGGTATTTCATCAAAGACACCCCTGGGGTGATCGGGTTTGCGGGGACGAAGGACAAGCCTATTCCGATGCGGCCTAACGAGGTCGAGTCAATGCTCGCGCAGATGAAGGAGCGCGAGGAGAAGGTGAAACCGAAGGTCAGCTTCGAAGTCGGTGAGACGGTAAAGGTAGCTGACGGGCCGTTCCAGAACCAGAACGGCGTCGTGGAGGAGATCGACCCGGAACGCGGCAAGCTGCGCGTTTCAGTGACTATCTTCGGGCGAGCTACTCCGGTGGAACTCGAATACTGGCAGGTCGAGCGCGGCTAGCAGTGGCTCTCAACTAACGACTATCAACTTATCGCATGGCTAAGGAAATAGTAGCTCACATTAAACTACAGATACCGGCAGGTCAGGCTAACCCGGCGCCTCCAGTCGGCACCGCACTCGGTCCTCGTGGCGTGAACATCATGGCCTTCTGCAAGGAGTTCAACGCCGCCACCCAGAAACAAGCCGGTGACATACTTCCCGTCGTCATTACTGTTTTCAAAGATAAGAGCTTCACTTTTATCACCAAAAGTCCTCCGGCGGCGGTGCTGTTGAAAAAAGCGGCTAATATCGCCGCTGGCTCAAAGGAGCCTAACAAGACGAAGGTCGGCAAAGTTACGCGCAAACAAGTGATGGATATCGTTAAGACGAAGAGCAAGGATTTGAACGCGCGCAACGACGAAGCTGCTTTCCGCATCATCGCCGGGACGGCGCGGCAGATGGGTCTGGAAATCGTCGAGTAGCTGTTCGCGCTCGCGCGCGCCCATTCATGTCCTCGATTCGTTCCCAAGTCGAGGCACTGGGTCCGTGGATCACGGGCTTCGAGTGGGAAGGTGTCCGTTACGGCGGCGACTACTTCCCGGAAAACGATTCGCGGGTGATGCGATTCGTCGAAGCGCTCCGCGCGCGCGGCGAGCCTTTAGCCCGGATTCTGGAGTGCGGTTGCCTGGAAGGCGGCCATACCGTGATGCTCGCCCGCGCATTCCCGAATGCCAAGATCGTCGCTGTCGATCTGCGGGAAGAGAATCTGCGTAAAGCACGGTTTCTCCTGTCGCTGCACAACGTTGGAAACGCCCGCTTCCTCCAGGATGATCTGGCTAACCCGCGTCGCAGCTTCGGACAAAACTACGATGCCATTTTTTGTGTCGGGCTGCTCTATCACCTGCGCGATCCGGCGCGGTTCATTGCGCGCGCGGCCGAAGCGACACGCTTTCTCTGGATTTGGACGGTGATCTGCGCCGAGGCCGAGGCGACAGTGACCGAAGGTAGTTTCCGCGGCCGCATGCTGGATGAGCCGCCCGGTCATCCCTTGACCGGCGCAGCTCCGCAATCCTTCCTGCCGACCGTAGGCTCGTTAGCGGACATGCTGTTCGAGAGCGGTTTCAGCAAAGTGCAATTGCTCAACAAGGAGCTAACGACCAACAACAACGGTCCCTGTATTCTGCTGCAAGTGGAGCGTTAGCTATTCCGTCGCCGCCAGATACTCCCAGCGTTGCAGCGCAATCGGGACGTTGCCATTCTTCCAGACAAAATCGTGGAAGGCCCGCAGGTTAAATGTCTCGCCTTGTTGAAGACGCGCTTCCGCGAGGAACTTCATGATCTGGAGTTTGCCGATTTGATATGAGATGGCCTGACCGGGCGCGGTGGAAAAGGCGATCGTTTCCTGCCGTGCAGTGGCGGCATCCATCGGCACCTTTTCTTCCAGATACTTCGCTGCCTGGGCTAACGAGAACTGGCCAAGAGCAAGCTTAACGTCAACTTCGACCCGGAGCGCGCGCAAACGCATGAAGTTATAGATGATCTCGCGCGTGTGCGGGCTGTCATCGAACAAGCCAGCCTGCAACATCATTTCCTCGGCATAGAAGCCGATGCCTTCGTTGGCACCCGAGTCGTAGTAGTAATGGCGAATAGGATCTTCCTGTTTCCAGGAAAGGCAGAGCTGGAGATAGTGGCCAGGTATTCCTTCGTGCACCGTGAGTGGCCGCGGATCTTGCGCGGTCGCGCGCATGAAATAGCCCATGGTAGAGGAGGGTTCGGCCACGTAACGGACGCAGTTTTCAGTGAGTCGCGAAGGAGAAGTGAAGTCGTCGTCTTCTCCAAAATTCAAGGCTGATAGATAGGCGGGAATCGACCGCAGAGTATAATGTTGCACCCAGCGAGGAACGGTCAGGATATTATGTTTCTCCAGGAACTCGCGGACCTGCTCTTCTTTCGCGCTCGCGTCCTTCATCCACGTGGCGGTATCTGTCGCCAGCTTTAGTGGCGGAGTTCCGGCGTTACGCTCCCGTTCATAAGTCTCAAAGGCGACCGCGCGATTCCACTCCTGCTGACCCATGGCGAGAATCTCTTCCGGCGAGTAGGGGTAGAGCGCGACGTTTTTAAGGAAGAAGAGGTAGGCCTCGCGGCCAAGAGCGGTCTCCTGCGGGAGTGAGGGCAAGCGGTCACGCAAGAAGTCGCGGAACTTTTCCAGCGCATCGGCAGCGTTGTTAGTGGCGCTCTCCAGTTCCTCCGGCTTTAACGTCGTCTGTGGCGCCAATGCTGCAGACATTTTGCGCAATTGGGGCCGGATGCTTGACAGCGCCTCAATCGCGACGGTGGCAAACGGCGCGGGTGGATTGCGCAGATTCTCCTGCGCGCTCTGCAGGATGGATGGGATGTTTTGCAGCCGGGCGAGAATCTCTGAGCTGCGCCCTGCGTCGAACGGAGCCGGCACGGTCAGCGCTTCAACTACCGAGGTCAGAGTTTGTTCGAGATAGAAATTAGGATCGCGTTCCCAGCGAGGGTTGATGTCGAGTTCCCAGCGCACCCGCGCCAGAGCCGAGCCGAGCAAACGATAATCCACCTGCTGCGCCACGGGCGCGCTGCCGTTCTCCAGCTTCTTCCACTGCGTTTCGAATGCGGCGAGATCATGGCGGCGTTTGTCCATGGAAGCTCGCGACCAGTCGCGCTTGCCGCCGGGCCGTTCGGTGCGGTTAACGTCATCGCCGGTGAATGGCGCGAACTGCGCCCGCCACTTCCAGAAATCATCACCAAATTGCGCCAGCGAATCATTCTCG
>DAIRIE010000032.1:12566-17050 GCA_036809705.1 Chthoniobacterales bacterium
CCAAAGCGAAGAGACAAACCGCGACGATGTTTCGGAGTTTCATGCGCCGATTGTGGAACGATTGCGGCAGCCGAACAGGAAAATCATGGGGGCGGCGGCGGAGACACGATTTTGCCGGAATGTTGCGCGAGTTGTTCGTGAAAGACATGCGCGAGAGCCGCGTCATGCCAGATGATCATGTCGGTGTCGTGTTTGGAATTGTCATCATTCTGCCACCCTTCGTTCCACCAGCAGAAGCCGATGATCGCAGGCCAGCGACCGGAGAAAATTTCATCCAGCGCGGCGCACGCCCACTCCGCCGCATCGCAATGTTTGTTATGCAAGGCGCAGCCGAACTCCGCGACGATGATCGGTTTGCCAGCCGCAACCTTTATAAGGCGCGGATAGGCGGCACTCATTTTCTCGTGGAAGCTCTCGCAGCCGTCGCGTGTCATCGGCGTGAGCGGGCCGTAGATGCTGAGCGCGATCCAGTCGCAATACTCCTGGCCGGGAAAGTAATTCTCGAATGCATTCCAATGTTGTTCCGGGTCATCGTCCCAGTTGACGTGCCAGACCCATTGCAGGTTGTCCGCTCCTTCGCTGCGCACGATGTCCACGATGTGCCGGTGGGCCCGGATGTAATTCGCCGGTCCGCTGTGCAGCCCTCCATTCCATTTGCCGTTCCAGCTAAACCATTTCCCGTTAGGTTCCGTTCCCCACTCGATGAGAATGGGCGAGCCGAACGCTTTAGCTCCCTGAGCCCACGCACGCAGATCATGGTCAAACTCACCGTCGTTAATTCGCTTGATGGTGAACGTCTTCTCGACGCGCGATTGCTCGACGCTCGAGCGCAGCATCAGCCGCAGGAAAGGGATTTTGCCGAGATCGCGAATCGACCGGCAGATCGCGTCAGGAAAGGCGCGCGATTCGAACCAGTTATCCGAGAAATAAATCCATGCCGTCTTGGCGCCGGCTATGCGTTGGTACTGGTGAACGTCCGCGGGCGTGAAATCGTGCTCGGTGGGATCGTGGGTATCACTGCCCATGCCGTCATAATAGAAGCCTTGATAGAGTTTGCCTTCCGGCGGAGGCGCGATCGGTGCCGTGTTTCCGATCGAGGCGGTAAACAGCGCCAGCATTCCCCCGGCCCAGCCGACGCAGATTGTCGTTAACCTTCCCAGAAGAATTTCGTCGGGCGCTGGATCTCGACTGGGAGACTCTTGTGCACCGGACAGTTGAGCGCGGTCTGCTCGAGTGTCTCGCGATATGGAGAATCCACAGGCAGCGGAATATGAACTTCCGATGGTAGCGCCACGATCCTCCGCGGCGCGTCCTTGGACATTTCCTTCTGCACCGAGACGCTCATACCGCGCAGATCGACACCGAGTTCTTCCGCTTTGATGCCCATCGTTGTGCTGATGCATGTACCGAGCGCGGTCGCGACGAGATCAGTGGGCGAGAACGTTTGGCCCTTTCCTTTATTGTCAGCGGGGGCGTCGGTCTCAATATGCGATTGCGACGGATCATGCGTCGCCTCGCAATGGAGGTCACCGGTGTACTCGACGGAAACGCGAACCATGGAGAAGTATGTAACGCGATCCGGGCTTTGTCATCCCAACCGAAGTCGAGGGATTCCGCGGCGGCAGCTTTGAGGTAACTTCCACGGGTAGGATGACAAAATGCGAGGCGATCACCCGAGAGCGATAACGGCTTGTGAAACGCGCTTCAGTTTGCTAACTCGCACCATGACCTTCGCTCGTTTCTTCTGCGCGTTGCTCTTCGCGCTTACCTCCGCATCCGCGGCCGACAACATCATTGCGCTCAAAGCGGCGCGCATGTTCGACGGGAAATCGCGCTCGTTAGTGCCGAACGCCGTCGTCGTCGTCCAAAACGATAAGATTACCGATGCCGGGGCGAACATTGCCATTCCGCCCAACGCGCAGGTTATCGATCTCGGCGATGTCACTTTGTCGCCGGGATTTATGGATGCGCACACGCATCTGACGGCGGATTACTCAGGCGACTTCAACAAGCGCCGTTTGGATGAGCTGGACCTCAACGTGAGCGAGCAGGCGATTCACGCCACCGTCTTTGCCCGTGCCACGGTCGAGGCGGGCTTTACCACCGTGCGCGATCTCGGCAGCCGTTTCATCGGCAGTCGCGAGTTCGTCGATGTCGCGCTGCGCAATGCCATCAACAAAGGTTATGTCATCGGCCCCCGCATGCTCGTCGCGACCAAGGGCATCGGCGCGACGGGTGGGCATTTCGATCCGACCAGCGGTTTTCGCGATTTGCTTTTCGGTCACGAACCGGATGCCAGCGAAGGCATCGCCGATGGACCTGATGCGATCCGGCAGGCGGTGCGTTTCGAGGTGAAAAACGGCGCCGACGTTATCAAAGCCGCCGTATCTGGAGGCGTTCTGTCGCTCGCGGATGAAGTGGATACGCCGCAATTCACCGCCGCGGAAATGGCCGCGCTGGTGGATGAATGTCATCGCCTGCGGAAAAAAGTGGCGGTGCATTGCCATGGTGATCAGGCCGCGCGCGAAGCCATCGAGGCCGGCGTCGATTCCATCGAGCACGGATCGTTTTTGAAACCGGAGACGCTGCAATTGATGAAAAACAAAGGGACGTATCTGGTGCCGACACTGATGGCGACGGAATACATTCTGGGGAAACTCGGCAACTACCCGCCGGCGTTGCAGGCCAAGGCGAAAGCGGCGGCAGCGGCGCGCTCGGAGATGTTCCGCAACGCCGTGCGTCTCGGCCTGAAGATTGGCTTCGGCACTGACGCAGCGGTTTATCCGCACGGGCAGAATGGGAAAGAATTTAAGCTGATGGTTGATTTGGGATTGCCGCCGATCGAAGCGCTCAAGGCTGCGACTAGCAGTGATGCGGAACTGCTCGGCATCTCGCAGAAACTTGGCACTCTCGAGAAGGGTAAGCTGGCCGATGTTGTCGCGATTCCGGGTGATCCCACGCAAGACATCACTGGGACAGAGCGCGTCATGTTTGTCATGAAAGAGGGGAAAATCATTCGGAACGGCGCAGCGACGAGTCCGGCAGGATCGGCTCCCGGAGCCGATGCGAGTGTGGAACCCTGACATCCGAGCTCGCGTTGTAGCTGCCGCTGTCCTCAGCGGCAGGGACCGTGGACTGCGCCTACGTCAGCGACCGAGTCTTTGATCGAGCGCGAACTCGCCCGCGGCGCGATGTTTGATCTTGATAAAATCGCGATGCTTGGGATTAAGCAAAAATGTTCGCTCCAATGGAATGATCACGCTGGAAACGGCGAGGACAGCTGAACGTCGCGTTTCCACCCATTCGTCGCCGATGCGCTGAGAGGCTGGACCTGGCGGCTGCGCATTCCAGCCGCGCGGCAATGACTTCGAATCGATCGCACTCATCAGCGCTTCATTCCAGGTGACGCGAAAGGCGCGCCACCTGTCCCCCATCGCGACCGGCTGGCAATGCACCAGGATTTCCAGCGCGGCGAGAGCGAGATTTTCGCTGCAATAAACCATCGACACACCGGCCGAATTCCAGCGGCCCGCGAATATGCGCGCGCCTTCGCCAGAAAATGCGCCGCCGGCGTGTTTCGCTTTGACGATGCGCCAGCCGACGACGTCGGCCATCAGGAATAGACGCTGTATTCGATGCGACCGAGGAGATTCTCCACTTCACGCGCGCCCAGCTCCGTCACCGCGAACTGCACCGGCACCGCGCCGCCGAGTCCCGGCTGCTGATGCGTCAGCCATTCGCGCGCCTCGGCTCGACCGCCAAAGACGCTTTGCGCCTGTTGAAGCAGCCGCTCGTAACGGACAAGACGTTCCGCTTCGTTCCCATCGATTTTTCCCTCGCGCTTACGCCGGTGCAAAGTGGCGCGCGACATCCCGAGGACGGTGGCGATCGTCGTCATAGGGAGGTCGAGCGCCTTTTGCAGATTTTGCACTGATCGAAACGCCAAACCGGAACGCATTCGCTCGATCTCACGCTGCACGCTGGCGACTTTTCCCACTGACGATGCCTCATTCATTGCATTGAGACAATGTAATGACTCAAATGAGACATGCAATGCCTACACACGCGGAAGGCCCCGGGGTCGCGGGGCGTGTAAAGCCGCGCGCAAATCTTGCGACACTGCGTTACAGCGAGAATGAAAACCGGGGGCAGATAGCCGGGCGTTTGCCCAAAGCGCAGTTAGGGGAAACCCGCTTGTATTAAGCAAACACGACTTTTCTTTACACAAACTGGTTTCCAAGTTCACAGGCTTTCTGCAACTCTCGATGAAACCCTTCCACCCAGAGCCGTTGCCCATTCGAGACGTGAAATGGGAACCGCTGATTTCCTGTGGGTCGTGCTAACCGGGAACTGGCACGGTTTGACGGCACCTTGTGCAGCGTTCCCAATCCAGAGGTGTTGCTTTCGCCAATGGTAAGCGACGTCCTACAGTTCGATGCTGGTGAGGCTCCCGCCGAGGAATCGAGGCGTCTCGATATTTTCGA
>DAIRIE010000033.1:0-332 GCA_036809705.1 Chthoniobacterales bacterium
GTGAGATTATCCGCCGCGTAAGCGAGCTGCATCGCATGTTTCGGTTTCGCTTTAAAATCGATGACGATTTGATTGAGCAAAAGGTTCCACTCCGCCACCCGGCCGAAACCCCAGCTCTTGTGAAGGCAAAATGCGCCCGGTCGAAGTTGTTCGAGCTGCTGAGCTTGTTTCGTCGTTAGTTTGCCTGCTTCGACGAGCTTCTCGAGTTCTCCATCCATCAAGAGTCGTTCACCTTACGGAAAAGGCGTGCGGGCGCAATTCCCTAGCGGCGGTCTATGAACGCAGACGCGCGCTAGCTGTTAGCAACTCGGCGGTCAGAGCGGCGCTACAGC
>DAIRIE010000033.1:384-16503 GCA_036809705.1 Chthoniobacterales bacterium
GTGTCGACCAGCATCTGGTTTTGGATCGCCTTCCACATCGGCGTCTTCATCGCGCTCGCGGTCGATCTGTTTCAATTTAAAAAACGCGACCGCGAGTTGAGTATGCGCGCGGCCGCGCGGCGCACCGGCATCTGGATTCTGCTTTCGCTCGCCTTTAATCTCGTCGTCCTCCAGCTCAAGGGCGCCGACGCCGCGCTCGATTTCTTCACCGGCTATCTCATCGAGTACTCGCTCAGCGTCGATAACATCTTCGTTTTCGTCCTCATCTTTGCCTACTTCAAAGTGCCGCCCATCCCGCAGCATCGCGTGCTCGTCTGGGGCATCGTCGGCGCACTCGTCATGCGCGGAATCATGATCTGGCTCGGCCTCGCCCTGGTCGAGCGCTTCCATTTCATCATCTATATTTTCGGCCTCTTCCTGCTCATCACCGCGGTGCGGATGGCATTCCAAAAAAAGGAACGTGATTTTGGAGAAAGCCGGCTCCTGCGGTTGTGCCGCAAAGTTCTGCCGGTGACCCGCGATTTCCGCGACTCGCATTTCACCGCGCGCATCGATGGACGACTCATGCTCACGCCGCTCGCGCTCGTGCTCCTGGTCATCGACGTGATGGACCTCGTCTTCGCCGTCGATTCCATCCCAGCAGTCTTTGCCATCACCACCGATACCTTCATCGTTTACACCTCGAACATCTGCGCCATTCTCGGGCTGCGCTCGCTCTACTTTCTGCTGGCGAACCTGATGGAGCGCTTCATTTATCTGCGTCAGGGCCTGGCCATCATTCTCGGTTTCGTCGGGCTGAAAATGATCCTGTCGAAACACGTGCCGATCCCGAATTACCTCTTGCTTCTGGTGATCATCGTCGTGCTGGCGATTACCATCTCGCTCTCGATTCGCGCCACCCGCAACCACCCGGTCGCGGACAGACGAAATTAAATTGTCGGAATGCTTCGCGTTTGATTCAATTTGGAACTGCGTATGAAAACGATTGCCCTGCTTGCCGCCGCCATCGCCACTGTCGGCACCGCCTTCGCTGATATCCAGGACCCGCCATCGAACGATTATGGACCGACGCGGAAACTTGGCCGCGGCATTGCTAATCTCGTTCTGGCGCCGGCTGAAATACCGGTGACGATTGCCACGATTAATACTAACGAGGGCAATTCCGCCGCAGCTGGCTACGGCGTTGTCCGCGGCATTGGGCGTTCCGGCGCGCGTCACATCGCCGGGTTACTGGAAATTCTTCTCTGGCCCGTGCCGGCCTATCGGCAAAGCTATTACCCGCTGCTGCCGAGTGATATTCCGTGGATCCACGCCGGCTATGCCGAGTTCCCGCCCGAGCTTGGCAACGAAACGAAATACGATTGGGGCCGGGATAATTAAGCGGTTGATCGCAAGACTGTCATCCTGAGCCGTAACGACGGCGAAGGGGCCTCTCAACCGGTCTTGACCTAGGTGCGGTCCCTCGCTCCGCTCGGGATGACACGCGTGGTTGATCTTGCCATCACCGATATCGCGTTCGGCGGCAAAGGCGTTGGCCGCATCGGTGGCAAAGCGGCCTTCGTTCCCTACGTCATCGATGGCGAAACGGTTTCCGCGCGCGTCGTGCGCGAGCACAAGAAGTTCATCGAGGCTGAGGTGGAATCGGTGCGGGAAAGATCACCGCATCGCGTCGAGCCGCCCTGCCCGTACTTCGGGAGCTGCGGCGGCTGCGTTTACCAGCACATCAGCTACGCACACCAGCTCGCGATCAAATCGAATCAGGTGCGGCAAACGCTCGCGCGCATCGGCGGCATCGCGGACCCGCCGATGCACGCGATCGTCGCGTCGCCCTTGGAGTATCGCTATCGCAATCGCATTACCGTTCACGCTCGCGACGGCGTGGTGGGATTTTTCCGCCGCGAATCGAATGCGTTGCTCGACATCGAGTTTTGCCCAATCGCCGCGCCCGAAGTCAATGCGCAGCTCGCGCCATTGCGCGCGGCGCACCCGCGAGACGGTCACTACACTTTGCGTGCGCCAGACGCGGCCCGCGTTTTCACCCAGGCGAACGACGCCGCCGCGCCATTGCTGCTCGATCTTGTCGAACGCCTGCTTGCTTCGACCACCGGCACGCTCATCGATGCTTATTGCGGCGCGGGATTTTTCGCGAAACGCTTGCGCTCCCGCTTCGAGAAAATCGTCGGCATCGACTGGGACCGGCACGCCATTGCCGCAGCGCAAGAATCCGCGGAGCCTAACGAGCAATATATCGCGGGCGATGTTGCGGCCGAGCTCAGCTCCCGCCTGCAAACTGAACACTGCGACGCATTGATTCTCGACCCGCCCGCGGAAGGGTTAAGCAGTGCTGTGCGCGCCACGGTTCTCCGCTCCGCGCCCGCCCGCGTAGTCTATGTTTCGTGCAATCCAGCGACGCTCGGGCGCGATCTGCGCGAGTTGCAAAAGGCGTTCACCATCACTTCAATCACACCCATCGACATGTTCCCGCAGACAGCCGAAATCGAAGTGGTCGCCGAACTCACAGCAATCCATTGTTGCGTGTAACGTGTTCCCCTTCCCGCCACCCTGTAGCCGTCGCCGTGTGGGCGGCGAGAGAACGCCCGCCATGCTGATCGTGCTGCACCACGCCTCCCGCGCTTCGCACAGCGAAGCGGCTACGGGACGCTTTGCAGCGGGAGCGCTTCGCTGAATGGCTGAGCTCGTCACCGGGCAGGCGGCTGGAGTGCATCGGCCGCGCAATGTCGATTGGAAACGCGCCGCGGCATTGCTCTACGGCGACTGGGGCACGAGCAAGGCCTACGTCATCGGTCTCGCTTTCGTCGCGGCGGGATTCGGCTCGTTGCCCATCATCGCCGCGGTCTGCGTGCTCACCGCCTTCGTCGGCTACAACTACATTATTGTCTGCAAACATTTTCCGGACGGCGGCGGCGTTTACTCAGCCGCGCGGCGGCAAAGCCGATTTCTCGCGTCCGTCGGCGCCCTGCTGCTGGTGGCGAACTTCGTCGTCACAGCCGCGCTCAGCGGTTGGGCGGCGGTGAGCTATCTCGGCGTGCCCACACCGTACGCGCGCATCGCGACCATCGCACTCATCCTCATGGTCGGCGCCATTAACTATTTCGGCCCGAAACACAGCGGCAGCGTTTCCATCTGGCTGGCAATTCCGGCGGTGCTCGTCGTCATCGCCATTGTCGCTCTTTGCGCGCCGCATCTCACCCGCGCGTATCTGGAACCGCGACACGAAAGTCTCGTCCAGCTTTGGGTGCAATTCGTCGGCGTCATCCTCGCGCTCAGCGGCGTCGAAGCCGTCGCCAACATCACCGGCGTGATGAAGCTCGACCGCGACAGCCCGCCCGACAAACCGAAGGTCACGCGCACCGCCACGAAAGCGATCCTGCCCGTCGCCATCGAGGTCGTGCTCGGCACGCTGCTCCTTGGCTGGGCCATGTTGTCCGTGCCCAAATCCTTCACGCCGCAGCTCATCGCGCATCAGGAGGACATGTTGCGTTTTCTGGCCGAGCATTACGGCACACTCGCCGCCGACGCCTGGTTCGGCCAGCTCTTCGGAGTCATCGTCGGCGTCATCTTCGGTTTGCTCCTCATCAGCGCGGTCAACACCGCCGTCGTCGCGCTGATCGGTGTCATGTTCATGATGGCCCAGGACGGCGAGATGCCGCGCGAGCTCGCGCGCCTGAATCGTTACGGCGTTCCCAAAATTCCGCTCGCGGTCGCAATCGTGGTGCCCATCGTCGTCCTGGTCGTCACCGGCAAGTTCACATCGCTCGCCGGCCTCTATGCCATCGGCGTAGTCGGCGCCATCGCGGTCAATCTCGGCTCCTGCACATTCAACAAACGTCTCGCGCTCCGACCTTACGAACGCCTCAGCATGGGCGTCACCTTCGTCGTGCTTGCCGCGGTCGAGCTGACCATCGCCAAGACAAAACCGGACGCGCTCTTCTTCGCCATGTGCGTGCTCTTCGTCGGCCTCGCCTTCCGCTCCTACTCGCACAAAGTCTCAGGATTAAAAACCATGACGGTCGCGCGCCGCGTCGCCGAAATGGTGTCGAGCGACACGATCGCGGGCGTGCAGCCGCGACTCACTGAAGGACAAAAGATCATGGTGGCCGCGCGCGGCATCACGCCCGTGCTCGGCTTCGCGCTGGAGGAAGCGCAACTGCGCAAGGCGGTGCTCTGCGTGCTATATGTAAAAGAGATTGCGGTCTATTTTTCCAACACCACTGCAGGGCTGGGGAAACCGCGCTGGCAGGATGATCCCGAAGCGCAGGCCATCATGTCCACCATGTTCAAGCTCGGCGAGGAGCGCGGCGTTTCCGTGCTGCCGATCTACGCCGTGAGTCCCGACGCCGCCGCCACCATTCTCGATCTCACCGCCACGCTCGGTGTCGATGCTCTCATCCTCGGGGCCTCGCAACGCAGCGGCATGGCGCACCTGCTTCGCGGCAGCGTCGCCACCGCTATCGCCCAACATTTGCCCGACGACATCCGTCTCATCATCTTCGGCTGACATGACACGCCACCTTCCGAGGAGCGCACGCGGCCCGCGTGCCGGTTGCGGCGGCCCGCCGCAACGAACTTCCGTTCCTCCTTTCCCCCAAGAAAGTCCGCAAGGGCAAGGCCGCGTGCGCTCCGCGGAAAGTGATTCATCGCGCCGCCGGGCCAGTCGCGGAAGCGCGGCCACGGTCTAATGGCCAGTCCGATTGCACAAGGCGCCGGCGCAGTCCATCGGCCGCGCAATGTCGATTGGAAACGCGCCGCCGCGTTGCTCTATGGCGATTGGGGCACGAGCAAGGCCTACGTCATCGGCCTCGCCTTCATCGCGGCGGGATTCTCCTCCTTCCCGATCATCCTAGCCGTCTGCGCCGTCACTGGCCTGGTCGGAATTAACTACGCCGTTATCTGCCGACATTTCCCTGACGGCGGCGGCGTTTACTCCGCGGCGCGTTCGCAAGGGCGATTGCTCGCCGTCGTCGGCGCGCTTTTGCTCATCGCCGATCTCACCGTCACCGCCGCGCTCAGCGGCTGGTCCGCGCTCACCTACATCACCTCGGGCGCGGAGCACATCGGCTGGATCGGTTTTCTGCGCGATCACATTTCCATCAGCACCGTCGCCGTCCTCGCGCTGCTCGGGCTGCTGAATTACTTCGGGCCAAAACACAGCGGCAGTCTCGCCGTCGCGCTCTCCGTCCCCACCGCGCTCGTCGTCCTGGTGCTGATCGCGATCGCCGCGCCGCATTTGACCACGCACTTCCTTCAGCCGCCGCACGAAAGCGTCACTCAGCTTTGGGTGCAATTCGTCGGCGTCATCCTCGCCCTCAGCGGCGCCGAATCCATCGCCAATCTCACCGGCGTGATGAAACTCGATCCAGACTCAACCATCGAGCACCCGCGCGTCGGTCGCGAGTCACTCAAAGCGATCTTTCCCGTCGCCATCGAAGTGGTCTTCGGCACCGCACTCCTCGGCTGGGCCATGCTCTCGCTGCCCGGAGTATTGGCGTCGCATGGCCTCACCGAACCCTGGCAAGTCACCGACGCGCTCGATCGCCGCAGCGAAGACATGCTCCGTTTTATCGCCGAACAATTCGGCGCCGCGACCGTCTCGCCAGCCTTTGGACATTTGTTCGGCTGGATCGTCGGCATTGTCTTTTTCTTCCTTCTCCTCAGCGCGTCGAACACCGCCATCGTCGCCATGATTGGTCTGCTTTTCATGATGGCGCGCGACGGGGAAATGCCGCGCGAATTCACCCGGCTCAACCGCCACGGAGTGCCAAGTCTCCCCTTGCTCCTCGCCATGATGCTGCCGGCACTGGTATTAATCACGACCGGCAACTTCACCGCGCTGGCCGGGCTCTACGCCATCGGCGTCGTTGGCGCCATCGCGGTCAATCTTGGTTCCTGCTGTGTCAATCGCGCCGTCGATTTCACCTGGCTCGATCGCGTCCTTTTCGGCATCACCTTCGTCATCCTTGCCGCGGTCGAGATGACGCTCGCAAAAACAAAACCGGACGCGCTCTTCTTCGTCGCCTGCGTGCTTATGATCGGATTGGCCGTCCGTGCCTACACGCTGAAACGGCACGGCATGACCACCCTCACCGTCACCCGCCAGGTAGCGGAAATGGTGACGCCAAATCTAACCGAAACAATGCGGCCCAACCTCGAGGAAGGTCAGCGTTTGATGGTGGCCGCGCGCGGCATCACGCCGGTGCTCAGCTTCGCCCTCGACGAAGCGCAACTGCGCAAAGGCATCCTCTATGTGCTCTACGTCAAAGAAATCGCCGTCTATTACGGCGGCGGCCCGGCCACACTTGGCCGCGCCAAATGGCAGGACGATCCCGAAGCCAACGCGATCATGTCGCTGATGCTCAAGCTGGCCGAGGAGCGCGGGATTTGCGTCGCGCCGGTTTACGCCGTCAGCCCCGACGCGGCCACAACCATTCTCGACACCGCGGCCACACTCGGCATTGATTATCTCCTCATCGGCACATCACAACGCCGCACTCTGGCGGCGTTACTCCGCGGCAACGTCGTCAACGACGTCGCCGAACAACTCCCCGACACCATCCGCCTCGTCATCTTCGGATGACGCCGTGCAGCACGAGTCCGGGGGAGCGCGCGCGGCCCACGTGCTGGTTGCGACGGCCCGCCGCAACGAACTTCCTTTTCGCTGCATTTCGGCACGTGCGTCGCTGTTACGAGAGTCCGCAATGGCGCAGCCGCCATCAGTTCGAGCCGGACTGCAATTGCACCGCCAGCCGCGTGCACTCCTCGGACTTTTGCACGACAGGTTTGACCAATGTCTCCGCCTAAAGTCTTCGTCGCTGATCCCATCTCGTCGCGCGGCATCGAAGAGCTCACGCGCGATGGCGCGCTCGACGTGCACGTCCAAACTGGCCTAAGCGAAGCGCAACTATGCGAGGCGATGGGCAACGCCGCCGCGCTCATCGTCCGCAGCCAAACCAAAGTCACCGCTCCCATTTTAAATGCGGCGAAAAAGCTTCGCGTCGTCGGTCGCGCCGGCGTCGGCGTTGACAACGTCGACGTCGAGACCGCCACCCGCCGCGGCGTCGTCGTGCTCAACGCCCCCGGCGCCAACACCATCTCCACCGCCGAGCATGCCTTTTCATTATTGCTCAGCCTCGCGCGCAACATCGCCCGCGCCGACGCCACCACGCGCGCCGGCGCATGGGAACGCAAGACCCTCGAAGGCGTCGAGCTTTACAACAAAACCCTTGGCGTCATCGGCATGGGCCGCATCGGCAGCGAACTAAGCCGGCGCGCCATCGCCTTCGGCATGCGCGTCCTCGCCTTTGATCCCTACCTCGCCGCCTCCCGCGCACGCAGCCTCCAGGTCGAAGTGGTGGAGGAACTCGACGATTTGTTGCCGCTCGCAGACTTCATCTCGCTCCACACGCCGCTTACCCGCGAAACCCATCACATTCTGAACGCGGATCGCCTCGCCAAAACCAAACGCAGAGTCCGCATCATCAACTGCGCCCGCGGCGGGCTTCTCGACGAGTCCTCGTTAGCTCACGCCATCCGCACCGGTCACGTCGCCGGCGCCGCCCTCGATGTTTTCGAAACCGAACCGCTCCCGGCTGACTCGCCGCTGCGCCAATTCCCCAACATCATCCTCACCCCGCATCTCGGAGCATCCACCGCCGAAGCGCAGGAAAGCGTCGGGATAGAGATAGCGCAATCCATCCGCGCCGCGCTCCTTGAAGGCACCATCCGCAACGCCGTCAACATGCCTTCGCTCGACGCAAAAACGCTCGCCGTTATCGGCCCGCATCTCCGCTTCGGGGAAAAGCTGGGCCGTTTCCTTTCCCAGCTCGCGCCGCGCCACACCGAGCATCTCAACATCAACTACAGCGGCAAAGTTAACGAGGTCGATACCACCGCCATCACCCGCGCCGTGCTCAAAGGATTCCTGCAAAACGCCGGCGGCCCCGACATCAACGTAGTCAACGCCCCCGCCTTCGCCGAAAGCCTCGGCCTCGCCATCACCGAGACGCGATTGAGCGCGCCTGGCGATTACTCGGACATGCTCGAGCTTTCCGCCACCGCCGAAGGCCGCTCCGTCTCCGTCGGCGGCGCCTTCTTCGGCGCTACCCCGCGCATCGTCCACATCAACACCCATCTCGTCGAAGCCCGCCCCCACGGCGTCATCATGATCCTGGAAAACACCGACCGTCCCGGAATGGTCGGACGCATCGGCACAGTACTTGGCGAGCATAGCGTCAACATCGCCACCATGAGCTTAAGTAGAAACCAGGTCGGCGGCACCGCCCTCATGGTCTTGAACCTCGACGCCGCGCCTGGTGGAGAACTACTCGAACAAATCCGCGCCAGCGATGACATCCTTAGCGCGCAGGTGATCGAGCTGTAGCGGCGATCGGAGCCGCACTGACCGCCTGAGCGCCCGAGTGATGAAGTTGCGATTGCGTTGACAGGATGCCTATTGCTCGTTAGATGGATGAACGCTCGCGCGAAGCATACATGCGCAGTGTTCGCATGGTCTTGTGTGCATCGATCCTCGCAGGATGTTCGTCGCTCACAGAGCAGCAAGCGCTGCATCTAGCCAGAGCGCAGGCTATTCGCTCCGGCTACGATCTGGCGCGATATAAGCCACCACAGATCCACTACAACTACGTGCAAGCTGATGATACCTCGGTCGTATTCTATGATCCCCCATCCCCAGGCACCGTCTTGTCGCGATCGGTGACGACTTCACCGTCCATGTCGGCAACCATACCCATAAGACAGAACTAATTCCAGGTCGATGACTGATCCGTCTAACCAGACGATGCAGCCAACGGCTCAGACTGCGTCGTTGTTTTCGATGTCCAGCGTTGCTAGTGTGACGCAGTGAGCAGCCACCCGCCAGGGCCGGCATAATGTTTGCGTTGCCCTGAGCCGTGGCTGAGCGTGAGCTCGTTAGCGGTAGTTGCCGTCCGCGATGTCGAGCACAGAATTTTATCCATTCTGGAACGCACCCGCCACACTTTGGGTCGCGAAAACTTTGCTTGGCTTGCAAGGCATCTTGTTATTGTCGCTATTTATAATTACTTCTTGGGACGCAGCTACGAAGCACGCTTTCATTGTCTACAAACTACACCCGAGCGGCGCTCCGTTTTACATCACCTTTCACTATTCTTCAGATCCGCATTGGGTTTATTGGGGGCATTGGTCCTTTATTGCACCATGTGCTTCGTTGTCGGTTTGTTTTCCGCTGTGGTCGCTTATGCCGCGACTTTTCGCGCTGTCATTCCAGGATATTGGAAGAAGAAAGGCTGCGCATGAATGGACGCGAGCAATCCACACTACCGCCTAACCAGGCGAGGCGGCGAACCGCGAGATAGCGGGACGGCCCGTGCCTTTGTGTTTGCCGATCACGTTTTGTCTGTCATGGACAGCTGCTCAGGTCTTGCGATAGCTGATCTGTATTTTGTTAGTCCGCGGAGGGACCCATGAAACGCTTGTGGACGATCATCGGGGTAACCGACGTAGCTGCCAGCTTGAAATGGTACCAGTCGCTGCTTGGCCAGCGGCAGACGTCTCCCGCCCATGACGCCTTCGGGCAGATCCTCGACCCGGATGGAACGGTCTTGCTCTGCCTCCACAAGTGGGGCGCCCACGGTTTCCGGCGATCGAGTACGGCGCAATGTTTTCGGTCTGAATAACGACACCGTCGAGCTTGAATACGACGCTCCCTGCAGCCGGCGCATCAGCAACCACGGTCAATTCGTCCTCGAGATCGAATACCGACCCGTCTGCAAGCGGGGCGATGTGATTGCCATTGCGAACGCCGACGATATCGAGCCGATTTAGCCAGGGCATTGCTCTCGCTGTGAAGCTGACGGTAACCGGGTCACCACTGGTCCCGGTGCCGTCTCTCGCGCTAAATGGCGTTACCACTAAAGTATGGTTCCCCGGCTCAGGTTGCCACGGATTGTAAACGTTATCATCGTTGCCGGCGATCGTGTAGGGCGCGACGTTCTCCGTTTGGATAATCTGCCCATCGAGCTGGAAGACAACGCTCCCTGTGTTGCTCGCATCCGCCCGCACACTGAGTGGGACATTGAAATTGACGGTGCTGCCATTGCTTAGCGGCCCGATGTCTTGACGCGCGACGACATCCACTACGGTGAGTCCAGTTATCGCGGGACCCTGAACAGGCGTTGGGGTTGGTGTTAAAGTAGGTGTCGGTGTTGAAGTAGGAGTCGGAGTTACACTGGGAGTAGGCGTGGGCGGCGGAGGAGTAGCCGTCGGAGTAGGAGTCGGATTTGGGGTTGTTGTTGGTGTAGGCGTTGCGCTCGGCGTGGGCGTCGCAGTTGGTGTCGGGGTTGGGAAAGGAGTAACGGTAGGTGTTACAGTCGGCGTAGCAGTAGGAGTAGGTGTCGAAGTAGGACTTGGTGTAGGTGTAGGTGTAGTTACTGTAACCCGGCCTAGGCCATATTGATTTCCTACAGCCGTCACCACCCCATCCGAGAAGTCTACCTCAAGCAGGTCCTCCGACGATGGCAAACTACCTACTCTTTGATAGGTCCCCGTAGAAACGATGTCAGTTTGCTCACCAGCACCTTTTTCGCCGGCCACATAGCAATACCGCCCGTCGATCGTGAAAGTCAGCCAGTGCGGATTGTCATTACTGAGGGTGACGAGGTGCGTCTGCCGCGGCGGCATCGACGTCATGTCAAAGACATGCGCGCCCGCTGCGTGGCTGTGGCATCCTGGTCGCCGGCCATCTGGGTGAGGACATGGTTCAGCCCCTTGGCCCATTCGTAGCGGTCGTGTGGGCGGCTGTTGACACTCGAAATTTCCTGTGCTGTATTGTTTTCGTAGCGTGATTGGGGAGGACCAGAATCCTTGTTCAACTCGCGAGGTGGTGGAGGTGCGGTAGTATCGTTCTGGCGAGAATCCGTAGTAACCTTGGAGAGAGGCCCAGAGGCTGTCTGATCTCCGGGGTGATGGTCGTCTGCTCTGGCAGAGCGGCCTGCCCACTCTACTGGAAGTTCGTCTCGATCACCTGGCCGCTCTGCTGTTGCGCCGCCTAACGAAATGCGGCGTTCCCCCATCCCGGTGCGTTCTGTCCGTGGGAAGTGGCTCATGAGATCCGCGAAAGATCCCGTGCCGAAATTTTTTAGATTCCCTTCTGGCGAGACTATGACTACGTGGTTTGTGTCCTCATAGCGGGATACATAGATTCGATCTCCGTTTATATCACGCAAACGAACTTGCGGGTTTTTCAGGGTCTCTTCAATAACAGGGACCCAGCGCGCTTTGTTGTCGTGGAATTGATTCGTTTTGCGTTCGCGCGTTAGGTGACGTAAGAAGGCCCATTTACCAGGTTCGTTCGGGTTACTTATCCGGACACGCACGCCGTCCCCGGCTGTTATAATTTTGCTGTAGTGTGGAAATAACCACTGTCCGGCCCGCGCGAATATTTGCGCGGGTGTCCTATCGCGTATTACACCTTTAGGAGACGGAAGAATTGACAGGCGATCAGCGATTGCCTTGAATGATTGTCCAACAAACTCGTGCGCCCCCTCTTCCCTCCTCATCGACCCGAACACTTGGTCCTGTTTTTCCGGCACCGGGCCATGAATCTTGTTAAAGATTTTTCCGAGGTGCGTCTTTACCCGTTCGCCTAGCGTCCGCGTCATCTTGCCTGCCCACTCTGCGTAGGTGACGCTCGTGTCCCACAACCGTTTGCCAAAGTCGGCAAGGTCATTGAACAGATCGAGAGTGATGTAGCCGCTCTCGGAGTGGTTGTTTAAGCGGAGGCGGAGGCCGCGGGCTTCGGCGTCGGGTGATACAGATCCAGCACGTGCTGCACTTGTTTCTTGAACTCCGGGTTCTTCTCCGCTTCCTGATGCAGCGCGTTCACTACTGCCTGGTTCGGCAGCCCGTGTTGCGCCTGCCACGTGTGGCGTACCTGCTTCGGGAGTTCCGGCAGCTTGTTCAGGTGGTCCGCTATGTTCTGCGGGGCCAGCAGCGTTAGTATTGGCCGCAGGCTCTCGTCCTCCGGGTGCGGCAGGTTGAGTATCAGGTGCTCCGCTGGATGGTCGTCGCGCATCGTCAAGTCGATTGAGGACATCTTCTAAGTCTACCTCCTCTTTGTTTGCTTCGCGAATGATTTCCCCCATTCGCTCAAGGGTTGGGATATCATGCTCGTGAGAAACTGCATCGAGCAATCGTTCCTGTTCAGCTCTGGTAAAATCTGTATCGCCTATCCATGTGAAGACGCGTTTGCGCATATCCTTGGCGCTTATCTCGGTTTGTTGTCGGGTCAACTGCGTCGCTGCTTTTCCTCGCGGTGCTGTGATTGCTCTCAATTGCGCTTCCGTCAGTCCTGTCCCAGCGGTGAGCTTACGCAGAGTGGAGGCTTCGATCGCGGGGACCTGCTTTTTTACAGTGGCTTGTGCGAGACCGGCGAACTCTTGTGTCCCTGCCATTAAGCTTAGTGCGACATCTTGCTTTTTGGACCCGGGGTTGAATCGCGATTACTGGCCACGACCGCGCGGTTTGGTGAGCGTGGTGGAGCATAAACCGGCCGAGACGACGCTCGATCAAGTGGCCGCTGATAACGAGTCGTTGCTCCGGGTTATCGCGTGCCGCGAGCGGGCATGATCCGCCGCGAGAGCTTCGAGAGAGATATTCTCAATGCCTATGCCTGGCCTGCCTTTCGGCTGGGTGATCAATATGAGCACGTCGGCGCCCGAGCCGAGGCACACAGATGGTACGAGAGGGCTTTCGGTATTGATCCCGAGCTGCCCGGACTACGAGCGTCGTTAGCTCGGGTGGAGTAATTCTTTTGCGATGAAGCTCATGGTAGCCTTCGGTGGCTACGGATCGCAGCGACGAGCTGCGACCAGGGAAGGCCGGACGGCGGCTCGCATGCGAAGCATTTCACAACGGCACATACGCTTATGACTGGAATCATCGGCACACTTATTATCGGTCTGGTCGTTGGGGCGATCGCGAAGTTGCTCATGCCCGGCAAAGATCCGGGCGGATGCATCATCACGATGCTAATCGGCATCGCCGGAGCGCTGGTGGCGGGCTATCTCGGGCGGCTGGTAGGTTGGTACGAGCCGGGGCGACCGGCTGGGTTTATTGCTTCCGTTATCGGGGCGATGTTATTGTTACTCGTTTACCGGCTGATTTTGGGACGGCGAGCGGGGTAGTGGGAGGTGAATGGTGATCAGCGGCCCGGTCTTCAGCGGCAAAAAACGGGCGCCTGCCATGAGGAAGTTACATAGGCTCGAAACTTGGTGGATTTTGGGGCGATGGGAACGGGAAGGTTGCGCCTCGTTAGAGAAGCCTAAGCTCCTCCCCGCGATTGAACTGCAGATCGTGGGGCCGCGACTACAGTGCTGATTGAGACTGTGACGATTTTATCGGCCGCGCCTTACGGGCGTGAAGGCATTCGCAAAAATGTAATCGGCTACCCGCCGCCCCTGGCTAATGCCCTCCGTCTTGTCGAACGACCAGTGGATTCCGAGATAAATGCGGCTTTGGCCGTTCTCCTCCTCCGCCTGGGAGAGAGAAGAGAACGTGCGCGTCACCACCGGGCGCACGGTGCCGTCGTTGTTGCGGGTGACGCCGTTGAATTCGTCCGAGGTGAAGCTGAATGCGATACGATCGGTCCGGTAAAAACGGCGCAGGGTTTCAAAGAGCGAACCGCCGATGCCGCCGTGACCGGAGGGATACGATGGAAATGGCGGAGTGAAATTCGGCCCAACAAGGTTGCTGGCGGGGGCTCCAAGAGGGGTGAAATTCGGATCGCCCACGGTGTCGGCGTTACCGTCGCCTGCACCGGTCGGTCCCGTGCCAGGGTCCGATTCGCGGATGGCAGTGACCGGCCGCCAGTATTGATAAAAATACTTCGACTCCCAGACGGCGATGGCGCTGTCGGCTATGGCGACATTAACGAGCGCTAGGAGACGGGCGAAATCAGCGACGTTGCGGCTGGTGCCCATCTGGTCGGCAATTTTAACGGTGATCTGATTATATAGACGCGGCGGGGCACAGAGACTCGGCGTGCCGTCGTAAGCCCAAAAAATGCCGATGGTCGTCTCCTCCGGCGTGCGCGTCGTGGGCGTGACGATACCGTCGCCGCCGATCGTCTTCGCCTCGTCGTAAGCCTGCGCGTATTCGGCGCTGGTGATGTCCGGCGGAAGGGGCGTGCGAAATTGGTTCGAAGCCGGAAGGACAAACGGCTTCACTTCACCCCAGTAGGCGCCGAACGCGAGCGGATGCTGGCTGATCGGATCCTGCCGCCATTTGCCGGGCGCATCACTCGGGATGAAATCGACGCCGTAGCGCGGCTCCGGACGCTCTGAGCCGTCATTAGCTCGCAAGGCGAGGATGGCTCCGGCGGCGCGGTGACCGAGGTCGACGCCAGCACTCTTCCAGCGGCTGTTCGGCAGGCGATTCAGATCGTCGGCAAGATATTGTTGGAAGGTGGGCGTCTGCGAGGGAAACATCGCATCCAGCGTCTCACACGCCGCCTCCGCGATCGCGGCATCAATCGACGCACCGTGATCGCCGGCGATACCGGTGTAGCTGCGATAGCGGCCGGTGACGGCATTTACGGCATCGAAGATCGCAATGTGGACAATGGCGATGGCGCGGCTGGCGCGGGTCGGCCCGAGTTGTTCGCCGAACACGCGGCTCTCGCCGGGTGAGAGCGGAGTGTGATCGAGTCCGCTGGCATCGATGGCGATCTGGTTCCAATGGCGAACGCGCTCGGCGGCGTCGGAGCGCTTGGAAAGCTGCCGCCATTCGCGCTGCGGCGGATTGCCACCGCGATAGCGCGAGCCCCACGCGTCGTCGAACTGGCGAAATCCGGTCTGGGCCCAAGCTGTCGTTCCCCAGGCACAACCAGCGACAATCATCGCCATTATTAATTTCATCGTTATTTTCATAATTTCGGTTCGCTCTAGATTTTTCGTTCCGCGCGGGAGTGAGTAACGGCCATCGCCGTTGCTCTGTAAAGTCGCAACGGCCAAGTCGCGGCTCCTTGCCTGACACCAACTGTAGGGGAAGCTGCTAGCTTCCCCGGGATGAATCCAACAGTGCGCCGCCAATTCGCCCGAGAAGAACGCCGCGCGCATTCCTCACCGAAGCGCCTGTCAAGCGATCGCCCAAGGGGTTTGGGATTAATCCGGCGAAGTTTTGGGATTAGCCCGGCGCCTTGAGCGACAGCACGGACCCGAGTTGCCGATACAAGCTGGGCCCGTGGTGGTGTCATGGCGCAATCGCGGTTGCGCTACCCGCCGCGCGATGCGCTGGTAACGCTCCCTTCCGACATGCGCTCGCCCACTCGCCTCAACCTCGTGCTCGCCTTCGCCGCGGTTTATCTCATCTGGGGCTCGACCTATCTCGGGATCCTCTTCGCCATCCGGTCAATTCCGCCGTTTCTCATGGCGGGTTCGCGCTATTTCACGGCGGGCGTTATTCTCTACGCCTTGGCGCGGACGCAGGGCGCGAATCGTCCGGCGCCGATCACGTGGCGCAGCGCGGCTATCATCGGCGCGTGTCTGATCCTCGGGGGCAATGGCGGCGTAACCATCTCTGAGAAATACATCGATAGCGGACTGGCCGCGGTCATAGTCGCGACGGTGCCGATCTACATCGTGCTGCTTTCATGGGCCAGCGGTCAGGCGCCGCGGCCGAGTGTGCCGGTGATGATCGGCCTCGCGGGTGGATTTCTCGGCGTCGGAATTCTCATGGCGCCTTCGCTGCACTTCACGGGTCATGAGATGCACCGGCCTGGTATTGGCATGATGATCCTGCTCTTCTCTTCCTTTATCTGGTCGGCCGGCTCGCTTTATTCCCGGCGCGCGGTCAACGCCGAGTCGCCCTTCCTCGCTGCGGGGCAGCAGATGATCTGCGGCGGCGCGCTGTTGTTGCTGGCTGGCGCACTCACCCGCGAGCGATTGCAATGGAGCGGCGTGACCGCGCTCTCGATTGGCGCCTGGATTTACCTCGTGCTCATCGGCGCCATCATTGGCTTCAGCGCCTACATTTATCTGCTGCGGCATTGCGACCCGGCGAAAGTCGCCACCTACGCCTACGTCAATCCGATCGTGGCGGTGATTC
>DAIRIE010000034.1:0-4869 GCA_036809705.1 Chthoniobacterales bacterium
GTGTTGCGCCTGCTCGCGCGCCAGGCCCACATCAACATGGTCGTGAGCGATCAGCTCCCGAAAGATGCTACGGTCACCATGCGGCTGGAAGATGTCACCGCGCTTCAGGCCATCGCGATTATCGTGAAAGCCAAAGGGTTCTTCATGGACAAAATCGAAAACGTTTATTACGTCAAAACCGACGCTGAGCGCGCGAAGGAACCGACCGAGAGCGACTCGTATCAGTTCAGCTATTCGCGCGCGAAAGATGTGGCAACGCTGGTCGCATCGCAGCTCGCGAGCAAAGACCCGCCGCAGATCGACGAGCGCACCAACACCATTTTTTTCCGCGAGACCCGCAGCAACATGGACAACGTCCGCAAAATGCTGGTCACGATCGACAAACCGACGAAGCAGGTCATGATCGAAGCGCGCTTGGTGGAAGTGACCGCGAATCCAAAGCAGAGCTATGGTATCAACTGGGCCGGCACCCTGGGCGGGTCGGCAAATCCTCAAACGATCAGCTATGGCGGCTACAATCAAACGGTAGCCCAAGCCGGCCAAAATATTCCAACCAACGGCTTAGCTCTTGGCGGCCAAGTCAATCCAAACATAGCGGGCAGCTTGGGTCATTTGGCTTCGAACATCGCGCAAAGCGAGTTCGCCATCCTGTCAGTCCCACAGCTGTCGGCCACCATGCGTCTGCTTAACGAAGATTCTGATGCGGAATTCCTGGCGAATCCGCGCATCGTCACCGCCGATAATCAGCAGGCTAAAATCGAGATTACTCGCTCGCAGCCAGTGCCGCAGTTGAACTTCAATGAGCAGACCGCGACCGCGGTCTTCGGTGGATTTCAGGATAAAAAGTTCGGCAACACACTTCTCGTTAGACCAAGCGTCAACAAGGACAACTTCGTTACTCTGGCAGTGAAACCGGAGATCAGTAACAAGGTGGGCGACGCAACATTTGTATTCGCCGGCGCCACCGTCGCCAGCCCAATCATCGACACGCGGTCACTCGAATCCAACGTTCTGATTAGAAGCAATGACACGCTCGCGATCGGTGGACTAATTCAGGATGAAACCTCGAAGGGACGGACGAAAGTGCCGCTGCTCGGAGATATTCCGGTGCTCGGTTATCTTTTTCAGGAACGCCTGAACGCGCGCACGAAGCGCAACCTGCTGGTTTTTGTCACGCCTACCATTATCGATTCACGCTACGGCACCGGACTGGAAGATCAGGTCAGCGGTTTGCATCATGTGGGTGGGGAGTACGCCGACCCGAACGGCTGGCGCAATAACGCCAAGGGCGCGGTGCGTCTGGTGCCCACGAGCAATCGGCAAAACGTGGCTGATTACCCCAAGCCCGGCGCTGCGCCCATCCCGGCGAGCAACGGCGATGTGCAATTTAAGAGCTCGGCCAAGGACCGCGATTTCTAACGAGCTACAGATGTGGGGTTGAGAGGGGCGGGCGCTTCGCGGCGTTCCGCCCTTTCTTTTGGGAATCGGAACGGCCGATCGCGCGGAGGACGCGGATGTTCAGCTAACGCAACAGTTAGCCATTCACGTCATCCTACGAAGCGAAGCCGAGTCGAAGGATCCCGTGATGCACCCTTCACGTAACTTCGCACGGGATGACGTGAATTTGTCATCCGCGACATCCGCTAATCCGCGGTTCTGCTTTCAGTCTGCCAGATACCGATTCAACGCTTCGCGCAATTCCGTGCGAGCGCGGAAGAGCACGCTTTTCACCGCCGGCACCGATAAGCCCAGCACCTCGGCGATGTCTTCGTAGCTTTTCTCTTCGTAACGCCGGAGCACCACCGCCAGTCGCTGCTTTTCCGGCAGCGCCTGGATCGCTGTGTCCACTGCGCGTTGCATCTCATCGTCAAGCAATTGCTGGTCGGGCACGCGCCCTTGGCGATCGGGCAGAGGAAGTGATTCTTCGCCTTGATGAACGTCCAGTGTTTCGGCCGAGTGGCGTTTGCGACGGCGGGATTCGTTGAAGACCAGATTGCGCGTGATGGTGAGCAGCCAGGTGGTGAACTTCGCCGACGGCACATACCGTGGCGCGCTCTTCCACACGCGAATGAAAACCTGCTGCGCCACGTCTTCCACATCCGAGTTGCTCCCGAGCATGCGCGCGACCGTGCCAATGACGAGCGTCTGGTGACGCTCGACCAATTGCTCAAACGCGGCAGTGTCTCCGCGCGCGACAAAAGCCATCAATGTCGCGTCGTCTCGGCCGGCCTCCGACATTAGAGAAGACCGACGAAGTGGCAGCGTTGCTTATTCGCGGAAAAAAAACAATCGCGCGCGCCTGTCCAAGGATGGGGCAGGTCGTTTTGGTTGCATCGATTTCGGGGAACGTGCATCGTCTACTAATGCTTCGTTCCGCCGCATTTTTCCAATGAATCACCCGCTCATTCCTGACGCGCTCCGTTCCGTGGCGGAGAAAATCGAAGCGCAGCAGCGTATTGACGAGGCGGAGGCGCTCGCTCTCTACCGCTGCAATGATCTGAACGCGCTCGGCATCCTGGCCAGCGAAGTGCGCCGGCGGAAGAACGGTGAATACGCCAGCTACATCCACAATCGCTACATCAATTACTCAAACATTTGCATTCTCTCCTGCCAGTTTTGTGCTTTTGCGGCGAGAAAGCGGGATGCTCACGCCTTCGAGCACGCGATTGAGGAGATTGTCGCTTCGGTGCGCGACGCTCTCCGGCTCGGCGTCACCGAAGTGCACATGGTCGGTGGATTGCACCCCTCATTGAAGAAGGAGTGGTACCTGGAATTACTGCGCGAACTGCGCGCGCTCGATCCTGAGCTGCATATCAAAGCTTTTACCGCGATTGAAATCCGCCATTTGGCTAATCGCGTCTTTCGTTTGCCTCTGCGGGAGACGTTCGAGATTCTGCGCGACGCCGGCCTTGGCTCGATCACCGGGGGCGGCGCGGAGATTTTCGATGCCGGTGTGCGCGACCAAATTTGTCGCGGCAAAGAAACGGCCGCGGAGTGGCTGGAGACGCATCGCGTCTGGCACGAGATGGGCGGCCGCAGCACCTGCACCATGCTTTACGGCCACATCGAAACGCTCGAGCAGCGCGTCGATCACCTCCGGCAATTGCGCGCTCTTCAGGATGAAACCGGCGGATTCACCGGCTTCGTTCCGTTCGCCTTCGAGCCGCAAACCACTATCCTCGCGCACATCAAACCCGCGTCTGCCGTCGAGCAATTGCGCAACCTCGCTGTCTCGCGCATTTACCTCGATAACATCGATCATCTCACCGCCTATTGGGTCGGAATGGGATTACCGCTCGCGCAAATCTCTCTCGCTTATGGGGTGGACGATCTGCACGGAACCATCATCGAGGAGAAAATTTTCCACATGGCCGGCGCCACCACCCCGCAGCAGCAAACCGTGGCCGCGCTCGAGCACGCCATTCGCGAAGCGGGCCGTATCCCGCGGCAGCGCGATAGCTATTATCGAACAGTGCAGCGGGCGAAGAGTGCGGAGGCGGAACTCGCGTGCGCCTGAATCGTTCTTGTGATCAGTGATCTGTGATCGGTGAACTGACCTCGGATCACGGTTCACTCATCACCGATCACTTCGTTCTGTGACCACACCGCGCATCGGCTGCGTCAAATACCTCAATGCCCGCCCGCTCATCCACGGCTGGCTCGGACCCGTTGATTTCGATCATCCGGCCGCGCTTTGCCGAAAACTCGCAGGCGGCGAGCTCGATGTCGCGCTCGTTTCCAGCATCGAATATTTGCGCCGCCCGCAGTATCGCGTCGTGGACGGGATTTCGATTTCAGCCTTCGGTCCCGTTTACAGTGTCGTCGTCGCGCATCGGCAGGAGCGAGCGACGTTGCGGGAAATCGCGATCGATCCCGCTTCGGAAACGTCAAGTGCGCTTCTGCGTTGTTTGCTCGCGCAACATCAAATGCATTCACGCCTCGTTAGTGAAGCGCACTCCGGTGCGCGACTGCTCATCGGCGACCAGGCGATTCGCTTTCGGCAGGAAAACCCGGAGGAGCGTTTCTGGGATTTGGCGGAAGACTGGAAGAACGTCACCGCGTTGCCTTTCGTTTTTGCTCTGTGGTTGCTTCGGCCTGAAGTGGCGAACGCGGCAGAGATCGCGCACCGTTTGCGGAGTTTGCGCGAGGAGAATCTGGAGCGCATCAATCAGCTGATCGCTCGGACGAGTGACTTCGATTCGGAGTTCTGCCGGCGTTATTTTACGGAGAATATTCGCTTCGAGTTTGGCGAGCAGGAGAAAGCCGGGCTTCGCGAATTCCATCGGCGTTGTCTGAAATCTGAAATCAATGTTGCGCCTGGTTACGAGTTAAATCTGGTGTGAACGGCGACGTTCGCATCGGCATCTCAGGCTGGAATTACAGAGGCTGGCGCGGCGTTTTTTACCCGGCAGGACTGGCTCAGCGGCGCGAGCTGGAGTTCGCCTCCCGCGCGTTCAATTCCATCGAGATCAACGGCTCCTTCTACTCGCTGCAACTGCCGTCGAGTTATCAGCGATGGCATCGCGAAACGCCGCCCGGTTTTCTCTTCAGCGTCAAAGGCCCTCGTTTTATTACGCACATGAAAAAGCTGCGCGAGGTGCGGGCGCCGCTGGCGAACTTCTTTGCTTCCGGCGTTCTCGCGCTCGAAGAAAAACTAGGGCCGATTCTCTGGCAATTCCCGCCAAACTTCGGCTGGAATCCGCAACGTTTCCGCGAATTCTTCGAGTTGCTGCCGAAGCGCGCAAGTGAGGCGGTCGCGCTTGGGAGGCGACATGATGACAAGCTGAAAACGCGTGCGTTTCTGAAAACTCAAGCCGACCTGCCGCTGCGCTACTGCGTCGAGATTCGGCACGCAAGCTTTCTTGTTCC
>DAIRIE010000034.1:4879-10964 GCA_036809705.1 Chthoniobacterales bacterium
GTTCCCGAGTTCTTCGATCTCCTGCGCGAATACAACGTCGCCTTCGTCTTCGCCGACACCGCCGGCAAATGGCCATACGCCGAAGACCTCACGAGCGGTTTCGTTTACTGCCGTTTGCACGGCGACACCCAGCTCTACGCCAGCGGCTACAGTGCGAGTGCGCTCGATTGGTGGGCGGCGCGCCTGAAGCTTTGGCGCGCAGGCAAACAGCCGAAGGATGCGAAACTCGTTAGCTCACCCGCACCAGCCGGAGAGCGTGATCTCTTGGTTTACTTCGACAACGACGCCAAGGTTCACGCGCCTTTGATGCGCGGGCGCTCACACAACGCCTCCTTGTCGTTCCGAGCGGAGCCGACGCGTCCACTTTCGCCGCGTTGTCACCGCGCGCGACGCGGATATCGTAGTTAGTGCAGCCTCGTTGGATTTTAGCGCGTGACGATTCGCTCAATGGCGACGGCATTTCGTGGCCGGACCTCTGCGGTTCGGAATGCATCACGCGATTGCTGCGGCGGAAAAGTTTTTCATGCGTGGATGATGTCCGCGCCTTCCTGAATCCGCGGCTGGCGTCGCTTGGCGATCCGTTTCAGCTCGCGAGCATGGGAGAAACGGTCGAGCGGATCCTCCACGCTATCGATCGGAAGGAGCGCGTGGTGCTCTTCGGTGACTACGACGTCGATGGCGTTACCTCGCTCGCACTGTTGTGGCAAACGCTGCGAGCTTACGGGTGCGAAGCGGCGTTGTTTCTGCCCCATCGCATCGATGAAGGCTATGGATTGAGCGCGGACGGTGTCGCGCGGTGTTTGAAACAACATCAACCGCAGTTGCTGATTGCGATCGACTGCGGAACGACTTCGCTTCGGGAAATCGCGTCGCTCCGCCAGCAAAGCGTCGATGTTATTGTCCTCGATCATCACGAGCCTTCGCGCAGCTCCGGCTCCGGAGGCGAGCCGAAGGATGAGTTGCCGGATTGTTTGCTCGTTAATCCCAAGGCGTCTGCGTCGTCATTAACTTACCTGTGCAGCGCGGGGATCACCTTCAAACTGTGTCACGCGCTGCTCAAGGCGCGTCGCATCGATTTTGACCTGAAAGCGGCGCTCGATCTCGTCGCGCTCGGCACGGTGGCGGACATCGTGCCATTGCGCGGAGACAATCGCGTTTTCGTCAAGAGCGGCTCGAATGTGCTGGCGCAATCACGACGCCTGGGAGTGGTGAAGCTGATGGAGGCTGCGGGCGTGAAGCCGCCGATCATGCCGGAGGACATCGGCTTTCGATTGGGGCCGCGCTTGAACGCCGCCGGCCGGCTCGACACAGCGGAGAAAGCATTGCGCCTGCTGCTGACTGAGAACGCGATCGAAGCGGAGCAGCTCGCGCGCGAGCTCGACGCGCAGAATCGCGAGCGGCAGGAAGTAGAGAAGAAGATTCTGGCGGAGGCGGAAGAAACGCTTGGCGAATCTGATGCGGGAAACGATGCAGCGATCGTGCTCGGAATTGTTGCGTCGCGCGTTTCGAAAAAATATCACCGGCCGGCGATCATTATCGGGTTCGATGAAACTGGGGCAGGGAAGGGAAGCGGGCGCAGCATCGAAGGGTGTTCGCTGGTCGCAGCGCTGCGCGAGTGCGGCACGGTGCTGGAAAAATTTGGTGGTCACGAAATGGCCGCGGGCCTCGCGTTGCGCGAGGAGAAGATGCCGGAGTTCCGCGAGCGCTTTGTTGCCGCCGCGCGCGCGCAATTATCTGAAGACGCCCTCATGCCGCGGCTGCATCTCGATGCGGAACTCACGTTGCGCGACGTGAGCTTCGATCTGCTGCACTGGCATGAGATGTTGCAGCCGTTCGGCAATGGAAACCCGCAGCCAGTTTTCGTTTCATGCGCGGTCGAGCCGGGCTCGCCGCCGCGCCTCTGTGGGGAGCGGCATCTTGCGCTGAAGTTGAAGCAAAACAACTGGCATCAGCGCGCGATCTTTTTCGATTCCGCGGCTGAGCCGCTGCCGGAGCCGCCGTGGGATGTGGCCTTTCGCGTTCGCTCGGATGTTTACGAAGGCGAGACGCGCATTCAGTTGCAGGTGCAGGCGCTGCGGAGCGTGGCGCCGCTGGATTGATGGAACTGGCGACGCCGCTGGAGGAGTTGAGCTGGATCCCGCGACCGCGCGTGACAGCGTTGCGGCGGTTGCACATCGCGACCGTTGGAGATTTGCTCACGCATTATCCGCGGCGGCATGAAGACCGCCGTGAGTTCAGCGGTTTTCCGCGCGAAGAAGCGGCGGAGGCGGTTTGTCTCTGCGGCGAAGTGACGAAGACGCGAATGATGCGTTTCGGCGGGCGCAAAATTTTCGAAGCGGTGCTCGAAGAAGAGAGTGCGCATGCGCTAAGCCAGCCGCTCACGTGTCGCTGGTTCAACCTGCATTACGTGCAGAAGATGATCGCGACGGGACAACGTGTGGTCGTTTTCGGGAAAGTGAAACGCAAAGGCGTGCGGCTGGTCATCGATCATCCGGAGTTCGAAATCATCGAGAACGATGAAGACCTGCTGATTCATTTCCGGCGAATCACACCGGTCTATCCCGCGACCGAAGGCGTGTCGCAGCGGGTGTTGCGCTCGTTGATTTACCGGCTGCTGGAAGAAACGGACGCCACCGGTGCTGATGTTCCGCTGCCGGGGAGTTTGTCGAACGCTGAGCACGAGGAGGCGCTGCGCGAGATTCATTTTCCCGAAAGCGAAGAGCAGTTGTCGCTCGTGCGCGAACATCTGGTGCTCGGCGAGTTTTTCCGGATGCAAATGCAGGTGGCGTGGCAACACGCGCATAATGCATTGCGGCGCGGTCAACGGCACGCGGTGCGCGGCTTGTTGCTGGAAAGTTTTCTCGTCTCGCTGCCGTTTCAGCTCACCACGGCGCAGCGCAGGGTGCTGAGTGAAATACGGTGCGATCTCGAGCGCGGCGCGCCGATGAATCGATTGCTGCAAGGCGATGTCGGCTCTGGAAAAACCGTGATCGCGATTGCCGCGATGCTGCTCGTCCTCGAAAGCGGGTCGCAAGCAGCGTTGATGGCGCCCACGCAAATCCTGGCGGAGCAACATTACGCACTGCTGTGTCGCTGGCTCGAGCCGCTGGGTGTGCGCATCGCGTTGCGCACCGGCGGGCGGCAGGAGGAGAATGCGCCGCTGCCGCTCTTCGCCCGCGCAGCGGTTATAGTTCCGGGTAGCGCACGCGTTCCGCGTGCTGGCGATGGCGTCACGCCATCGCGGACTTTTGCTGAAGAGGATCAAACTTTTTGCGCGCGCTATTCCTCAAGACGGCTTCCGCATTTCGAAAAAGCCTGGGCGATTTATGCGGTGACGATCGGCACAATGTCGCGCAGGTGTTTATCACCCGAAGGGCGCACGATTGTCTTGAACGCGCTGCGTCATTTCCATGGCACCCGCTACGAGCTCTTTGCCGCATGCGTGATGCCCGACCATGTGCACTGTCTCATTCAGCCGTGGCCGAAGGATCGTGCCGATGAAGATGATGAGAACATTTTGTTCTGGCCGTTAGCGGAACTACTGCATTCGATCAAGTCGTTTTCAGCGCATCGAATCAACAAGGCTGAAGGAAAGGAAGGGGCGGTGTGGGAGAAAGAACGGTTTGATCGCTACGTCCGCTCGGATCGCGATCTCGCGGAGAAGTTTCAATATATTCTGCGCAATCCGTGGGACGCGGGAGTGGCGAGGCAGAATGAGCATTACTCGTGGGTTTGGACGCAGGAAGATGAGGCGATGATCAAGAAAAGTCCGTGGCGGCGGGACGCCGCGACCAGCACGCGGGACGCGTGCGCTACCCGGACGCACGCACGTCAGGCAGGGGAAAGCGAAGGCCCCACCTACCCCCGCCGTCAATCTGACGCGGACGCGCCGCAGATCATCGTCGGCACGCATGCGTTGCTGTATGAGGGTGTGGAATTTTCGCGGTTGGGGTTGGCGATTATTGATGAGCAGCACAAGTTTGGCGTCTCGCAGCGGGCGAAGCTGACATCTCGCGAGCCGCCGCCAGACGTTCTTGTTATGACGGCTACGCCGATTCCACGAACGCTGACCATGACCATTTACGGCGATCTTGATGTGTCTACGATTGATGAAATGCCGCGCGGACGTGGGGAGACTCACACCCGGGTGGTGGGTGCGAATGAGATCGGCGATGCAATCAATTTTCTGCGCGATGAGCTGCGCTCGGGACGGCAGGCTTACATCGTCTATCCGCTGATCGACGAGAGTGACAAGCTGCAAGCAAAGGCGGCGGCGGTTGAATTTGAGACCTGGCAGCAACGGCTGCGCCCATCACGCTGCGAGCTGCTGCACGGCCGCATCGCACCGGCGGAGAAGCAGGCGATCATGCAACGGTTTCGTGCGGGCGAAACGCACGCGCTGATTAGCACGACAGTGATAGAAGTGGGTGTGGATGTGCCGAACGCGACGGTGATGTTGATCGAGAATGCGGAACGGTTTGGCTTGTCGCAGCTGCATCAATTGCGCGGGCGCATCGGCCGCGGCGAGGATGCGTCGCATTGCCTGCTGGTGAGTGCGGACAAGTCGCCTGAGACAGCCTCGAAACTCGCGGTGCTGGAGAAAACCAGGAACGGTTTCGAGATTGCGGAAGCGGATTGGGAATTGCGCGGCCCGGGAGATTTGCTTGGCACGGCGCAGAGCGGTTTGCCGGAGTTCAAGCTCGGTGATTTGAAACGTGATGCAGCCTTGATGCGAAGGGCGCGCACGGCGGCGCTCAAGGTGATGAAGGAAGACCCGGACCTCGAGCAGCCGGAGAATCAACGTTTCCGCTGCTTGATTGTCGAACGACAGGGACAAACTTTCTCCCACGTGAGCTGATGAAGAATTTGCTGAAATTTTTACTGTTCGTCGTGCTGGTGAGCTTCGGCATTTCGTTGCTTTACGATTACCGGATGAAGCATGGCGCGCTCTCGACCGCGGCCTCGAGCACGCCGGAAAAATATTCGCTGGCTACGGCGCCGCCAGTCGATCCGAAACAGATCGGCACGCTCGATCAGTTTAATCGCGAACGGCGCATGCTGGTGGCCAATGTGATCCCGTCAGTGGTGAGCGTGAAAACGTCGAAGAAGATCGCGGTGCGGCGCCAGTACGCGCTCGATCCATTTGAGTATTTCTTTCGCCAGCCGCGGCAGTTCCGGAATCCAAACGAGGAAGCGATGGTGCAGAATTCACTCGGCTCGGGAGTGATCGTGACGAACGAAGGGCACATCATCACGAACAATCACGTGGTCGATCAGATGGACGAAATCGAGGTGCAATTGCACGATGGTCGTACGGTCAAAGCGCGGCTGATCGGCAGCGATGAACAGGTGGACCTCGCGGTGCTGAAGATCGATGAGCCTGGTGTGAAGCCGCTAAAGCTGGGTGATTCCGACGCGGTCCAGGCCGGCGATCTCGTGCTGGCCATCGGTAATCCGTTTGGATTTGAAGAGACGGTGACGGAGGGAATCATCAGCTCGAAAGGGCGGCCGAATCGCGGCGATCAATTCGGCGATTTTTTGCAGACCGATGCCGCGATCAATCCGGGGAATAGCGGCGGGCCGCTGGTCAACCTCGCTGGTGAAGTGATCGGGATTAATACGGCAATCATCTCTGGCTCCGGTGGATCGCAGGGAATCGGTTTCGCCATTCCTTCGAACACGGTGAAGATGGCGATGGAGAGCCTGCTAAAGAAGGGAAGAATCATCCGCGGTTATCTCGGTATTCGAGGTGCGACGCGCGGCAATGCAGCGGCGGCTGATACGGGCCCGGTGGTAGTAGGTGATGTCGTGGCGGGTTCGCCCGCGGCGGACGCGCATCTGCAGCCGGGCGACGTCATCCGGAAGTTCAACGGACACGAGGTGAAGAATTTTCGCGAGCTGCGGTCGCTGGTGGGGCAAACGGAATTAAACAAAACCATCGATGTCGAAATCGAACGCAGTGGCAAACCGATGCGGGTCTCGACGCAACTGCGCGAGGAGCCGCCGAATTATCAAACGGCGCGCGTTATTCCGCTGCCTGGGCAACCAGCTCCGGCGAATCCGTTTCAGCCGCAGCCGAATGTGC
>DAIRIE010000034.1:10974-14093 GCA_036809705.1 Chthoniobacterales bacterium
GGACAATGATGAGGCTGAGCCGGATCAGACCAACGCGCTTGGCTCGGTGGGTGTGGCTGAGCTAACGCCGGAACTCGCCCGCCAGCTCGACCTGCCGGGCGGTGTCCGTGGCGTGGTGGTGACGGCAGCGGACTTGCCGGAATTGCAAAAGGGCGACGTGATCGAAGAGGTGGACCAGCAGCCGGTGAGATCGGTGGAAGAATTCAACAAAGTCTCAGGCGGTCTCGATGGCGGTGCGGCGCATGTGTTGTCGGTCTGCCGGCATCGCGTGCGCTCGTTCGTGGTGCTTCGGTCGCGGTAATCGAGCAACGCCGCGCGCGTCTGGTCCCTTCGGCGCATTTGTCCCGCGTCCCCACTCATTGCCATCCGCTCGCTCCGATAGTTCGGCGATACCCATGCGGCCCCTGAATAAAGCGAAGCCGATTGTTGTCTATGAAACCGAACATCCAAATTCTATGAAACGATACTTACCTTTCTTGGCGGTGTGCGCGCTGTTCCTGCCGGTGTTGCAATCGGCGCGAGGCGCTGAGGCGTCGGTCAATCTTTTTTACGATAATCTGAACGGCGGTAACTGGTACGAAGTTTCCGATTACGGCTACGTCTGGCAGCCGGAGGTGGCGAGCGATCCGAACTGGCGTCCTTACACCGACGGTTATTGGGCTTATACGGACCAGGGCTGGACGTGGGTGAGCTACGAAGATTTCGGCTGGGCCACTTATCACTATGGTCGCTGGGCGCGCCTGGCTGATTACGGTTGGGTGTGGGTGCCCGGAACGGAATGGGCGCCAGCCTGGGTTTCGTGGCGCACGGGCGGTGATTATATCGGGTGGGCGCCGCTTCCTCCGTCTGGCGGTGGCGAGGCGGTTTACGAAGGACGGCCGATCACCGGACAGGTCGATGTCGAGTTTGGGATCGGGCCCGCTTACTACAATTTCGTGGACTTGCGCTACATCGGCGAGCCGGTCTTGCGCGATCGCATTTTTCCCTACGAGCGCAACGTCACCGTGATTAACAACACCGTGAACGTGACCAACATCACCTACAATAATTCGACCGTTTACAATTATGGACCCGATTACGCGACGGTCAGCCGCTATTCCGTGCGGCCGATTCAGCGGCTGAAGCTGGAACGCCAGACAGCAGACCCATTGCAGGCGGTGAAGAACGGCAATGCCACAAGAGTCCAGGGCAACACACTGGTCGTGGCCGCGCCGCAGAAGTTGCAGAAGGCTGCGGGGGCCGAGGTGGCGCCGAAGCAGGTGAAGGCAAAGATCGAGCAGCCCAAGGTGGAGAAGGGGTGGGCGAATATCGCTCCAGCCGAAAAGGCGAAGATGGAGCAGAAGTTTAAAACCCAGAACGCAAAGAATATTCCCAAACCCGATATCCAGCCGAGCAATCAAAACGCGGCCGCTGCCGCCAATGCGGAAACGACGGGCACCGCAGCTCCTGCTGCTGAGCGCGCGGGTAAGGGCAAAGGTAAGGGTCAAAAAGCCGAAGCAGCAAGCGCTCCCGCAGTAGCTGCGTCGCCGCCCGCCGCTGAGCAGGGCAAGGGTAAGAACAAGAATCGTGTGCAACGGGCCGAGGGTGCTGCTTCACCGCCAGCAGCGACGGGCGCGGGCGGGAATCAAAACGCAAACGCAGAGCAGCAGGTCGGCAAACGCGGAAAGAACAAGAATCGTGTTGAACGGATTGAGGGCGCCGAGGCCGCTGCGAACCAGCCGGCCGCCAGTGCCGGAGCTGAAGAGCAGCCCGGCAAAGGCAACAAGGTAAACCGGCACGAGCCGAACGTGGCCCCGGCCGGAGCCGCTGCCGGTTCCGCGAGTGAACGAAACGAGTTGAAATCGGAAAATGCGAATGTGAACGCGAGTCGTCCACGCGACAATGCGCAGCGCGGCGCTGGTCAGGGTCAGGGCCGCGAACTGCAGGAACGCCGCCGCGAACAAATGCAAAGTGCGCCCCCGGCGAATAACCAAGGCGCAGCTGGTGCCGGCCCGGGTGCGAACCGAGCGCGTCGTGAAGCTGCACAGGCGGCTGGGGTAGGCCAACAACAGCAGCAGCACCCGCAACAGCAGCACGCGAAACAGCAGCAGCCACAGCCACAGCCGCAGGAACAGGAAAAGCAACAGCAACAGCAGCGCGGTGAGGACGCTAATCAGCAGAAAGCCAAAGCCAAAAAGAAGGAAGGCGAAGCCACGCCGGTCCCGCAGTAATCTTTAGAGATAAGTCCGCGAGCGGCCACGGACTCTTCCGGGGCCGTTCCGCGTACCGGTAACATCTGACCGGTGCCGCAAATCACGTTGCATTGTCGCTACAATAGCTCTGCGATCTGCACCGCGTTAAGCGCTGCGCCTTTCAGGAGCTGGTCGCCAGAAACCCAGAACGACAGGCCGTTATCCAAAGCGCAATCGCGACGGACGCGGCCCACTGCGCAATTGTCCTTGCCCGCTACGTGCAAAGGCATGGGATAACGATTTCTCCCAGGCTCATCCACCAGCTCCAACCCCGGCGCCTTCGCCAGCACTTCGCGCGCGCGCTCTACTGACACCGGCTCGCGGAACTCAGCGCTCATCGCCACCGAATGAGCGCGATAAACCGGCACGCGCACGCATGTGACCGAAGCGCGGAATTCCGGATGATGCATGATGCGCCGGCCTTCGTTCTGCATCTTCATTTCCTCTTTGGTGTAGCCGTCTTCGAGAAACGAATCGACGTGCGGCAGAACGTTGAACGCGATCTGGTGCGGATACGTTTCCGCTTCCACTGGTCGCTTCTCGGCGATGGCGTGCGTCTGCTGCTCCAGCTCGGCGATTGCACGGGCGCCACTTCCTGAGACCGCCTGGTAGCTGGCGGCAAAAACGCGCGTGACATGGAATGCGCGATGCAGCGGATACAGCGCCATCAACGCAATCGCGGTGGTGCAGTTTGGATTCGCAATAATTCCCCGGTGTTCTTTGACATCGCCGCCATTGATTTCGGGAATGACCAACGGCACCTCGGGCTCCATGCGGAAGGTCGAGGAGTTGTCGATGACGATGGCGCCGGCATCGCGGGCGATCGGCGCAAAGTCTCGCGAGACCGCGCCGCCCGCGCTAAAGAGCGCGATGTCGATGCCGCGGAAA
>DAIRIE010000034.1:14103-16105 GCA_036809705.1 Chthoniobacterales bacterium
TATCGACGAACTCGTCGCCAAAACCGATCGTCTTTCCGGCGGACCGCTTTGAAGTCAGCGCGCGAATGGAAGCCACCGGAAATGAGCGTCGCTCCAGCACCTGGAGCACCTCGGTGCCGACCGCGCCGGTCGCTCCGACAACGGCGACGTGATAGCGTTTGGTCATTCCGCACAAAGTAGGGCAGCGAAGTGGCGATGCAAAAAACGAGCATTCACGTTTCCGTTCTTAAACAGGAGCTGAAACTGCGCCGGGGCCGCAAAATCATTCGGCGTTATCCAGTCTCAACGTCGCGCTTTGGATTGGGCACGAGACAGGGCAGCAACAAAACGCCGCTGGGCAAATTCCGCATCAGCGACAAGATCGGCGAGGAAATGCCATCAAGGACGATTTTCGTGGGACGCCTTCCGCTTGGTCCCGACGATCCGCCGCCGGGCACGAATGACCTCGTTCTCTCGCGCATTCTCTGGCTCGACGGCGTCGAAGGGCACAACGCGAACACGCGCGAGCGTTTCATTTACATCCATGGCACCAGGCACGAGGACAAAATTGGGCTGCCTGACAGCCACGGCTGCGTTCGCATGCGAAACGCTGATGTTATCGAGCTCTTCGACTTGGTGGAGGTGGGCACGCCGGTGACCATCCGCAAATAGCGGCGCCGAAAAATTCGTTGCGCGTTCACGCGACCACACTTAGAAAGCTCGCCAGCAACCAGCTGCGAAAGGGGTGATAAAATAGAATGCGAATTTTAAAAGCAATCATGATCGTGGCCGTTTTGGCTGGCGCCTTAAGCTTGGGCGCTTGCGCGCAAAAGAAAGAAGCGATGTCCACGCAGACTTCGGCGGGGACTACCCGCAGCTACTCGAAATAACCCATCTGCGGATGGTTTTTAGTTTGGAGGCCAGGCCGGTCCGCGGCCTGGCCTTCTTTTTCGCCAAGTCGAGATCCCACCTGCGGCCGAAGCGCCCAATCTGTCGTCCCGAGCGGAGCCGAGGGATCCCGCGAAAGTTCACCTGTGCGTACTCGCGACGGGATCCCTCGACTTCGCTCGGGATGACGTGTTAACCGTTACGCCTTGTGGAAATCTCCGGCCGGCAAATCTCGCTCGCGCAGCTTCACGCAATCGCGACGTCGGACGAGCCGGTCACGTTGAGAGAGGAAGCGCGCGAGCGCATTCGGCGGTCGCGAGCGTTGATCGACAACATTCTCCAGCGCGGTGAAGTCGTTTACGGAATCAGCACCGGTTTTGGCCGGTTCGCTGATGTGCGGATTGCGCCCGACGCGCTGCGGCAATTGCAATTGAATCTCGTCCGCAGCCATGCCTGCGGAGTTGGGCCTCCACTCTCCATTCCAGAAGTCCGGGCGATGATTTTGTTGCGGGCGAATGTTCTCGCCCTCGGCTTTAGCGGTGTGCGCCTCGAGATCGTGGAGTTTCTTTGCCAGCTGCTTAATCGCCATGTGCATCCTCTCATTCCCGAAAAGGGATCGGTCGGCGCGAGTGGTGATCTAGCGCCGCTGGCGCATCTCGCGCTGGCCGTAATCGGCGAGGGCGAATGCTTCTTCGCCGGTGAGCGAGTCAGCTCCACCGATGCACTCTCGCGGGCCGGGATAGCGCCGCTCGCGCTCGAAGCGAAAGACGGTCTGGCGTTGCTCAATGGCACCCAGGCGATGCACGCGGTCGGCGGGCTTGCCCTTTTTCGTGCGCAACGGCTCGCCCGCGTCGCCGACATCGCCGGCGCGATGACACTGGAAGCGTTGATGGGAACACCGCGCGCGTTTGATGCACGACTGCACGAAGCGCGGCCGCACCCCGGCCAGGTCGCGGTGGCCGAGCACATGCGCGCTTTATTGCGCGAGAGCGAAATCCGCGAATCGCACCGCGAAAATGACCCGCGCGTGCAGGATGCCTACAGCTTGCGTTGCATCCCGCAGGTGCATGGCGCCGTGCGCGGCGCGTTCACTCATGTCGAGGAAGTGCTGGCTATCGAAAGCGCCAGCGCCACT
>DAIRIE010000034.1:16143-16434 GCA_036809705.1 Chthoniobacterales bacterium
GCCCTCGATTACGCCGCCATCGCCCTGACCGATCTGATGAGCATCAGCGAGCGGCGCACCGAAAGCATGGTGAACCCCGATCTGAACTACGGCTTACCGGCGTTTCTGGCGCGGCAACCCGGCTTGCAGTCCGGACTGATGATCGCACAGGTTGCCGCAGTCGGTCTGCTCAATGAGGCGAAGGTGCTGGCGCATCCCGCGAGCGTGGACAACGTGCCGACCTCCGCGGGCCGCGAAGATCACGTCTCGATGGGAATGACCGCGGCGCTGATGGCGCTCGACGCGGTCGAC
>DAIRIE010000035.1:0-8030 GCA_036809705.1 Chthoniobacterales bacterium
GTAGATGACGCGCGTGAGGAGCACGCCGGCATTGCCCACGAGCAGCCGGCCCGGCTCAAGTAAAATGCGCACGTCCATTTTCCTCAGCGGCGGAAGAATCGCGGCCGCGTATTCGCGAATGGCGAGACCGTGCCGATTGCCCGAGCGCCACCAATCACTCTCGCCGCTCGCGATCGATGATTGGTATTCGATCCCGAGTCCGCCGCCGATGCTGAAGAATTCGATGTGGTGCTTCGCTTTGGTCTCTGCAACGAGCGGCGCGATTCTTTCGATCGCTTCGAGGAACGGCTTTGCTTCCGTAATCTGAGAGCCGATGTGCATCTGCACTCCGCGAATAGCGATGCCAGGCAGGTGCGCGGCACGGTCGTAGATTGCGGCCGCGTGCTCCAGTGGAATACCGAACTTGCTCTCACGCGATCCGGTCGAGATGTACTGGTGCGTCGGCGTCGCGATGTCGGGATTGATCCGTAGAGCAATGGGCGCGCGCGTATTTTTGCCCGCCGCGATTTCGCTGATGTATTCCAGCTCGGCTTCACTCTCGACGTCAAAGCAGCAAACGCCCTGCTCGAGCGCATACGCGATCTCGGGCCGCGTTTTGCCTACGCCAGCGAAAGTGCATTTGGCTGGATCGCCTCCCGCTTTGATTACGCGGATGAGCTCTCCGCCAGAAACAACGTCAAAGCCGGCGCCGGCATGCGCGAGCAGCCGGAGAATGGCGCCGTTCGAGTTGGCTTTGACGGCGTAGCAGATCAAATGCTCCAGCTCGGCCAAGGCTGCGTCGAGCCGTTGATAATGGTCGAGCATCGTGCTCGCGCTATATAAGTAGAGCGGCGTGCCGAACTGCTCCGCCGCTTCCGCCAACTCGACCTCTTCGCAAAAGAGGCGACCATCGCGGTAGTGGAACGAATGCATCCCGTCTTACGGCGTCGCGGTGCCTTTACTGCGCAAAACGGCAATGGCCGAGACGAGCACGAGCAGCACGCCGAAAGTGCAAACGATCGCCGCGCCACTGGGCAGATCGGCGTAGAAGGACCAGAACAGGCCGCCGATTCCCCCGAGGGTGGCAATGATCCAGCCCAGCAACAGTCGCGCGCGGATGTCACGGGCCAGAGTGATTCCGCAAACAGCCGGCACGATGAGGTAACTGAAAACGAGCAAGACACCGGCGATGCGGACAAAGAGCGTCACGACCAGGCCGAAGGCGGCATAGAAAAAGAAGTCCCACCAGCGCACGCGCAGGCCGTTGTCATAAGCGCGATCACGATCGAAGGAGACGATCAAGAAATGGCGGCGCAAGACAAAGTGGAACAAGCCGATGGCCAGGAAAAAGGCGAAGCATCTCCAGACTTCCGCGGGGGTAACGAGAAGGATATTGCCCACGAGCATCTGTTTGATCTCCTCGTCACCTTCCGCGGCGCGGCTTAGTAACAGCACCGCCGCCGCCGCCGCAACGACGTAAGCGATCCCGATGATCGCTTCCTGCGGAATCTGGCTCGCCCGTTTTCCTGTTGCGGAAAAGATCGCGGCGCCGGCGAGCGTAAAGCCGAGCGCGATGCCGAACGTCGTCCAGCTGTGCAGGTCAATTCGGAAGAGGAGCGCGACGCAAATACCAAGCGAGGCCATTTGCGCCATCGCGATGTCCACGAAAATGATGCCGCGCTGGACCACGTGCAGGCCGAGATAGACGAGGAGCCAGGGGAGAAGAATGCAGGCCACGATGGGCCAGAACATCACGTCGAACATGAATCAGCACGTCATCCCGAGCGACAGTCGAGGGATGGCGTGGCGGAAGGTAAAATCGCGGGGTCCCTCGACTTCGCTCGGGATTTCATATTCAGTGCAGGGCCGCGGCAAGGTTGCTGATGAGCTTGTCGATCAACTTCACGTAGGTCCCCGTCTCTGGCAGCGCGCCGGGATATTGGGCGAAATCGACTACCTTCGCGCCGGTGGCGGAGGCGACGCGTTCGGCAATTTTCCTGTCGTGATACGGCTCGACGATGATGGCTTTGATTTTCTGCGCCTTCATCTGGGCGATAACTTCGGCCAGGTGCGACGGCGACGGGGGAATACCGGGTTTCGGTTCGAGAAAGATATCGATCGCCAGGCCGAAGCGGTGCGCGAAGTAAGGCCAGGAATCGTGATAGGCGACGACGTGTTGTCCTTTGAAGGGAAGCATGGCGGCGCCCCATTCCTGTAACTTTGCGTTGATGGCGGCTTCGAATTTTTTGTAATTGGCGTCGTAGCTGGCCGCGTTGGGAGCGTCGACTGCGGAGAAGGATTGCGCGATGTGTTGGGCGATCGCTTTGGCGATGATGGGATCGACGGCGAAATGCGGATTCCCGAGCGCATGCACGTCGCCGGCGGCCCGCGTCACATTTGCCGGCACGTTCATCAGGCGAATGCCTTGTGACGCCTGCACCCGGCCGGGCTTGCCCACGTCGAGTTTGGCGTTGCGCGCATTCTGCAAAAGCGGCGGCAGCCAGCCGAGCTCGAGTTCGGCGCCGCCGTCGATGAGCACATCGGCGTTGCGCAGAGCCACAACGAAACTCGGCCGCGCATCAACGAAGTGCGGGTCTTCCGTTGGCTTCGCCAGCACGGTGACGGCGACATTGTCGCCGCCGATCTCTCGCGCGAGGGAACCGAGGTCGGGCAGCGTGGCCACGACATTAAGCTTCGCCTCCGCCGAAAGAGCTGCGACCAGGATGGAAAATGTGAGCAGGAGGTTTTTCATGTTAAAATCAGTCGCTCGGCTGGGAGCGAGTTTGCTTGGTTGCGCTCAGGATGAGCGTTCATCAGAATTTATGCGCGCCATGCGCGCCCAGGATGAATTCAAACTGGAGGAAAACGGAATCGGCTTCCCGCGCGGAGAGGAAGAAATTCGATTCGAGAAAGTCATGATTGTATTGCAGGCGTAGCTTGGAGAACTCGGTCGGGTAGTAAGTGAGATCGGCGCTCACGCGTGAGCGCGGCTGCCGGTCAGGATCATCGGTAAAACGCGAATCGCTCATGGCCACGTGATCGCCGCGCAGACCGGCGACCCAGCCTTTGCGGAATCCCCAGAGCAGTTGCGAATAGATACCCCAATCGTGAAAAGTTTCCGCCACTGGAAACGCTTCATCGATTCCGCGGCCGGCCTGGAAGCGGCGATACATCGCTTCCGTCTGCCATTTCACAAAAGGAAAACCGCCTTCGGCGCGGGCACTCTTCCATTTGTAGAGAAGATCGCCGCCGTAAATCTGCGTGCGCGAGTTCGCGCCGGTGTCATTGGCGCCGAATGCGCCGCTTACGCCCGCGAGCACGGTCTGGGTGTCGCTGAGATTCAAAGAGTTCTCCAGGCGCGGCGCCCAGAGGAAATCGCCGAGGCCACGTGCTTCGCGGTCGGTCGTAGCGCGGCCGAAGAAAACCCCATTGTCGCCGGGATTGCGGAAAGAGAATGCGGTGCCGCCGCGTCCGTTCTGCGCCGCGAGCAGCGCCTGCGAATACCACGGCAGCGGCAGCGTCCAGGAAATCTGCGCGCCGACTCCGCGCAATCCATCCGGCCCCAGAAACAGGCCGTGCACCAGTGGCGCGTCGGCGAAATCCCAGGTGTGCGGATGGGTGGGATTGATGCGGCCGAAAGGGGCGAAGAATTGTCCGCCGCGCAGTTGCAGGCCGAAGGGAAGGCTGGTGGTTTGCAAATAAGCTTCTTCGGCTTCGATCTCCGTCTCGTTGTTGTTGTCCAGCTTGAGCACGATGTTGGCGAAGCCTTCGAAGTAAGGATCGACTGCGCCATCCAGCGCGATCTCGAGATTGCGGGCGTTGAACCCGCGCTGCTGCGGATCGTGATCGCCGACTTCGATGCGGTCGAGGTCGCGCGCGCTGGAGTACGCGAGCGCGAACATTCCATCGAAGGAAATGTTCATGTAATTCCTGCCGCCGCCGATGGAGATGGGCTGAGTGAAAGAGCTGGGGCCGCTCATGGGCGCGGCCGAAGAAACTGCACTGGCGTTGGTTGATGAGGCGACGGCTGATTCATCCGCGGTAGGAAACGGAGCTGCGGTGGCTTGGGTCTCCGCGCCTGGAGCCGGCGCATTTGCCACCACCGCTTCATCGGTGGTCGGGAATGCCGGTGACGCGCCCGGTAACGGAGCAGGCTCGACTTCCTCGCTCATCGGCGTCTGGCCGATGTTGGCCTTGTCCAGCAATGACTGCTGATCGTTCACTTTTTGCTCAAGCGCCTTCACCGTTTCAGTGAGCGCCCGCACTTGTTCGCGCAATTCCGCCACCTCGGACGCGCTCGGCGCGGGCGGTTGCGCCGAAATCTGGGCAGGCCGTGCCAGCGCGATCAAAATTATTAATGTTTTCTTCATCCTGAATACCGAGATCGGCAAACGCCGCCGATGCAGCAGCGAGCATGGAGCCCGCGTGAGTTTCCCCTGCGCGACCCTGTCCGGAATGCGCAGCGCCGTCGCGAAACGCGCGAAGCGTCAGAGTGCGCGCGGGGGAGCGTGTTCCAGGATGGAAGAACGGAGGCCGACCGCGACAACCGAAACGGTGGGCATCAGTGGCGCCGCCAAGACGGGCGCGTCGGCAATCTCCGGCGCTGAGGTGGGCGAAGCGCTTTGTTCGCAGTTGCCCGAGGCGAACAGGACCGCGGCGCATTCGTGCTGAGCGGTGCCCGGATGCAATTGCTCGTGCAGACGGGGCGAGCTCGCCAGTGTAAGGGCGGCGAGCAGAGCTACGATCAGCCCGGCAGCGACGAGCTCTCGAAGTCTCATCATTGAAGCGGAAATTGCCTGCCTCTCCTGCGGATGGCAAGCGCAAACGCGCTGGGCTGGACACCAATGGGCTGTTGCGTTACGAGTCGCGCTTGGAAATGCTTTCTGCGACGCGAATCTACTTCGCCGTTTTCGGTGTGCTCACCATCGCCGGCGGGATTGTCGGTTACGTGAAGGCGGGCAGCGTTGCCTCAATCATCGCCGGCTCAATTTCGGGCCTGTTGCTTTTGCTCGCTGCTTTTCTCTTGCCGGACCATCGGGTGGCCGGCCTCGCCCTCGGCCTTATCGTTTCACTTCTCCTCGTGATCCAGTTCGGGCCGAAATTCATCAGCACCGGCAAAGTGATGCCGGCAGGCGGAATGACGGTATTGAGCGCGATTGGCATGATTGTCGCGCTCGCCGCCTGGCTGCGGGGCTAACGACTCGTGAGTAAGCTGCGCCTGGGCACGCTGCGGCTCATCGTGCTGTTGCTTTTCCTGGCACTTTTTGCCGGCATCACACTGCGCTGGATTTCCCTCGAACGTTGGCACTGGCAGATGACACGGGGCGAGCAACCGGAACCAATCCTCCCGTTGCCGCTGCCTGCGGCTAAACCCACCGCCACCCGTGGGCCGGTCATCAATGGAAGAATCGATCTGCCGCGGCTCTTCAATGGCGTGACCGTGCGAAGCGAGCTCGAGACCACGCCGGGTGGCGCGGCTTCCGCTGAACGCATCGATCCGCTCAGTTACCTCCTGGATTTCAAACTGCGGGCGCGGGTGCCGCAACCGAATCGCTCGATGTCAGAGCTGGCCAAAGTCAGTCCGGAGCTTCCCATCGTTCTGCCCGGGTTGAGCGCGCTGATTACACCGGAAAATGTCTCACCGTATTTCGCCCAACTTTACGAGACGAAGGTGCGCGAATTGCGCGAGAACATGAGCCGGCTGGATGCATTGCTCTCGCGCCACAACTTTTACGATTGCCAGACGGTGCTCTCGCTGCGGCATCCGGAGACGAAGCGGCGCGCGCTGCTTTTCCAGGCGGACATGGATGTCGATGCCGATGGGTCCGATGGCGACCGCGTCCCGGCGGGCACCGGCGCATCGGCGACCTTCAAACCGTTCACCAGTTTTCGTTGGGCTAAAAGATCGAGCCTGCCCAACCCTTATCTGCCGGGAATTGAAGAGAAACTTCGCCGTGTGGAAACCGAGCAGAAGAGCGCATCGAGCGAGCGTAAACGCGAGCTGAAAAGCGCGGCCGCCGAGCTGCGCGACGAGATCAGCGCGATGAAGAAATACTCATATCTCATTGGCACCTATGATCCGTTCATCGTCGCCCCTGGGAGTTTCACCAAAGGGAAAGATGCGGTGCGCGTAGGGGATTACGCGATCGTGATCGCCGGCCGCAACATTTATCCTGCCATCGTGGGCGATGTCGGGCCGAACGACAAGGTGGGCGAAGCGTCCCTGCGCATCGCCAAAGAAATCAATGCCCTGGCGAATCCGAACAACCGTCCCCTCAGTGAGCTGAAGGCCACCTACATCGTCTTCAATGGAACCGCTGATCCCTTCTTCGGGCCGCCGGATTTGGAAAAATTGCAGGCGCGTTGCGAGACGCTCGTGAAAGAGATCGGCGGCGCGAGCGTGCCGTTGCACCATTGGGAAAATACCCACGGCCACTCCGACGCCTTCGCCCACGCCCACCATCCCGGCCACTCCAACAACAACTCCTTCGATTTCTCCCACTGCGACGTTTGCGTTTCCTACACCAACGCCATCACCTCAACCGTCTCCTTGATGCTAGTCGGTTCTTAGCGCGATGCTATCGTTGCAGGTTTGAGCGCAAGAAATTCAGAATCGGCTAGCAGGGAAGCGAAGCGCGTTCGGCCTATCGTGCCGGAGCCTGGTCGCAACGGTGCGCTGGTCGTGGTGAAACCGGGAATGAAGGTCGAGTTGGCAAAAATTAGTCCCGACGCGGCCGGCGCGGCCACGAAAGCAAGAGCGGAAAAGCAGATCAAGAAACTGCGCGAACGCCTGTCGCAACTTCAGCAGGCGCTCTATGCCGAGCACCAGCGCAGCATTCTCATCGTGCTGCAAGCGATGGACACCGGAGGGAAGGACGGCGCGATCAGGGGTATTTGCAGCGGGCTCGATCCCAACGGTGTGCACCTGACCAATTTCAAATATCCTTCCGCCGAGGAATGGGACCATGATTTTCTCTGGCGCGTGCACAAGGCGGCGCCGGCTAAAGGCGTGATCGGAATCTGGAACCGTTCGCATTATGAGGACGTGCTGGTGCCGCGGGTGCACAAGCAAATCACGGAAGCGGTCTGGCGTGAGCGGCTCGAAGACATCAATGCATTCGAGCGGTTGCTCAGCCGCAATCGAGTGACGCTGCTGAAGTTTTTCCTGCACATCTCCAAGGACGAACAAAAGGAGCGGCTGGAAGCGCGGCTAAAGGATCCGCGGAAGCGTTGGAAATTTAATCCCGATGACTTGAAGGAGCGCGCGCTGTGGGATGATTATCAACTCGCTTACGAGTCCGTGATTAACCAAACGGCGACGGAGCTCGCAGCCTGGCACATTGTTCCGGCCAATCGCAAATGGTCGCGCAATCTGGTGATACTGGAGACGATCGTCAGCGCCCTCGAAGAGATGTCGCCGAAATATCCCAGCCAGTCCTTCGATCCGACAACCATCACGATCGAATAGGATCAGCCAGAACTCGGCAGGATGAAGGTCTCGCCGATCTCGCGCAGGGCGATCCGCTCCGGCGTTTTCGCCAGCGCGCGGGTGAAGCGCTCGATGGGTTCGCGCATCGGCTCGACGCTGAGCCGGAATGTCTGATGATGCACCGGCATGATGAAGCGGGCGCCGGCCGCATCGGCCATCGCGATCGCCTGTTCCGGTGTCGCGTGCGAACGAATCCACGGATCGTAGGCGCCGATGCCCATGACGGCGAGATCGTAAGGTTTGCCATCGTGCAGCCGGGCGAAGGCTTTTGTCATCGCGGTGTCGCCGGCATAAATGATGCGGCGGCCGTTGCGAGTGATGACGTAGCTGTTGTAGCGCCGATGTTCGTCGTAGCGCAGGCGCGCGCCCCAGTGCTGCGCGCGAAAGGCGCTGAGCACGATGGGCATTCCGCGCAAGTTAAGGGTAATTGATTCGCCCCAGCCGAGTTCGCGCACTTCGCGGAAACGAATGCCGCGCAAGAGATCGCGCGTGGCGTGGGCGGTGACGACTTGCGCAGTTTTCGGCAGCTGGTTCAAGGTGCGCCGATCGATGTGATCGAAAT
>DAIRIE010000035.1:8040-16433 GCA_036809705.1 Chthoniobacterales bacterium
ACAGAATGATGAGATCGATCGGCGGCAGCTCGACCGCGGCAAGCGCGGGCGCGGTGAGGCGTTTCGGACCGATGGTGAGAAATGGCAGCCGCACACCGATCCGCGGAAGCAGGACCGGATCGGTGATGATCCAGACCCCAAAGAAATTCATGAGCACGGTGGAATGGCCGAGCCACGACGCGGTGAGATTGTTGTCGCTCCACGTTTGCGGCTCCGGTTTGGTGAACGGGGGCGCGATGGACCGCCGGCGTTCCACCGTCCATTGGCGCCAGAGGTAAGCGGAGAAATTGCGGCCCTGCATTCTCCGGCGCGCCTCTTCCCGCTCCGTCTCCATCGGCAACAATAGCGCACGCGCCACGGCTCGGCCCTGGCAGGGAAGCGCCTACAACTGGCGCGTCGCGGCGCGCGGGAAGAGGCGCTCCCTCAAAGTCGCGAAGAAATTGCTCGAGAAACCTGTCACGCTGCTGCGGGCGACGAGGACAGGGCAGGGCGCGCGGTTGAGAATGCTGCGGGTGAGATCGCCCATGATGTAATGCCGCAGCGGACCGCGCGCGCGGGAGGAGCCGGAGACGATCATGTCATAATCGCCCTCGTTCACTTCCTCGAAAACTTGGTCGATGACGAGGCCGTGACGGACCCGCACCTCGGTCGTGACGCCGAGTTTCTCGAGCACTTGCTTTTCCGCTTTCAGGTTTTGTCCCAGCTCGGAATCCGAAGCGAGGAGCGAACCGACGTCTTCCTCCATCTGCACGAGATCGGCATACATCGCGGGCGGCTCGGCCATGACGTGGAGGAGCGTGACGCGCGCGCCCACGGCCGCGGCGATGGCGCCGGTCAGGCGCACTCCGGCATCGATGTAGCGTTTGCCGCCCGAGCAAAGGAGAACGCGCGCGAGCCGGGTGCAATTGCCGATGGCGACCAACACCGGCGGCTCGATCGATTTGATCACTTCGTAAGTGCGCTGCGAGTGCCAGAACGGGCCGCTCATCCGTTTCAGCCGCGCGCCGACGATGACGAGGTCGTATTTGTTGACCGACGATTCAGCCAGGATTTGCGTGACCGGGTCACCCGCGCGGGCGAAAATCCGCGGCTCGGCGCCCCCAGTTTGTCGCAACAACTGCGCCTGCTTTTCCAGCGTCTGCCGCAACGGCTCTTCATCTTCGACGTTTTCCGCGATGCCGAGGAGTGTCAGCTGCGCGCGGGCCGGTTTACTGATGAGCGCGGCCAGATTGGTGGCGTTATCCGAAGCGCTCGTGCCGTCGCTGCAAATGAGGAGCTTCATAGCTTGTGACCAGTGAAAAGCGTGTAAATGACGATGGCCGCGCCGATGAGCGGGAGCGGGACAAATGCGAGCCGGATTTTCGGGCCGGCGAAATACTGGGTGGAGATGGCGCCGAGCTGCGCGCCGACGGCGGCGCCGGTGTTCATGACGAGGGCGATGAGAATGTCGACGTTGCCTTTAATGGCGTGGCTGAAGGTGCCGTAGCTGGCCGAGATGATGATCTCGAACAGGTCGGTGCCGACAGCGAGGTGCGTGGGAATTCCCAAAACGTAAACCATCGATGGCATGCGGATGTAGCCAGCGCCGCCGCCGAGGAATCCGCTGAAAAGTCCGCCGATGAAGGCGACGAGAAAGATGAGCCAGAGCGAAATGGTGACGCCGGACTCGGGCAGATGAATCATCGGCGGAACGCGCCAGCGATGGATGGCGCGGGTGACGTGCATGAAGGCGGACTCGTCTCCCTTGCTCGGCGTCGACTTTCCGTTTCGGTTTCGTTTGCGCGCCGCCGCCAGCGTTTTCCAGCTTTCCCAGATCATGAAGGCGGAAATGCTGATGTAAACGATGATGGAGACAACGCTTAGGACCGAGTTGACGTTGCCATGGCGTTTGAGCATCTCGATCATTTGTGCGCCGGCTTCCGCGCCAACCATGGTGGCGACTGCCATGATCAAACCGAGCCGCAGATCAACGTTGCCAAGCGCGCGGTGATGTTTCGCCGCGACCACGGATTTGCCCACAATATTTGGCAGATCGGTGCCAACAGCGAAGTTCCAGTCCAGCCCGACCGCGCGCAATGCCGGACCAGTGAGGAAACTCCCACCGACGCCAAAAAATCCGCCGAGCGCACCGATCACAAAACCGATTATGACCAGATAGATCGGGCTGATGTGGGAGTGGGAGATCGGAAAGAACATCGTTATTGAGAGCGACCGCCGCGCAGGAGGCGCATTAATCCGCTGGTGACGGCTTCGAGCACGACGGCCTGCCCGATGATGAGGAGAATGGCGACAATGGCGTACACGCGGATGTGCTGCGTCTCGAGGTCCACCAGCCAGCCGCCGAGAAAATGCAGCACCGCGAAAAAGTAGCCGGTGACGAGCGCGGCGTAGATGACAAGCTCGAGCGCGAAGGCGCGCAAGGTGCGTTGCATTTGGTTCTTGCGGGCCGCCGGCATGTCACATTCTCTTCGTGCTGAGCAGGGTGCACGGTCGCGGCACAAGGCGCAAAAAGCCATTGCGCGCCATGGGTTTCATCTTACCTTCCACGACGTTTTCACGCGCACGAAAATGGCCGACGCAGCAAACAAATATCCGGAGAACATCGACGGAATATTCTACGTCGATGACCAATGCATCGACTGCGATCTTTGCCGCGAAACGGCGCCGGCGAATTTCAAACGCAATGACGACGGTGGCCATTCCTTCGTTTACAAACAACCTGAGTCGCCGGAGGAAGAGGCGCTCTGCAATGAGGCGAAGGAAGGTTGCCCAGTCGAGGCCATCGGCAGCGACGGCGGGTGAGGGTTGAAGCGTTAAAGCGCTACAGCGGCAATCATCTCCGGTCGCGCTCACCATCGCGGGCAGCGACAGCAGCAGCGGCGCGGGCATCCAGGCGGACCTGAAGACGTTTGCCGCTCGCGGAGTTTACGGAGTTAACGCGGTCACGTGCATTGTCGCCGAAACGCCGGGCAAGGTTTCGCGGATTCAAGCTGCCGATCCCGCGATCGTGCGCGAGCAGATTGAGTTGCTCCTGGCGAACTTTCCGGTGACGGCGATTAAGACGGGGCTTCTTTGCAATGCTCAGATCGTGGCCGTCGTAGCGCGCGCGCTGCGTAGGGTGAAGCGGCGAAAGCTGGTGGTTGATCCGGTGATGATCGCGACCTCCGGGGACGCGCTGCTCACGCCGGACGCGGACGCGATTTACGAGCGGGAATTGTTTCCGCTGGCGAGTTTGCTCACGCCGAACCTCAATGAAGCGGCGCGGCTGCTTGGTGATGAGATTCGCGACTTGAGAGCGATGCGCGGCGCGGCGACGGCGCTGGCAAGGAAGTATGGCGCGCCGGTGTTATTGAAAGGAGGACATTTGCGCGGCGCCCGCGCCGTGGATGTCCTGAGCGATGGAACCAGAACACGCGAGTTTTCCTCCGCGTTCGTGCCGAAGGTGAAGACGCACGGGACCGGCTGCACCTATTCGGCGGCGATCACGGCTGAGCTGGCGAAAGGCGCGGAGCTAACGCGGGCGATCACGCGGGCGAAGCGATTCGTCACCGCGGCGATTGGTGGACATCACGTTTGGAAAAAAGGTGGGAGAAAAATCGCGGCGCTGAACGTGTGACGGCGCCTGCCGCCGAGGACGGACGGCAGCTACAACGCATTCGGAGCACGCTCGACACGTTCACGCCGACCGCTCACCGATCACTTGATCACCATTCACGAGTCACTTCCCCACTTCCCTTCTCCCACCGCTTCCGCTCCAGCGCATCCAACGCAGCGGCGATCTCGGCCGCTTGTTTACTTTGCCCGGTGCCGCGGCCGAGCGTCTGCCCCTCCCAGTGCGCCTCCACCACGAACGTTTTCGCGTGCTCCGGGCCGGTGGCGGAGATCAGATCGTAAACCGGCCCCCGCATCGAGATACCCTGGAGCAGTTCCTGGAGCTGGCCTTTGGGATTCACATCCACCGGTTCCTCCATCACGTCCGCCAGCGTCGTCTTCATTTCGCGCAAAACGAACTCGCGCGTCCGCCCGAAATCGCTGTCGAGATAAATCGCGCCGATCAGCGCTTCGAAGGCATCGGCCAGGGACGAACTGCGAGTGCGTCCACCACTGGCTTCTTCGCCTCGGCCCATAATCAAATGCTGCCCGAGATTGAGCGCCTGCGCCTGGGCTTTGAGCGCATCGCGCGAGACGAGTCGCGCGCGCAGTTTCGTCAGCGGCCCTTCCGGTTCCTTGGGGAACTTGGCGTAGAGATATTCCGTGATGACGAGCTGGAGAACGGCGTCGCCGAGGAATTCCAGCCGCTGATTATCGATGTGATAACGCTGCTTTTCGTGCGCCACACTCGGATGCGTCAACGCCTGCTCCAGCAAGGCGGCCTCGCGGAAAGTGTAACCGAGCCGTTCCTCAAGCGATTGCATCTCAGTGTTTCCCAAAAACCGCCAGGGACGTGATTACGTCGACCGCGCGCTGCAAGACAGCATCGTGCGGAGCTTCTTCCGCGCCGCGCCGGGGCGGACGCGAATCCAGCTCCGGGTTGCTTCCGGAAATCAGCGCCGCTTCGTTAAAGTGCGGCCGTTCCGCCTCGAAAACGAAGGGCGACATGCCGCGCTGAATGCTCGCGACGAAAATCTGCCGCTTCTGCCCGGGCGCCATCTCGACCGGGAGATCAGGTTTCACTCCGCCGGGGAAGAGCGATTGGCCATCGGGCCCCATCACTTCGCCCACCGCCACGCGCAGAATCTTGCCGCTGGCCAAAGGAAAATCCGAATATTCGACCGCGCGCCCCGCGCTTGGTTGCCCGATGAGCAACGACTGCGGCTTCACCTTCAACGCCGCGCCCACCGCTTCCGCCGCACCGGAGGTGTCGCCATCGATCAGGCCAATGGTGATTCCGCTGAAAACCGGATCGCGCTCATTGGTGAAAGGCTGATCCTGGCGCGCCGAGACTTTGTGCAGCGTCCACATCGTCTTGCCTTTTGGGACGAAGCGTTTTGCAATCTCGGAGGCAACGTCGAACTCGCCGCTCACAGTGGATGCGCGCAGGTCGATAACGACCGCGTCAGCTTTTTTGGCGGAGAAATTCGCCAGCGCTTTGTCCAGCTCCGCCAGATTTTCTTTCGTGAACGAGCCGAGCCGCGCGTAGCCGATGCGGTTCGCCAGCAGATCGCCGTAAAACGGCGCTGGCGTTTCCGCGTTAGCTTTTCCCGGGAGCAGCACGGCGCCGCCGCGCAAACGCGCGAGCAGCCCCTGCAAAGTCGCGCTCGTGATCTCCTGGTCCTTCAGCGCAGTGGGATCGATGAAATTTGATTTTAGCGCGCGCACCGCTTCATCGATCTCGCCCGGCGCGAGCGAATCGACCAGGGACTGGGGCTCGCCGGGTGAGGGGGTCGGTGATTGCGCCGCGAGAAATGACGCGGAGCAGACAAGAGCCGCGAACGAGATGGTTCTGAAGAAGATCAAAGCGCTGATCTTATTCGCTCGCCGTGACGAGAGCAATATCGCGGCGAAACCGGCAACCATCGAAATCAATCCCGGCCACGGCGGCGTAGGCGCGTTCGCGCGCCTGGGCGATGGAGTCTCCCAGCGCGGTGACAGCGAGGACGCGGCCGCCGGCGGACACGATCTCGCCGCCGCGGCGTTTGGTGCCGGCGTGAAAGACGAAGACGTCGGGCAACTTCGCCGCGCGCGCGAGGCCGCTGATCGGTTTGCCGCTCTCGTATTTTCCTGGATAACCGGCGGAGGCGATGATGACGGTGACCGCGATCCGTTGGTCAAATTCGATGGCGACATTCAGCAGCCCACCTTCGACCGTCGCGAGCAGCGCGGGCAGCAGGTCCGATTTCATGCGCGGCAGAATGGCTTGCGTTTCCGGGTCGCCGAAGCGGCAGTTGAACTCGAGCACGCGCAAGCCATCGCGGGTGACCATCAGGCCCGGGAAGAGCAGGCCGCGGAAAACTGTGCTGCGGCTCGTTAGCCCATCGAGCAACGGTCGCATGATGGCGTGGCGAAATTCCTTTTCCGACGCGGCACTCCAGTTGTCGGCCGGGCTGAGCGCGCCCATGCCGCCAGTGTTGGGCCCAAGGTCGCCATCGAAGGCGCGCTTGTGATCGCGCGCGGTCGCGAGCATGCGGAATTCAGTCCCGCTCACCAGCGCGTGCACCGAGCATTCGCTCCCGCGCAAACATTCCTCGATCACCGCCCGCCGGCCCGCTTCCCCAAAATTGCCTTCCTCCATCATGGAGCGCACCGCCTCTTTCGCCGCCGTTCGTTCATCCGCCATGATGACGCCTTTGCCAAGGGCGAGCCCGTCGGCCTTCACCACCACCGGCAATTCGACGCTGTCGCAATACTCCAGCGCATCGGCCGCTGATGAAAACGTGCGCGCCGCGGCCGTCGGAATCTTCTCCGCCTGCATCAGCTCTTTGGCAAAAATCTTCGACGCTTCCAGCTGCGCCGCTTTTTTTCTCGGGCCGAAAATGCGCAACCCTTCCGCTTCGAAGAGATCGACGATCCCCGCCGCCAACGAATCGTCGGGACCGACAACCGTGAGATCGATGCGATTCTCTTTGGCGAAGCGCGCCAGCTCGGGCAATTCCCTGGCGGCGATCGGCACGTTCTCGGCGAGCTCTTCCGTTCCGGCGTTTCCCGGCGCGCAGAAAAGTCGCTCAACGTCCGGCGATTGCGCCAGCTTCCACACCAGCGCGTGCTCGCGGCCGCCGGCGCCAATGACGAGAATTTTCACCGCGGCGAGAGTGCCGCAGCATCCTTAGCCTCGCAAGCGCGGCAGCTCGACCGGCGTGACGTAGATCGTTAGCTGCTCGGCGCGGCGAATCACCGCGAGCTTGCACGGCGCGCCGATGCGTTCGGCCACGAGTCGTTTGTGCAAATCGTGCACGCTTGTGATCGGCTCGTCGTTCATCGCTACGATGATGTCGTCCGCGCGAATGCGCGCCTGTTCAGCCGGGCTGCCTTTCTCGACTGACATCACGAGCACGCCCTTCTCACTGGCCAGACGGTAGAATCGTGCGACCCGGCGATGCAGCGGCACGTTTTGCCCAGCCACGCCGATGTAACCACGGCGGATGCGGCCCTCCTTGATCAGCCAGCCCGCGACGAATTTTGCCGTGTTGCTCGCGATCGCGAAACAAATCCCCTGCGCTGGCCGGATCACGGCCGTGTTCACGCCGATGATTTCGCCCGCCGAATTGGCCAGCGGTCCGCCGGAGTTTCCCGGGTTCAACGCCGCGTCCGTTTGGATAATATTGTCGATAAGCCGGCCGGACTGCGCGTGCATGGAGCGGCCGAGCGCGCTGATGACGCCCGCGGTCACGCTCGCCTCGAAACCGAGCGGGTTACCGATGGCGATGGCGACCTGCCCAACGCGCAGCGTCTCAGAATCGGCCAGCCGCACGTGTTCAAGCTGCGGCGCATCGATGCGGATGACAGCGAGATCCGTGTCCGGATCATCGCCGACGAGTTGCGCGCGAGACTCACGGCCATCCGCAAGCGTGACCGCGATCTCCGCCGCGCGGTGGATCACGTGGCTGTTGGTGAGAATGAAGCCGTCTCGCGCGATGATGAATCCGGAGCCGCTGCCTGCGGGCGCGTTGTTTCCGCCGGTGACAATATGGACCACCGATGGCGCCACTCGCTCCACCGCACTCACCACCGTGCGCGAATATTCATCCAGCAATGCCGCGTCCGGATGCACCGGCGCCATCAAAGTTTCGTCCGGATGCGTGATCTGTTTTCCATCGATCATGCGGTACGCTAAGGCCGCGGAACGTGCTTGCAACCGGCGCGCACTCGCCGCATCGGTCATCCCGAGCGAAGGCGACGGATCCCGTTGCGTGACCTTCAAGGTAACTTCCACGGGATCTCTCGCTCCGCGATGACGCACTTTTCTCATGCACCAGGCTGAAATCATCGTGCTCCTTTTCGCCGCCGTCGCCGTCCTGGTGGTGATCGCGCGCAAGCTCGCGTTGCCGTATCCCATCGTGCTCGTCATTGCCGGGCTGGCGCTGAGTTTTATCCCGCACCTGCCCTCGGTCCGGCTCGATCCCGACGTCGTCTTCTATTTTATCCTGCCGCCGCTCATTTATCCGGCGGCGTTGTTTACGTCGTGGCGCGATTTCCGCCGCAACCTCGCGCCGATCCTGATGCTCTCCATCGGCCTTGTCCTTTTCACCACCGTCGTCATCGCCTGGGTGGCGCACGCGCTGGTGCCATCGATGCCGTGGGCCGCTGCCTTCGCCCTCGGCGCCATCGTCTCACCGCCGGACGCGATCGCCGCCACCGCCGTCTTGCGGCGGCTTTTTGTCCCGCACCGCATCGAAGTTATCCTCGAGGGCGAAAGCTTGGTGAACGATGCGACCGCGCTGGTCGCGCTCCAATTC
>DAIRIE010000036.1:0-1456 GCA_036809705.1 Chthoniobacterales bacterium
GATGTTAGCAGAGAAGGTGAAAGTCCCGCCGCCATGACCGCCTGCGGCCTGCGACGTGAACGCCCACTCGCCCGGAGTTGGGTCGAAACCGTTTCCGAAGATGATTCCCGTGCCGCTGACAAGCAAACCGAGGTTGGTCTGCGAGACAACGGTCGAGCTCTGGAGGTCGAACATAAAACCACCTACGCTCCACAAACTGGGTGTGCCAGTTGATGGATTGAAGATGTACGACGAAGCCATCGCCACCGGCGTCCCAGCCGTAATGCTGGAGAATGCTCCGGTGTTTCCGCCGCCGGCGGTGACATCGGTGAACGATGTGACGCTCTTGGCATTACCGAGATGGCTCGTATTGAATGTCGCAGTGCCCGAAATGTTGAGCATCCCGGAGATCTGCGTCGCCTGCGCCTGTTGGCAGGCGAATCCCGTAGCGCCTATCGCAGCTACGATTGCTAATATGGTTTTTGATAATTTCATTTGTTTCCCTTTTTACCTTTAACGAACGCCTACTTAGCAATCAACGTGCCACGGGCTATCAGTGATGCTGCAAGTTACTGTAGACTAGGCGTTTATAACTCACATCTGACGATTTCCCCGAACCCTCGCTTCCGCCTAAACGTAAGGCAAACCGACGCCATTTCCTTCATCATTCGTGTAAAAACCACAAAGGCCGTTCCGCGAGCATCTTATACGTAGTGCAACTTCATTAACCATTCCGACGAAAATTACGCCGCCCACCGCCGTTAGCCAAATGGCCGAAGTGACGCCGCCAACTTCGCTTCATCTGGCGTCCAGGACCGCGAGTGTCCGGCGTGCTTCAGACGCGCGAGGCTCAGCCAAACCATGTTGCAGCGCTTGATTCAACGCATCGCGCGCCTTTTCCGTCTGCTCCACCTGCGCCCGAGCCATCCCGAGGTAATAAAGCCCGACGGCATCTAGCGCTTGCTGCCGTGAAACCTCTTCGAGAAGCTCAACCGCGCGCCCAAATTCTTTGCGTTCGTAGCTCGCCCGGGCAAGCACCGTCGCCGTCTTCGGATCGTCGGGCAGATTCTTGCGCGCCTTGCTCACAAGCTCGTAGGCCGCGTCGGCTTTACCCTCATCAAGCCATAGAGCCGCGAGTTCCCGCTCTGCCGGCGCAAAGTCAGGCGAGTTTTGCAGGATTTTCAACCAACTCGCCGCCGCTGCCTGGCGGTCACCTTTAGCTAGTTCGATTTGCGCGCGAGCAGCTAACGCCGGCAGGTAGTCGGGCTGCGCCGCCAACGCCTTATCTATATCCGCGGCTCTGGAGTCCGTGCCCTCTGGTTTGGTCATGGCCAAAAATAGCCGCGCATCTGTACTCGTCGTGCTGGTCGGGCCGCCCGGTCCAGCATCGAGGGAGCGTTGCATTGCGTCGCGCGCCTCGGGGACTTTCCCCAGATTGTAAGCTGCCCAGGCGAAATCGTGCAGAACGGTCGCGTCA
>DAIRIE010000036.1:1466-16335 GCA_036809705.1 Chthoniobacterales bacterium
GCGCTTTCCTGCAACAGGCTGTAGGCCCACGCTGTGTTTTTCAGCTGAAGCGCAATCACTCCCACCAGCGCGCTCGCCTTGGCGTCACCCGGAGAAAGTTCCCTCGCTTTCTGGGCAAATTGCAACGCCTTTTCCGGATTGTGCAATGGCCCGGCATTCAACTGCGCCAGCTTCATCGCTGCCGCCGTCAGCTTGGGGTTGATGGTAAAAGCGCGCTCGAAAGCTTCTGCCGCCTTGCCCGCCGCCCCGTCTCGTTCATATGCCTCGCCCAGGCGCAACAACAACAGCGGATCGTCCGGCTGCTGTTTCAGGGAGGCTTGCAATTCCGCAGCCCCTACCGTTTGCGCGGTATTGTTATCGGTCAGCAACGACAGTCGCCGCCGCGCTTCATCTTTTCCGGCAAATTGCTCCTCGGAACTTACAGATTTTTCCAACGCCGCTCGCGCCTCGTCTCTGCGTCCCATCATATAGCTCGCCATGCCCAAATGATATTGAATCTCCGCCCGCTCGGGACTCTTGGCCGCGCTTTGACCAAGCAGATCAGTAGCCTGCTGGTAATCCCCCTGCCGGTACATAATCCAGCCGAGTGTATCCAGGACAGCGGGATCGCCCGGCGCAAGCGCGCGAGCCTTTTGCGCCAGCTCAGCCGCGCGGTTGAGATCATTGAGTTTCTCGCCGTAAAGATAAGCGAGGTTATTCAAAGCCGAGATGGAATTGGGTGCGAGCGTTAATACTTTCTCGTAAGCTTCGCGCGCCTTCGCGACATCCTTCAGCTGATCATAGATCATCCCGCTCATTAAAAGCGCCCGCGCATCATCTGGCTTCTTCGCCAGGATATCATTGAGCCGGGCCAGAGCATCCGGCAGCTTATTCGCGCGGCTGTAAATGGGAAGCAGCAGGTCGTAAACTCGCGTCTCGTTAGGATCAGCCTCTAACGCTTTGAACAAGGCGGACTGCGCCACATCGAACTTACCCTCGGCGGCCGCTACTTTACCTTCCAGATAATAAGCCGTCCCACCATTAGGTTGTTTTTGCCGGAACTGCTCAAGGCGGCGGTGCGCTTCTGCGTAATTCTTGTTACCAATATCCAGATCGATCAATTGCTCGACTGCGAGGGCATTCGCCGGGTCCAGTGCCATCGCCTTCTCGAAGGATTTCTGCGCCGCATCCGTCTTGTTCTGCTGCTTGAGAATCAGCCCAAGCATGGCCTGGTACGATGAGTTCTGTGGCGCCCGCTTGATTTGTTCCTGAATCAGCGCGGCCGCATCATCCAGCCGGCCCAGCATCCGGTAAGCTTCAGCTAACAATACCTTCGGCGCCGGCAGATCGGGCACCACCCGCGATAGTCCTTCCAGCTCCGGAACAATGGTTGAAGCCTCCCCATTCCTGAGATGCAACTCGGCGTGCAACAGCACCGCCTCGACAAACCCAGGGCTCAACCGCACAACTTCGTCCAGCTCGGCGATCGCCTGGTTGACATTGCCACCCTGGAGATAAGCACGCGCCAGCGCATACTTGATCATTGGTGTTTGGGGATAGGCATGGTTGAGGTTATCTAACGAATCAAGCGCCTTCTTTGTCTCACTCTTGCCGAGCCAACTCTCCGCCTGGACTACTCGCGCCTCGATATTGTTCGGATCGCGCGTGAGGGAATTCTCGATGAGCTTGAGCGAATCATCGTACTTCTTCTCCCGGTTAGCTATTCTGGCCAGGAGGGACCAGGCCGGCAGAAAATCAGGCGCCTGGTTCGTCATCTTCTTCAGGATTGCCTCCGCTTCCTGAAGTTCACCGATCTGCACCTTGTACTCGGGAAGAGACATTCGTTCAGAGGAGCGCAGAGGCGAGGTCTGGGAAGCCTTTTCGAATTCAGCACCCGCTTGCTTGAAATCGCGCCGCGCCCGGTACCAGGCGCCAAGCGCCACGTGCGCCACCGGCAGGTTGGGATCGGCTGCCACCGCCGCTTTCAGCGCCGGTTCTACCGCAGTTGCGTCAGATTTCTTCGCGGCCAATCCAGCCGTCGCGAGGTGGAAGTAAACGCTTTGTTTGTCTGGGAAACTGGCCAGCCGTTTCTCTGCTTCGCCCAGGTCCTCCGGCTTTTGCGACGCATCGGCCAGAAGTATCAACGCCTCTCCATCTCCTGGAGCTTTGTCGAGAAGAATGAGTGCTTCCTTGCGCGCCTCGGCAGCACGTCCAACCAGAAGATAAACCCGCGCTAGTTTTCTGCGCGTCACATCGTCTTCAGGAACAAGCTCGAGTGCTTTGAGCAGGAACGCCCCCGCACGCAAGGGCGCGCCATCTTCGAGCCAGATGGACCCGAGCTGCGCGAAAGCGCGGGCGTTTTGCGGATCCACCCGCAGGAGGTTGAGGTATTCGATCCTGGCCGTGTCGTATTCGCCGGCTTTATAAGCATGCTCAGCCGATTCGCTGTAGTGTTTCTTCTTCGCGCCAGCGGTGCAGGCGGCGAGGACGGCACACAGTGCCAGGGTGACGAAAGCTTGGGTACGTCCATTCATAATTAGCTACTCGCGGGAGATACCCAGTTTTTCCATAAGCTCGTAAAAGGTAGGCCGGCTGATACCTAATTCAGCCGCGGCCGAGCTGATGCGGCCGAGGTGTTTCTTCAAGGCCTGCTGCACCATCTCCTTCTCCAGGTTTTCGCGTGCCTCTTTCAAGGTTGTCGTTGAAGAACCTTCCGCCACCAGCTCGAGATCGTTAGCGCTGATGCGCCGGCTATCAGCCATAATGACGGCCCGCTTCACCCGGTTTTGCAACTCGCGCACATTGCCCGGCCAGCGATGGCAATTGATAGCGCGCAACGCTTCCGGGGTGAAGGTGAGGTTCTTTTTCCCATTCTGCACGCCGTATCTTTGTAGAAACTCCTGCGCCAGCAAGGCGGTGTCATCACCGCGTTCACGCATTGGCGGCAAGCTGATCACGACGACTGCGAGCCTGAAGTAGAGATCCTCGCGGAAGGCGCTGGTCTTGATCTTCTCTTTTAAGTCCGCGTTGGTGGCGGCGATGACGCGGGCGTCGCTCGCCAGCTCCTGTCGACCGCCGACTCGCTGGAATCGCTGCTCCTGAAGGAACCGCAAAAGCTTGACCTGTATCGTAGGGGGAAGATCGCCGATTTCGTCGAGAAACAATGTGCCTCCAGCCGCTGTCTCAGCCAGGCCTTTGCGTTGCGAAGTGGCACCGGTGAACGCTCCCTTCTCATGGCCGAAGAGCTCACTCTCGAGAAGGTTCTCTGGAATCGCATTACAATTGATAGGAACAAAAGGGCCGTCCTTGCGCGCCCCGCGTCGATGAATAGCCAGCGCTGCCATTTCTTTTCCCGTGCCGCTTTCGCCCAAAAGCAAGACCGGAGCTGTCGTAGTAGATACCTTGCGAATGAAAGCAAAGACACCTTGCATTTGCGGTGAGGTGCCAAGCATATCTTCGAAAGTATCGAGCCGGCTGGAGGTTTGCAGGTTGCGATACTCCTGTTCCAGCTCGGCCAGGTAGATGCTTCTTTTCAGTAAGAGTCTTAGCTCATCCGGTTCCACCGGCTTGCATAAGAAATCATACGCGCCCGCGCCCACCGCTTGCAGCGCATTCTTCTTCTCGCCCTGGCCGGAAACGACGATCACTTTCGCCGTCTCATCCAGCCTGAGTATTTCGGATAATGCCGCCAGACCTTCTTCTGGTTCGTTCGGCCGAGGTGGCAGGCCCAGGTCGAGCAATGTCACGACTGGCTTGTGCCGGCGAAATGTTTCCAGCGCGCCCGGCCGGTCTTCCGCCATGAGGATTTCGTACAACCCACTCAGAGTCCACTTCATCTGAGTGCGGATAGCTTCGTCGTCATCGACGATGAGAACTGAAGGAGTCATATCGTTTCTGCCGGCAGAGTGACGTGGAAGGCGGTGCCTTTGCCCGGCTCACTTTGGACACGCAGGTAGCCGTGGTGCGCTTCCACGATCATCTTAGTCTGGAACATCCCGATACCTAATCCTTTCTTCTTTGTTGTCTTGAATGGCCGGAAAAGCGAATCGCGGACAAACTCCGGCGCCATTCCGCAACCATTATCGCTCACGGATAAAGTGACCCAGCCATCGCGAGCGGCGGTTTTTACTTCGATACGACCATTTTCGCGAATGGCGTCACGTGCATTCAGGAGCAGATTAGTGACTACGCTGCGTAGTTGCTCCACGTCAGCGAGCAGTGCGGGCAATGGTTCCAGCTCCTTGGTTACGTCAATGTTCCCGCTGCCATTTACGCCCTGCAAGCTTTCCTTAACTAACGCGTTTAGGTCGATCTCCTGCGGTCGTAGCTCGAGCTTGTCTCGCACCGCACTGAGTCGCTCGATGATCTGATTAATTCTGCCCGTGGTCTCACCTATTCCCCGGAGCGCATCAGCGCGAAAGGAAGGATCAGCATAGTGAACTGGAAAGTTCTGGAGCATGAGGTTGAGGGTGGAAGCTGCATTCTTGAGATCATGGACAAAGAAGGCTGAGATGGTCTGGAATGCTTCCATTTCTTTGCCGAGCAGGATTTTGCCGGCCAGGCGAAGGTTGAGCAAATTTGAGGCGATCTGGTCAGCCATGCACTCCAGTAGCTCGAACTCTTCGATGGTGTAAGGAATCCCATTGACGCGATCGGCCAGGATAGTTACTCCGAGCCAGCGATCGCCTGTAACTAACGAGGCGCCGATTCTATGACCGCCGGTATGGAACTGTGTTTCGCTCAGGTCGCGAATGATTCCACCCCAATCCTCTTTCACTCCTTCCAGGTCGAAGACACGCGCTTTCCTTAACTCTTCGTGCGGATGAAATCGCGTCGAACGCTGCTTCTCGTCGCCGCGAGACCGGGCGGTCGAAGCAACGCGTTCGAGCCGTTCCTTCTCCTCGTCGTAGAGCCAGATGCTCACGGACATGACGTTAAAGGTTTGCGAGATGAGCTGAGCGGCGGCGGCACAGAGAGCGCCTTCATCCATGGCGCTGGCCGTTGATTGAGTAAAGCGCGTCCAGATTTTTCGAAAATCGTAGCGCGGTCTTTTGAAATGATGACTGACAAAACTGTTGATGCGATGCCGCAGCCTTTCTGAAAGCAGCAACACGGCCAGGAGCGCGATGGCAATGAGCACGAGAAATGCCTGGACCTGGAAAGCGCCCGCGCCGCCGGAGCGCTGCACCATTTGCGCCAGCACGCCAACGACGAATAGATAACCGCCCGCGAGGACGACGGTGATGGAAGTGTGCAGGACTGCGCGCGATGGATAGACATCGATTTCGCTAAATCCGCTGCGCAAATAAGCGACTGCCATGAGGACGCAGCCGATGAGAAGCGCGATGGTCTCAACCTGCGTGAGAGCGTTGGCGTGCCCGGAGAAAACGAGCGCCTGGCTGCGGGTGTAAATGCGCGCACCAAACACCACGGCCAGACCGAGGATGAGGAACTTGATGCGCCATTGCATCGTGCCGACCGCAGCCCGGAAGGTGCGCTCGAGATTCATCAAAACGAGAATGGTGCCGACCAGCACCGTGAGGTTAATGAGCCTGGCCGCCCAGAGGAACTGGAGCCAGGATTCGCCTGTCTCGGGATTGGTCCGGGCTGCGACCATCGCACCCGGAAAGGCCAGCATGAGCACGGGCGGCAAGAGGACCGCAATGACGATGAGGGGCGCCCAACCGCGGAGCGATTGCCTGGCGTCACCGCGCGAATACACCACGCTGAAGCAGAGCCAGACCGCTGTCATCGCTCCTTTCACCGCGAGACCCGCGTCGCGAAGTTGCTCCAGTACGACGGCGTCCGTCTGGAATAAGGCGACGCCGCTTAGAATCGCGTCCGCCGCGAATCCGGCCATGCCCAGAGCGAAACACCAGCTGGCCAGGTTCGTTCGTTTCCAGAAAATTGCGGCCGCCGCCAGCACCAGGCTCGACCCAGCGGCGACGAAAGGCAGTGTCGCTTCCGAATTCACGTCCCCTTCACGGTGCTGGTTTCGGGCCAGAGCCGTCCTGTCATTGGCGAACTGTAACGCAAGCTGCGGAAGAGTCGAACCGGCGAGGTAGTAGCATTGCGCTTGTCAGCTGCGAAGAGCGAGTAGCTGATAGAGCGTCAGCTACAACGTGCTGGAGCGGCCGAACTCAGCGCCGCGGCTTCAGCCTAGAACATCGATTGCGGAACGTAGATCACGTCGCCATCCCGCACATAAAAGGGCGCGGTCGTTTCACCGCGGAGCACCGGCGTTAAGTCCAGCACCTGACTCTGCTGCGCGCCGCGAACGGTGCGAATCAGGCGCACTGCTTTCATGTTGCCGAACGCCGTAGCTCCCCCAGCCTGCATGATGGCCTGGAACACTGTCGTCGGTTTGTCGAACGCGATTTTATCTGGCTTTGCTACGGCGCCGGAAATGACAACAGTTGCGGGCGCATTTTCCAGCGTAACGAGGACCTCACTGTTTTTGAGCTGGCTCTTGTAGGCCTGCGTCAGCTCCGTTTGCAATCCCACTACCGTCTTGCCCGCAGCGTCGAATTCACCGATGAGCGGCAGGCTGAGCTTTCCGTCAGCGCGGATTTTCTGCGATTGATTCAGCTCAGTCGCGCCACTGAAAGTGAGGCGAACGACATCGCCCGGCGCCAGTGTCACGCGCGCGGGCGACGCCGCTTCAGTGGAAAGATGACCGGTCGAAGACGGCCCCGATTGGCAGCTGGCGCAAAGACACACGAGAAAGGCGCCGAGCGCGCAGCCTGAAAGGCATTTGGTGAAAGGACGGAAAAAGTTCATTGCCGCTCATATACAGCAGTGGCCGGGATAAAAGCAAGCAATGGACGTTGATCGTGCGCTCTACCCTTCTGTCATCCCGAGCGAAGCGAAGCCGAGGGATCCGTGGTCACACGAACAGCGCTGTTCTGCGACCGCTGCGCTTCGCTTCTGATATCCGAACCACGTTGGTTCGGGTAGAACCGGCTCGTCCGCATGCTTGAGAAAAGTGCCGGAATCTCGACGCCGGCATCTCGCTCGTAAACCGCTCGGGCGCAAACCGTACTCGCCGCGCGCGCGAAAGAGGCAATCCAAGGCGTCGCGAGTTTTTACATTTTGCAGCAGAAGAACCGAACGCTCTTCGTATTCCATAGTGGGCATGAGTTTTAATCACAACCGATTGTGTTTCAGCAGTTAGCTCCAGTTTATCGGCACATCGCGTGACCGTTTCCTGCGCAACTGGCCCGGACTGTGCTACTTGGCGTCGTTACGCACCATCCAGCAGATGAAATTACTTAAATCCTTAGCACTCGTCGCGGTGCTTTGCGCGGGGCTCTCCTCCCTGGCTCACGCGCATTTCACCGGCCCCACCATTCAGGACGTTCATCCCGACAATCCGGAAGCTACGCTCGCCGCAGCCAAAGACTTCTTCGGCAACGACCCCCCCTTTAACTGTATTGACCGTGTTGACGGCGCGTCTCCCGGCGCCACCATCCACAGCGGCGAGTTCACCATCACCTTCAATTCAAACAAGAGCGCCACGATTAGCTGGACTAATCTGAGCGACAACTTCGCCGGTATTTATGTGAAGGGGGGCAGTCAGGGCGGGCAATTCTACGGTGTCAGCGCCGATGAGATCCACGACAGCGGCACAGGCGAGATTGTCTTCGCGCCGAACACCGGCAAAGGGCTCAAACATCCCGCTGATATCTCGCACATCGATTTCTTCTGCTCGCCCGGCGAACACAACACCGTTCCCGATGGCGGAGCGACAGCGATGCTGCTCGGCACTGCGCTTGCCGGCGTCGCTGTGACGCGCCGTTTCATGAAACGGTAAATTCTCTCCAACCACAGAACACTGGCGGCCGTTCGAAAGGACGGCCGCTTTCGGTTTCAAGCAGGCGTGGTCTGTTCACGAATGCCCTGCCGCTTTAGCTAACGACTCGCAGTTTATGTGCGCCACTCAGCGCCTGCGTCGTCAATCGAACTGCACGTCGCAGTTGCGGGTTGCGCCTCCCGCCTTCACAGCGCATTACTTGCGCTTCATGAAGTCGATCGCGTTAGTTCTCCTCGCGGCAACGGCGGCGCACACGCAGAAGCCTGCTGTTTTGCCGCTGATGTCTGCACCGCCCAAGGCGATCAAAGTTGAGCCTCGCGCCGTTGTGGCATTACCTAATTACGACGAGGTCACCGCCACCCGCCTCCAGATTTTTCTCGATAACAACGACTTCGGCCCGGGCAAGATTGATGGTGAAATGGGCGAGTTCTTTCGCAAGGCTCTCCTCGCCTACAAGCGCGCGCACCTGATGCCGCTGCGTGGCACCGTCGACCAGTGGTTGCTCGATCAAGTGCCGGAACCATTCACCACTTTCACCATTCCACCGGAGGCGCTGAACTTTGTTGGTCCGGTTTCAAACAAGCCGAGTGAGCAGTCGAAGCTTAAGGGCCTGAAGTATGGATCGCTTCTCGAGCTCGTGGCGGAGCGTTTCCATTCGGCCGAAGATTACCTCCGGAAACTCAATCGCCCGATGAACCTCGATGAGCTCAAACCGGGCGACACTGTAAAAGTGCCGAATGTGCTGCCATTTAAGATCGAAGATTTGCGCGAAGGTTTTGCGCAACCGAATCCCGCTTTTGCCAACCGCATCGTGTATGTCGATACCAAGGAGCGCTTCCTCCTCATCTACGATCAGCAGCAGTTAGTCGCTGAGTTCCCGATCACCCCCGGCTCGACCAAGCTGCCGGCGCCTATCGGCGTGTGGAAGATACTCGGAATCGCCACTCTGCCGGTATTTCGACACGACGAAGGTGTGTTGCAGCACGGTGTGGTAAGTGACAACTACTTCAACCTTCCGCCCGGCCCGAATAATCCCGTAGGTATTTTGTGGATGGGTTTAAACAAACCGCACGTCGGCATTCATGGAACGAACCAGCCGGAGACGATTGGCCGCGCCGCCAGTCACGGCTGCATTCGCACCGCGAACTGGGATGCCGCGCGCGTGAGAGAGCTAGTGACGGTAGGAAATACGGTGTCAATATTCTAGCGAATGCGCGTCGGCGCGAGCGAAGCCGAATAGAACATGAACCTCGCCCGCAAAGTTCAAAAGCTATTCGATCGCGATATTATCGATAGCACGCGCGAGCATGTGCTGCGCATTTTTCACCCGGTCAACGCGCGCGAGATCAGCTCCGCGCTCGCGGCTGATGGAAGGTGGGAAGAATTGCGCCGGCGTTATCCGCGCGCGGAGAAAGAGATTCACCGCTGGGGCGACACCAGCTTTTGGATTCCGCGTAACGTCGAACGCGCGCAGGACCTCGCGCTCGATCGTCCGCCGACCCGTCACATCCTCGATCTCGGCTGCGGAGCCGGCTATTTTCTCTACGTCGCGCGCAAACTCGGTCACACCGGCATCGGCCTTGATATCGATGAGCAGCCGATCTTTCGCGACGCGCTGCGATTGCTGGAAGTGCCGCGAATCGTCCATCGCATCGCGCCCCATCAGCCGCTGCCGCCGACCGCCATACGCTATGATCTGATCACCAGCTATCTCACCTGCTTTCATCGCATCGAGCGAGTGGCGGACGGTAATTGGCGGACGTGGTCGCCCGAGCAATGGCAATTCTTCATCGACGACGTCCGTGCGCATCAGCTCGCGCCCGGCGGGACTTTGCTGCTCGAATTTCACCCGCAGAAGAATGGCGAGCTTTATTCCGCGGCTGTGCGCGAGCTCTTCCTTGCCAATGGCGCGCGGCTCTTTCGTTCCAAGGTTTTTCTGAAAGCGCATTGACGTGCATCACTGCCGGCGGCAATCGCACTGGATTTTCTCTTCGCGTCGCACATCATCAGCGCTATGCCTGCGGCTGATTTCGAGCTCGTAAAACGCGTCGCCGCGCATCCGTTCCTCATCGGCTTGAACGAGCATCACATTCGGCTCTTCGCCGATTGCGCGATGCTTACTCATTTCGAGACCGGCCAACTTATTTTCCGTTCGGGCGAAACGGCGAACCGTTTCTATCTCATCGAGAGCGGCAGCGTTGCACTCGAGTCGCACGTGGAAGGTCGCGCGCCCGTCGCCATCGATCACGTCACGGGCGGCGATCTCCTCGGCTGGTCATGGCTCTTTCCACCTTACATCTGGCACTTCGATGCGCGCGCAAGCGAGCCGACCTCCGCGATTTTTTTCTACGGCACGGTGTTGCGCGAATATTGCGAACGCGACACGGCGCTCGGCTTCGAGCTCTTCAAACGCATGAGCGTGGTCATGATCCGCCGGCTACAATCGGCCCGCAGCAAACTACTCGACTCGATGCAACACGACCGACGCACCGCCTAGCGTTCGAGATGCCGCTGAAGCGCTTTCTCCAATTCCGACGGCTGCAAAATCGTGATGCTGTTTCCGGTCACGCGCAGCAATCGTTGATCCCGGAATTTCGCCAGCGTGCGCGAAAGTGTTTCACTCGTCGTCCCCATTTCTGAAGCGAGCACGCGTTTCGTGCGATCGAGCTGCACCGTTACCGGCTGATTCGTCAGCGGGCGCGGACAGCGTTTCACCAGCCAGCTGGCCAGCCGCGTCTCCATATCCTTCAACGTGAGATCATCAAGCAACCCCACCAGCACGCGCAAATGCTGACTCATCGCGCCAAGCATACGCAGCGCGAGCCCCGGCACTTTGCGCAGCAGCTCGATGAAATCAGTCTTCGGCACCAGCAGCACCGTCGTCGGCTCAATCGCGCGCGCCTCCGCCGGATAACCGCCATCCGTGGCCAGCGTCGCTTCCGCGAAAGATTCGACCGGCCGGAAGACATGGATCACCTGCTCCTTTCCGGTGCCGCTCACGCGATGGATATTCACCGCGCCTTTTTGCACGATGTAAAAACCAGCCGACCGATCGCCTTCGCGAAAAAGATAATCTCCTTTGCCCAGATGTTTCAGCACCACGAACGAAGCCACCGCCTGAATGTCGGCCCCGGGCAACCCGACGAAGAGCTGGCAACTGCGCAGCGTGTTCTCGATCACAGCCTGCTTGAATTGACTCGTGTCGAGCGCCACGACCGAACCGTAGCGAGCGCACGCGATTTGGTCGCGCGAAAAATTCCGCTGCATCGATGGAGACCTCGTTAGAGACCGCGCCGCGCCGCTCCATCCTGGCGCTCTGCTGTGAGGAACCGTTCCGCGTTTTCTTTCCGCTTGGCGCCGTCCTCGGCACGATCGGCGTTTCGCTTTGGCCGCTCTGGTATCTCGGCTGGCTCACGACTTACCCATCCATCACCCACGCTCGGCTCATGATCGAAGGCTTCATGGCCTCGTACATCGTCGGGTTTCTCGGCACCGCCGGCCCGCGCATCACCTCGAGCTTTCCGCTCGCGATGCCGGAGGTTTGCGCGTTGCTCACACTCGATGCGCTTGCGGCCGGTTTACACGCTGGCGATGCTCATCGCGCCGGTGATTTCGTTTTCGTCGCGCTCCTTCTTTCGTTCGTCTTTGTGCTTGGCCGCCGTTTTCGCCGGCGCAGCGACAACCCGCCATCGACCTTCATCCTTGTCGCGTTGGGTCTGGCATCTGGGATCGCTGGCGCAACGCTGACCGCTTCTCACGAAGCCGCGCTCTATTCGCGTGCTTACCAGTTCGGCAACGCGCTCCTGAATCACTGTTTCGTTTTGCTGCCCGTGCTCGGCGTCGCGCCATTTTTCATTCGGCGATTGCTCGATGCTTCAGAGCCGTCGCGTCGCAAGTTGCTCCCGACAGCTCTCATTGCGGCAATAGGATTGTTCGTCATTGCGAGTTACGCACTCGAGCCGTTAAACGCACCACCCGCGTTCGGTCTCACTCGCGCGCTCGTAGTCACGATCTACTTTGCCAGCGCGATTCCCTGGCGTGGTCGCACATTCCTCGCCGATTGGTTTCGCGTCGCTCTTGCCGGCATCGTTCTTGGGCTGGCCGCGATCGCCATTTTCCCAGACATGCAAATCGGCGCGATGCACATCGTATTCATCACCGGGTTCAATTTGCTCGTCTTCACCGTCGCCACGCGGGTCGTATTGGGTCACAGCGGCCAATCTCACCTCTTTGAAAGGCGCCTGCCGTTTTTCAGCGCGACAGCGACGCTCCTGATTCTCGCCATGATCTCACGAGTCGCCGCCGATCTGGCGCCGGCCGCGCGAGCAGTTCACCTCGTCGGCGCAGCGGGCTGCTGGCTTCTCGCCGCCGCGCTTTGGAGCGCGATCGTTCTTCGCCGCGTCACCCTTGCGGAGCCGTGACAATCACTCGACCTCGCGCCAGAACTGCGTCACCCACGCGCCGCCGGGCTGGCGCTCGACCCGCGACTGAAAACCTTCGCCGCCGAGTTTCTCGATTAATGGGGACGGCAAAAACGGCGCGATCACCAACAGACCTTCGTCATCGTTGAGCGCATCGATGTGCGTGCGGATCGCCGCGAACGGTTCTTCGCCGCGCGCGATGATCGGCCGCACATCGAGCGTTTTGAATCGGCGCATCAGTCCTCCCAACGTTGCAGGCGATACCCGGCGAAAGCGATCAACGCGGCGCACCAGCCCGCGGCGACGAAGACAAACCAGCCGCTCGCATGCGTGATCCACCAACTGGCCAGCGCGGTCTTGTTCGCCGCTTCCGCCGGTACCTGCTCGAGCCCAAAAAGCGCCTGGATGCGAAATGCATCGAACGGATTCAGCATTAGCAGCCCAACCCAAAGATCGGGCACGCGTTGCACGAAGCTCCAGCGTGCGCCGAGCAGCGCGAGCGCATCAATGCCGAACAACAACAGCAGCCACGCGCTCGTCCCGGCGATGACGGCGCGGGCGCGATCGCGCGCGAGAAAACCAGCGGCAAGTCCGAGCCCGATGCAGGCCGCGGCCAGGGCCGTCGTTTGAAGATAAAGCGCGAGCAGCTGCTTCGTCGCTCCGCCGGAAACGAGCGCAGGAATAAACATGAGCGCGAGAACGACGCCGAAGATCGCGAGATAGGCGATGAATTTGCCGAGCACATAAGCGCTGCGCGGCACCGGCTGCGTGAACATGAGCGGCCATTCCTCGCGTTCCGCTTGCGCGCTGCTCACGCCGCTGAGCACGGCAAACAACGTCACCAGATAAAGCGCCATCTGCATGATGAAAAAACTGGCGGCGTTCTCCTCTTCGCTGAATGCGCTTGCGGCAAAGCCGGCCAGGACCGCGAGCACGGCAAACACCTGAAAATACCGATTGATCAACGCATCGAGCAGCTCGCGGCGCAGCACGGCGCGGAATGGAGTGGCTGCCGGTAAGCGCGCCGTCATGTCGTTTCGGGTAGGGTGCACGTCCCGCGCGCCGGTTTTGACGTCACGCCAAAACGATCTTTTCGAAACACGAAGTGTGAACGCATGTCAGTGTCCTCGAGCACTTCGAAATCGTGCGGCAGATCATCGGGATCGAGTTCGCGCTCGATCCGGCCGTCCCGGCAGAGCAAACATCGGTGGGCGACGCCATTCCACTCCGCGATCAGATGCGTTGTGATCAGCACCGCTTTCCCGCGCTGCGCTTCCGCCTGCAGCATCTCCTGCAACCGTCGCCGCCATGCGGGATCGAGATTCAATCCCGGCTCATCGAGGAGAAGAACGGGCGCATCGGCCAGCATCAGTAACGCGATGCCGAGCCGTTGCCGCATTCCGCCGGAGAGCGCCCCGCTGCGCACTCGCGCCACATCACTCAAGCCGGTGAGCGCAAGCATTTCGTCGCAGCGCGACAATGCCACGCCGCGCAATCGTGCGTAAAACCGCAGCAGCTCGCGACAACCGAACCTCGGATGAAAACTCGGGCTCTGCGGCAGATACGCCAGTGAGCGCAGCGCCGGCGTGCGCTGCCGCGCGACGTCGTATGCATTCACGCGCGCAACGCCGCCATCGGCGCGGAGCAGCCCCGCCAGGATTTTGATCGTCGTCGTTTTACCCGCGCCGTTCGCGCCTACGAGCAACGTGATTTCGCCCGCGCGCAGATGCATGGAAAGACCGCGCAACACTTCCTTGCGGCCGTAGCTTTTGCGCAGAGTCTCGACTTCAATCATCGTTCGATCGGTTCACGCGTGAGCGGCAGTCATAGAGCGCCGCTACAGCTATCCGCCGTTCCATGTTCCTAACGAGCCGTGGATTTTGCCGCGCGCGTCGCCCGCAGGCGCCAGAACTCAGGCGTGAGCGCGGCTGGATCTTCGATCGAGTTGGCACCGGGAAGTGCCGCGCGTTCGTTGGCAAAGCGCAGCAGTTTCAAGGCTGGACTGCCCGACAAAAATGCCACCGCGGGAAAATCGCGCCGCATGACACTAAGCAAATCCAGCTCGCGGTGCGGCACGTCGCTGATTCCGTCGCGATCGAGGTCCAGCTGCACGGCATCGTCCCACAGATTGCCGACGCCATTTATCGCCCAGCGCGCGCCGGACACATCGGAGCCGCCGGTTTCGACCGGATGGACGTTGCGCGCAAAAATGTTTTCGGTGAAAACGTTGTCGGCCGAGTTCGAGCCGAGGCGCAGCGCGATGTAGTTTTGCGTGATGCGATTGGCCGCAATGGTGTCGCCGTTGCACTGATTGAACGAGAGTCCGACGGCGTTCCCGCTGATCTCGTTCTGCTCGAGCCGACTGCTGTCGGATGACTGAAAAATGAGACCGTAGGCGCGATGGCCGCGGTTGTTAACGAAATGATTGCCGCGAATGAGCAGCTCTTTCGAGAACATGATGGCGGCGCCGGCCGCGTTTTCACTGAAGGTGTTGTTCTCCAGCGCGTTCGCGTCGGAATACATGTAGTGAAGCCCGTAGCGGACGTGGTGAATCGTGTTGTTCTCCGCGCGCGAGTTGTTTGTGAACGAAAAGTAAATCCCGTCGCGCGACTCGCTGATGTCGTTGCCGCGAATGAGATTACCCTCGCAATTCCAT
>DAIRIE010000037.1:0-2944 GCA_036809705.1 Chthoniobacterales bacterium
CGGCTGCGCTGAGCCGCCCGGCAATCCCTTGCGCTGGCCGATGGTGAACATTTCGATGCCATCGTGCGGCGCGATGAAGTTGCCGTCGCGATCGTAAATGCCGCCGCGATGGAATTTCTCCGCGCCCATGTGCGTTCGGAGAAACGCTTTGTAGTCCTGTCCCGGCACAAAACAAATCTCCTGGCTGTCGGCCTTATCCGCGACTTTGAGCCCAAGCTTTCGCGCGATGTCGCGAATCTCCGGCTTCGACATTCGCCCCAGCGGCGTGAGCGCGCGCTTAAGCTGCTCCTGTCGCAAGCTGAACAAAAAGTACGACTGGTCCTTTCGCGGATCAATGCCTTTGCGAAGAATCGTGCTGTCGCCGCGCTCACCGGCCGCACCGTGCTCGATGATGGCGTAGTGTCCTGTCGCGATAAAATCGCATCCCAGCGCTTTCGCCTTATCCCACAGCTTTCCGAACTTTAGTTTCTCATTGCACATCACGCATGGGTTTGGCGTGCGCCCGGCCTGGTATTCACTGGCGAAATAATCGATCACCAGTTTTTCGAACTGGTCCGCTTCATCGACGACGTAATGCGGAAAGCCAAGCGCGTGCGCCACGCCGCGCGCGTCGGCCACAGCTTGTGGCCCGCAGCACTTGTCCTCCGCGCGCGAAATGCAATCCTGGGGCCACACTTTCATCGTCACGCCGATGACTTCGTGGCCCTGCTCGCGCAGCAAATAACCGGCGACGCTGGAATCAACGCCGCCGCTCATTCCGAGGAGAACTCGCTGCTTCTTCATGGGAGCGGCAACGTTCGGTGATGCGCGAAGTGAGTCAATTCCCAGCTGACGGTTCGAAGATGGCGCCTTTGCGCAGGAACATCACTTCAGTTATCCTGCACCTATGCCTAACGAGCCTGCGCCTATTGACGCCGAAGATCTGAAAAACCGCGTCCGCGAGCTGCGGAGGTTTCTTTGACCTCGAGCAACTGCAAGAACAACTGAGCGCGCTGGAGGCGCGAATGAGCGCCGCTGATTTTTGGAATAATCGCGAGCGCGCGCAGGCCGATGTCGAGGAAGTTTCCCGCCTCAAATCCCTCATTAATCCATTCGGTGAACTCGAACGGGAGATCGCCGACTTCGACGCGCTCAATCAACTGGTCGAAGAGGAAAGCGAACCCGCGGCGCACGCCGAAGCCGAACGCGAAATCGCGCGTGAGCACGATCGTCTTGCCCACAAAGTCTCGGAGTTCGAGCTGCGCCAATTTCTTTCCGGCGAGAACGATCGCGCCAACGCCTTCCTGACCATTCACTCCGGCGCGGGTGGGACGGAATCGTGCGACTGGGCCGACATGTTGTTGCGCATGTATCAACGCTGGATGGAACGCAACGGTTTCAAGTCGCAGACGGTCGATATTCAGACGGGCGAAGAGGTGGGCATCAAATCGGCGACGCTGCTCGTGACGGGCGACTACGCATTCGGTTATTTGAACACCGAACGCGGTGTGCACCGCCTCGTGCGGATCTCGCCATTCGACGCCAACAAGCGGCGCCACACGTCGTTCGCGAGCGTTGATGTCGTTCCTGAAATCGCCGAGAGCGCGCCCATTGAAATCAATCCCGCTGATCTCGAAATCGGCACCTATCGCAGCGGCGGCAAAGGCGGACAGAACGTGAACAAAGTGGAGACGGCGGTGCGTATCGTGCACAAGCCCACCGGCATTGTTGTCGCATGCCAGGCCGAGCGCAGCCAGGGACGCAATCGCGAGCTCGCGATTAAAATGTTAAAGGCGAAACTCTACGAATTGGAGCAGGACAAAAAGCGGGCCGAGATGGATCGGCGTTATGGGGAGAAAGGCGATGTCGCCTGGGGCAGCCAAATCCGCTCCTACGTTTTCCAGCCTTACCAAATGGTGAAGGACCACCGCTCTGGCGCGGAGACGAGCAACGTGCAGGCGGTGATGGATGGCGACCTCGACTTGTTCATCCAGGCGCAATTGCGCGGACAGAACGCGCGCGATAACGGCGCACGCGATGACGAATAAGCACGTCGTGAGGACAAGCAAGCACGTCATCTCGAGTGAAGCCGAGGGATCCCGCGGCGCTATCTTTCAGGTAACTTCACGGGATCCCTCGACTTCGCTTCGCTGCGCTCGGGATGACAGAATACTGTATGTCGACAATCGCTGAACGCCGCGCCCGTTTTCGCGAGCTTCATCGCGAAGGTTGCTTCGTCATTCCCAATCCCTGGGACGTCGGCTCCGCGCGCTACCTTCAGCATCTCGGTTTCAAAGCGCTGGCCACCACATCGGCCGGCTTCGCTTTTTCCCGCGGTTTGCCTGATGGCGCCGTGGGATGCGACGCCATGCTCGCGCACATTGGCGAGATCGCAGGGGCGATAGACGTGCCGGTGAATGCGGACTTCGAGAATGCATACGCCCATGATCCCGCTGGCGTGGCCAAGAATGTGCGCCGGTGCGTTGAGACCGGCGTCGCCGGTGTATCGGTCGAGGATTCCACTGGGCGGCCGGGACAACCGCTTTACGAGCTGGATCACGCGGTCGATCGCATCATGGCTGCCCGCGACGTGACGAAGGCGAATGACGTTGTCCTCGTTGGCCGGGCTGAATGTTTTCTCGTCGGCTTGAATGACATTGACGAAGTCATCCGCAGGCTCAGCGCCTACGCACATGCCGGCGCCGATTGTCTCTATGCGCCCGGCGTGCAGAAACGCGAAGATATCGCCGCGATCGTCGCCGCCGTTGCGCCCAAGCCTGTCAATGTGCTCATCAGCGCGCCCGGTGGCCTAACGATCTCTGACTGCGCGGCCCTCGGCGTGCGACGTGTCAGCGTCGGAGGGGCGCTCCCTCGCGTGGCGTGGGGCGGCTTCATGCGCGCCGCGACGTGGGACGAGTTCCGCGCCGCCGTCAACGCCAGTATCGCCGCGCCCGGTGTGCAAGTG
>DAIRIE010000037.1:2954-15457 GCA_036809705.1 Chthoniobacterales bacterium
GGAGCTCGCGCGCTTTGGCCGCTTCGACGGCTTCGCGGGCGCTGCGCCCCATGGCGAGCTTCAGGATTTTTTCCGGCGTCCACCGCCAGCGAGTTAGTGTCGGAGTCGATCGCGCAGAACAGGAGCGCAACTTCAGCGCGACACCGCTATTACGCGCCCGCGCTTTTGCTCCTCGCAGCTTTGCTATGGAGCCTCGGCGGCGTGTTGATCAAATCGATCAACTGGACGCCCATGGCAATTGCGGGCGCGCGCAGCGCCATTGCCATTCCAGTGATGCTGCTCTGCGTCGGCCGTCCGCAATTCAAACTTTCCGTGGCGCAAATCGGCGGCGCATTCGGCTATGCCGCGACCGTCGTGCTCTTTGTCTTTGCCACTCGCATGACCACAGCAGCAAACGCGATTTTCCTGCAATACACCGCGCCGATTTACGTCGCCCTGATTGGCCGCTGGTATTTGCGCGAAAAAGCTCATGCCATCGATTGGCTCGTTATCGCCACCGCGCTCGGCGGCATCGCACTGTTCTTCTTCGATCGGCTCACGCTCTCCGGCTTGTGGGGGAATGTCATCGCGCTCGGCAGCGGCCTCGCTTTCGCGAGCGTCGCAATTTTCTTGCGCAAAGAGAAAGCAGGTTCACCCGTCACCAGCGTTATTCTCGGTAATCTGATTGTCGCCCTCGCAGCGTTGCCCTTTCTCTTCGGCCCGCCGCTCGCTGCAGGCAACGTTTGGCGCTTGCTCGTTCTCGGCGCGGTTCAGCTCGGCTTTCCTTACGTTTTGTATTCAGCGGCGATCAAATACGTCACCGCGCTGGAAGCGACTCTTATCCCGCTGATCGAGCCCATTCTCAATCCATTATGGGTCATGTTGGCTTTAGGCGAGCGGCCGGGGCCGTGGGCTGTTGCAGGCGCCGTCCTCGTGCTCGGGGCGGTACTCACCCGGGCCGCCGTCATGATGAGAAAATCGCCGCGGGCCTGAGGTTTTCCCGACGCGCCGAGGCGCAAATGCTGCTGCAAAATGCGTCGGCTTCTCCGCCACCAGAGGGAACATCATGGGTCAACGTTGGCAAGGAAGCGCGCGGCTCAGCATCGCGCTTGTCACAGCAGCGACTGCGTTTCCGCTCGAGGCGGAACGCATTAATCAGGAGGGACGAATTCTTGGGCCGGCGCCGGTCGTCACGACACCGAGGCTGTTCAATTCTTCGCAAGCAGACGCCATTGTTTCCGCCATGCAGATCATGCCAGTGACCAGTGCCTGGAACGAAGACATCTCGCGCAGGCCGCTCCTGAGCAACTCGGCCCTCATGATCGCGCAGATCAAAGCGGATCTTGCCTCGACGCGGCAAACCTTGCGCCCGTTTTATGAGATGAATTACGTCCTCGTGCCCGAGAATCAGTCGCGCGTCAGCATTCCATTTCTCGACTATCCCGACGAATCTGACCTCGACGGCGGAACATTTCCGAACGGCAGCTATCCCATTCCTTCAAACGTGCCGATCGAGACTTGGCCACGCGGCACCGGCAGCCTCACTCTGCAGCAATGGCAAATGGACGCAACCAGCGTCGGCGGTGACCGGCACGGCATTATCGTCGCGCCTGGCCTCGGTTCAATTTGGGAAACCTGGCAGATGAAGCTAACGAGCAATGGCTGGCAGGCGTCCAACGGGGCGAAATTCGATTTGAACTCGAACGCGCTGCGGCCAGCGGGCTGGACTTCCGGCGATGCTGCCGGACTGCCGATGTTCCCCGCGCTCGTGCGCTACGATGAATGCCAGCGCGGGATGGTCGAGCACGCTTTGCGCCTGGTGGTAGCCAGGACTCGCCGCGAGTATATCTACCCGGCTAACCATTTTGCTTCTACTATTCCAGCTACTTCAGTCAACCATCCCGCCATGGGACAGCGTCTCCGCCTCAAGAGCAGTTTCGTCATCCCGAGTAGCTGGACCAAGGAAGAGAAAGCTGTGCTGCTCGCGTTGAAGAAATATGGCGGCATCGTCGCCGATAACGGCGGGTTTTTTTCTATTTCCGTTTGTCCGGATGATCGCTTTTCCGTCAGCGCTTTTAATAATCTTTCCACCATCGACATCAGCAATTTCGAAGTAGTCCAGGCCACAGGGCCCACCGAAGGCCCGCGCTCCCCTGGTGCGCCGGCGGCCAATGCCGGCTCGGACCAGACAATTACGGGCACAATTGCGACACTCAGTGGCTCGATTGCCGCGCCGAATGGAAGCGCTGCTGTGCAATGGCGACTCTATTCAGGCCCGGCGCCAGTCAACATTGCCAATCCTTACACCATGAGCACGAGTGTCACGTTCACCCAATCCGGATCTTATACTTTCCTGCTCAGTGGGGATGATTCTGTGCACGCTGTCGTGATCAACGTACAAATCACATCAACTCCGACACCCACACCAACGCCAAGTCCCACGCCCACTCCGCCAGTGACACCTGTTCTTAGTGTGTCTGTATCTCCGCAACAAATTGCCGAAGGCGGTGAAGCTACCTTCACCGTGTCGAGTTCAGCCATCCTGACAACATCGTTGACTGTTAACTACTGGATCGGCGGCAGAGCGCAGCAGGGTGTCGATTATACCTTGAGCGGTTCTGCCGGGCAGATCGTCATTCCAGCGGGCGCCTCATCGGCCACCATTGTCCTGCACGCGTTGCCCGATTCGGCCAACGAAAGAAACGAAGGTGCATTAATGCATCTTACCGCCGGTTCGGACTATACGTTGTCGAAGCGCCCCAGCGCGCGAGTGATCATTCTTGGCGCACGCTAGCAAATCGCGCCACAGCGTGTCTTGCTATCTGCCACGATTTCCCTCACTCTCGCAGGGATGAGAAGACGGATTTGGTTTCTTCTAGTGGTGCTGGTCGTGTCCGCCGCTCATTCCGCCCGCAGCGATGCGAGATCCGGACCACTGTTCGAGACGATCGCGCGGATGGATCGCCGTCTTTTCGATGCCTTTAACGCGCACAACATCGATCGCCTAATGGTAATGGCGAGCAGCGACGTCGAAGTTTACGAGGAGGACGAAGGGCTAAAAAATTATCAGCAGTGCCTGGCGGAGTTTACGGAAATGTTCGCCCATGATGCCGACATCCGGCGCGAGCTGGTACAAGGTACGCTGGAAGTTTACCCCCTCGGCAGTTCAGGAGCGCTTGAGACAGGGCAGCATCGGTTCTGTCATACTCAGGACGGGAAAGAAGACTGCGGTGTCTTTAAGTTCGCCGTGCTTTGGCAGAAGGTCGGCGACTCGTGGAAAGTGTCGCGCCTGGTGAACTACGGCCGCTGAGCGTCGTCTAGTAGATCCGGCGGTGCGCTTCCGAGTGACTAATTAGACGCTGCAAGCGGATCTGCCGAGTCTCCGGTCGTTTTGCGCTGGTCACCCACCACGCACTCATGCGACGGTAGCCTGGAGGCTGGTTCTGATAGAACTGCCACGCTTTAGGATGGTGCTGAAACTCGCGCTCTTGTTCGGCGCTAAGCTTCGCTGACTCGCGATTCTCGAAAGAGTAAGTGGCCGACTTCTCAATCCGCCGGCGCGAGAACGCCGCCAGGCCTGCCGGCTTCATCCTGCCTTCGCCTTTCAGTACCTTAACTCGCGCGATATTCACCACGCTCCAGTTACTACTCGTTTTTCGGGGGGTGAAGCGCACGGCGTAACTCTGTTCATCCACCCTTTTGCGAATGCCATCGATCCAGCCGAAGCAAAGCGCTTCATCGACTGACTCTGGCCGGGTGATACTCTGCCGTCCCGTTGCCTTGCGGCGGTAGCCGACCCACAGGTCAGCGGTTGATTCGTGGTTTGCCTCCAGCCAGGAGCGAAAATCCGCCGGCGTAACAAAGAAACGGAGCTTCCCTCTTGGAACTTGAGTTGCCTCGCGTTTCATCACGCGCTAACAAATAGCGCCGGCGCCGCTGTTCAATCGTTTTTCCATGCCAACCAACTCCCGCTACGACATCGTTATTCTGGGCGCCGGCCACAATGGACTGGTCGCCGCGAGTTATCTCGGCCGCGCCGCGCTTTCCGTTCTGCTTCTGGAAAAGAATGACTACATCGGTGGCGCGACGACGTCTCAACAAGTCTTCCCCGATTACCAGGCGTATCTCTCGCGTTATTCATATCTCGTTAGCTTATTCCCGGAGAAGATTATGCGCGATCTTGGTCTGAAGCTGGAGCTGCGACGGCGCGCCACGGCGTCATTCACGCCTTATCGGAGCAATGGGAATGAGGAGGGATTATTCCTCAGTAACGTCGATGAAGCTGCCGGTCGACGATCGATGGCTGAGCTGACCGGAAGTGAGCGTGAGTACGAGCAGATGGAGAAGTTTTATCATCTTGCCCGCGTCTTCGCCGCGGATTCGTGGGACAGCATGCTTGAGCCGCTCCTTTCGAAGACGCAAGTGGAGAAGCGCTTCGCGACCGACGCGGTGAGGCGAGAGGCATGGCGCAGTCTGGTGGAAGAACCGCTCGGCCGCGCGATCGAGCGGTATCTCGAGAACGATCTTGTTCGTGGCCTGGTCCTGACCGATGCGAAGATCGGTCTATTCACTCATCCGCATGATCCCTCGCTGGTGCAGAACCGCTGTTTCCTTTACCACCTTATTGGAAACAAGACCGGAGAGTGGAAAGTGCCGGTCGGCGGGATGGGTGCAGTAGCTCGCGAGCTGGAAAAGGTAGCTCGTGAAAGCGGCGCCGAATTTCTGACGCGGAGCGAAGTAGAAGCGATTGAGCTAAATGGCAGCAGCCCGACCGTGGTATTCCGGAGCAGGGGCAAGCGCGAGACGGTGGAGGCGAAATCCTTATTAGTTAATTTCGGCCGCAACATCCTCGCGCGCCTCACGCAGCAGCCATACTGTCCCGAAACCATCGACGAAGGTTCAGTTTTCAAGATCAATATGCTGCTGCGGCAATTGCCGAAGCTGAAAAGCTCGAAGCATCTGGCGGAAGATGCCTGGTGCGGTACCTTCCACAGTGATGAGGGCTACGAACAGATGAATACGAGCTATCGTCAAGCTTCGCAGGGTCGTCTGCCGGATCGGGCTCCGTGTGAAGTTTACTGTCATACTTTGACTGACGACAGTGTTCTTAGCGCAGAGCTGCGCGACCAGGGCTTCCATACCATGACGCTATTTGGATTAGACGCTCCTTATCGCCTCTTCACCCGGGACAAGGCAGCGATGCGGATGGAAGCAGAGAAGAGATTTCTCGCCAGCATCAACCAATGGCTGGAGGAGCCGCTGGAGCAGTGCCTGGCTCGAGCGGGCGATGGAAGTTTGTGCATCGAGAGCAAGAGTCCGGTCGATATCGAGGACTCGTTAGGAATGTATCACGGCAACATTTTCCATGACGCACCCACGTGGCCATTCGCAACTAACGAGCAACAGGTGGGAACATGGGGAGTGGAGACGGAGTGGCCGAATGTGTTCTTTTGTGGATCGAGTGCCCTGCGCGGTGGAGCGGTCAGCGGCATTCCCGGACACAATGCCGCGATGAAGGTGCTGGGCGAACTGAAGAAGGTCGTGACGATTCGTAGTTAAGCAAACTACTCGCCAAAACGCTCGCGCCAGCTCGCGCGCGCGTACTCGCGGTTCACCTTGGCGATGAAACTCGCGCTGATCTCAGCGGGACATACCGCTTCGCATTCGTAGGTGTTAGTGCAATTGCCGAAACCTTCCGCGTCCATTTTCCGGACCATCTTGAGCACGCGCGTGGTTCGCTCTGGATCGCCTTGCGGAAGAAAAGCGAGGTGCGAAACCTTGGCGGAGGTGAAAAGCATGGCGGAGGCGTTCGGGCAGGCGGCCGCGCACGCGCCGCAGCCGATGCAGGCGGCGGCTTCCATGGCGATGTCGGCATCGTGTTTTGGCACAGCAACGGAGTTTGCCTCAGGAGCGGAGCCGGCGCGGGCCGAGATAAAACCGCCAGCCTGGACGATGCGATCGAGCGCGCCGCGGTCCACGACAAGGTCGCGCACGAGCGGGAATGATTTTACTCGGAATGGCTCGACCGTGATGGTCTCGCCATCACGGAAGTTGCGCATGTAAACCTGGCAGGCCGCGGCAGGATGGCGCGGCCCGTGAGCTTCGCCATTGATGGTGAGCGCGCAGGTGCCGCAGATTCCTTCGCGGCAATCGGAGTCGAATGCAATCGGCTGTTCGCCGCGCTCAGTCAGCTCGTCGTTTACAATGTCGAGCATTTCGAGAAACGAAGTTTCGGGCGAGATATTGCGTGCCTCGTACTGGACGAGCTTGCCTTTGGTGTCGGGGTTAGGCTGACGCCAGACGCGAAGGCGGAAGTTCATTTATGCACCTCGTCATTCTGAGCGAAGCGAAGCGGAGTCGAAGAATCCCGCTGCGTTACGCTGGTGCTTGCGCCTCGGGATCTCCCGACTTCGCTCGGGATGACAGGTGAGGTAGTCATTTATAGCTCCTCTGACTGAGATGCACGGCTTCGAAATGCAGCGGTTCGCGGTGTAGCTTCGGGCGCTCGATTGCGCCGTTGCCCTGGAATTCCCAAGCTGAGACAAACGCAAACCGTTCGTCGTCGCGCTGAGCTTCGCCGTCGGGCGTTTGATGTTCTTCGCGGAAATGGCCGCCGCACGATTCGTCCCGCTCGAGCGCGTCGATGCACATGAGTTCGGCGAACTCCAGAAAATCGGCGACGCGTCCTGCGCGCTCGAGCGATTGGTTATAGGTTTCATTTTCCCCCGGAACGCGCACGCTGCGCCAGAATTCCTCGCGAATCGCAGGTATGCGCGCGAGCGCTTCGCGCAAGCCAGCGGCGTTGCGCGCCATGCCGCACTTGTCCCAGAGCAGTAAGCCGAGCTCGCGATGGAATGACGTGATAGTGCGGGTGCCATTCGTGCTGAGAAGCCGATCGATGCGGGCGCGCACTTCCGCTTCGACACGTTTGAACTCGGGATGATCAGCGGAAGGTCGTTTGCCGATCTGGCCGGCGAGATAATTAGGTAGCGTGTAGGGCAGCACGAAATAGCCATCGGCCAGGCCTTGCATGAGCGCGCTGGCGCCGAGACGATTTGCGCCGTGGTCGGAGAAGTTGGCTTCGCCGATGACGTGCAGGCCGGGCACGTTACTCATGAGGTTGTAATCAACCCAGAGGCCGCCCATGGTATAATGCACCGCGGGATAAATGCGCATGGGTGTTTTGTAGGCGTTCTCGGCGGTGATCTTCTGGTAAATGTCGAAAAGGTTGCCGTAGCGCTCGCGAATCGTTAGCTCACCGAGTCGAGCAATGGAATCGGCGAAATCGAGATAGACGCCGCGGCCGCTCGGGCCGACGCCGCGGCCTTCGTCGCATACTTCCTTGGCCGCGCGAGAAGCGATGTCGCGCGGCGCAAGATTGCCGAAGCTTGGATACTTCCGTTCGAGATAGTAATCGCGCTCAGCTTCGGAAATGAGCTTCGGTTCGCGCTTGTCGCCTTGCCTCTTCGGCACCCAGACGCGGCCATCGTTGCGCAGCGACTCGGACATGAGGGTGAGCTTCGATTGATGTTCGCCGGTGACGGGAATGCAGGTGGGATGAATCTGGGTGAAACAAGGATTAGCGAAGAGCGCGCCGCGTTTGTAGGCCCGGTAACTCGCGGTGACGTTGCAGCCGCGCGCGTTGGTCGATAGGAAAAAAACGTTGCCGTAGCCGCCGGTGGCAAGCACGACGGCATCACCCGCGAACGCCTGAATCGCGCCGCTCTTGAGATCGCGTGTGATAATGCCTTTGGTGTGGCCGTCGACGAGCACGAGATCGAGCATCTCAGTTTGTGGAAACATCTGCACCGTGCCGGCGGCGACCTGGCGACAGAGCGCCTGGTAGCAACCGAGCAGGAGCTGCTGGCCGGTCTGCCCGCGGGCGTAAAAGGTGCGCGAGACTTGCGCGCCGCCGAAGGAGCGATTCGCGAGGTAGCCGCTGTATTCGCGTGCGAAAGGGACGCCTTGCGCGACGCACTGGTCGATGATGTTAACGCTGACTTCAGCCAGGCGGTAAACGTTGGGTTCGCGTGAACGGAAATCGCCGCCTTTGATGGTGTCGTAAAACAAGCGAAAGACGCTATCGCCATCATTCTGGTAATTTTTCGCGGCGTTGATTCCGCCTTGCGCGGCAATGGAGTGAGCGCGACGCGGCGAGTCCTGGTAACAGAAACACTTCACGCGGTAGCCGAGTTCGCCCAGCGTAGCCGCGGCCGATCCGCCGGCGAGCCCGCTGCCGACGACGATGATCTCGAACTTGCGCCGGTTATTCGGGCTAACGAGGCGTGAGTTATTCTTGTGATTGGCCCATTTCTGCTCCAGCGGACCGGGAGGAATCTTGGATTTGAGGTTGCCGATCATAGGAGGCGAAATTCGAAACCTGAATGTCGAAACCCGAAACAATGATTAACAAACCGAAAGGCGGAAAACACCAGATGCGCGCGAGTCCACGGGACGTCGAATTGTCCGGCGTTCATTGTTCGCATTTGCGGACGATCGCGACGAAGATTTTCATCAACTCATCGGCCTCGCCGAGTAGGCGTAGTTGCTCCACTTCGAGCTTGCCATGGATGTCGATAAGACGAAGCCAATAGCGGCTTTCCTTCGCTTCTCGCCGGCAGATCCTTATTTTCATCCCGAAATCCTTCTTGCCTCGTTGGCTTCGATATAGTTCGCGCCGATCGAGCCGGAGGCGCGAATGAACTGCTTCACATCCTCAATATTCGAAATGGTTCGCGGCAGTTGCTTCGCAAAAGTGCGGCTGCTCCTTGCAAACTGGAACGTCCGCTCCTCGAGATCATAGGGCTTTGAGTTCCCTCCATTTGTTATTGCGTCCTCCTGTCTGGTTTTTTGATTGGCCGTTGTTTGGGTATTCGGCATTCGGATTTCGGATTTCCAGTCGTTCATAATTGCTGCGTCGGTCTAACGAGGCCGAGCAATACGGCGACAGGGATGGAGGTGTAGCCGACGAAGAGCGCCCAGGCGAAGATGCGCGCGCCAAAGGCGAGGCGCGGCGTGAGCTTTTTGTCGTTAAGTCCAAGTGACTGCAAGAAGCTCGATGCGCCGTGAGTCAGGTGCAGCGTTAACAAGAACAAACCGATGATGTAGAACGCGGAGACGTAAAGGTTCTGAAACCCGTAAACCATCATCGAATAAACGTCGTAATGGTTGAGCGGGTCGCTTTTCAGGAGTGGAAAACGCGCGTTGAATTTGTGCCCGGTGAAATGGAGCAAATGGAAAATGATAAAGGCGAGTACGACCAACCCGCTCACCACCATGTGACGTGAAGCGAAGCTGGCTTTGACGTGCTCCTTTTCCACATAACGCCGCGGACGTGCGCGCCGGTTCTCGATCGCGAGCAAAATGGTGAAGTAGATGTGAAGCGCGACCGCTATGAGGAGAACGATGCGCTCGACCCAGAGCAGGGGACCGAGATCGCGCAGGTGCTGCGCGTAGCCATTGATCCAACCGGGTCCGAGAAAAATCTGCAAATTCCCCAGCAGATGCCCGAGGACAAAGACCATCAGGATCACGCCAGTAACGGCGACGATCATTTTTCTGCCGATGGACGAGTGATAAAAAGCGGCGGCATTGCTCACTGCATTAATAATGGCTGGTTTAAGCGTGCCATTCAAATCGGCGATACGGCAGAAGGGACGGGTTGAGAAGTGCGAACATCTACGTTCGCGGCGTTCAAACTTGGCCTGCCGATACCGTACTCCTCGCGGCGGTAGCAACGAGGCTGTTCGGCGGGGCCCGAAGTTCTTCGACTACTTGCTGATGAATCCGCCTTTCGGCGGGAAGGAAGACTGCTTCGTCAGCCTGCCCGGCGGCGTTTCCTCCAGCGCCGGCGCCGGAGTGAAAACGAACCTCGTTTTCGACAGGCGCACGCCGGTTCAAATAATGGCCGAGATCGAAGCGCGCGGAGCGGAGGCGGGTGCTGCGTTGCGGCGGCTCCGCTCACTCGCAGCGGAGTCAGAATGTGCGAATCGATAATCTGCCTCGGCCGCGCGAGAGGAAGGGTCGCGCCTGCGCCTCCATGGTTGCATCGTGGCGCGAGCGGCTGTCATTATTGAGCCATGGCATCGGTCTCGAGCACACTCCCGCAGCGGTCGTTTGGCGAAACAATGCGTGGGGACGTCTGGTGGACGCAGCCGCTGCTGGTTTTTCTCGGGCTGAGCGCGTTCATTGTTTATTCCACGTGGGCAGCGTTTCAAGGACGTCATTATTTTTTCGGCAACTACGTCTCGCCGTTTTATTCGCCGGAGCTTTTTGGGAATTCTCCGCATGCCTGGTTCGGTCCAAAGCCGGCATGGTGGCCGCGCTGGCTTCTGTTTTCACCCGCTTTACTGATCCTTTGGGCGCCGGGCGGATTTCGGCTGACCTGTTACTATTATCGGGGCGCGTATTACAAGGCGTTCTGGGCTGATCCGCCCGCGTGCACGGTGGGTGAACCGCGCAAGACTTATCTGGGCGAACGCTCGTTCCCGCTCATCATGCAAAACGTGCACCGCTACTTTCTTTATCTCGCGCTCATCTTCATCGTCATTCTTTCCTACGACGTGTGGAAAGCGCTTTGGTTCGGCGGGCGCTTCGGCATTGGAATCGGCACGTTCGTTCTTCTCATCAATGTGATTCTGCTCGGCGGTTACACCTTCGGTTGTCATTCACTGCGCCATCTCATCGGTGGATTTCGCGACCAGCTTTCACGCGCGCCGGCTTCATACAATTGCTACCGCTGCGTCAGCTGCCTTAATCGTCGCCACATGCTTTGGGCCTGGATGAGCTTGTTCTGGGTGGGGTTCACCGATGTTTACGTACGCCTGTGCTCGATGGGCGTGTGGCACGACTGGCGCATCCTTTAAACCCCAGGACTCTTTCAGATTGTGCCATAAACGTGCCGTACTTATGGCATGACGACAACGCTGCGCATCGATCGGTCGAATCGGCTTGTTCTTCCACGCGATCTGCGCCGCGCCGCTCGCGTTTCGACTGGCGACTCGCTATCTGTCTCAGCCGTTCCCGTTTTTAAACTCCGCTCGCGCGCCCTTTCGCTCGAGCAATGAAACCGCGCTGAGTACCTGGTCCGGCTTCCAGGTGTTGCCGCGCCACATTTGTGCGACGCGACCGTCTGGCGCGATGAGTGCGGTGGCGAGACCGTGAGATATGGTGCCGCCTTCGGGTTGCACGTACACGGCAAACTCGCGGGTGAGTTTGTCGACCTGCGCTTGCTCGCCGGTCGCGAACGTCCAGACTTTTGGATCGGCCTGGAGCTGCTCGGCGTATTGCTTCAGCACCGGTGGCTGATCGAACGCGGGATCGAGCGTGATGCTGAGCAGGCGAGTGGACGCGAGCGCGCCGGCGCCTGATTTGATCGCCGATTGCAGCTGGGCGAATTGCGCCGAGATGAGGGGACAAAACTTCGGCATTGGGCAGCGCGTGAAAATGAAAGTGAGGATCAGCGGTTGGCCGCGAAAACTGGCGAGCGAAACTGGAGCGCCGTTCTGATCGAGCAGATGAAAATCCGGCAGCGCGTCGCCTTCGCGTAAACGCGATGAGGAAGATGGTGCAGCGCCGATTGATGTCGGTGACGCAGGCAAATGTAGCGCGGCGCGATCGATCTTGCGCACGTGTGTGAGGGACCAGTCATCGCCCGCGACCATGAGGCGGAAGGCAATGGCGTCGCCGATGTTGAGGCTGGCGATCTCTTTCCTGGCACGAACGGCAAACGGCATCGTCATGGAGGGCATGAGACCAGGAATATCTTCATGCTGGATTTCGACCGTGCTCCGATCGGGGGCAAAGCCGCGAACGAAGCCGCGCACTTCGTAGCTGCGCGTTTCGCGATTGGCCGGACGTGAGCATGCGGCCAGCGCCAACCACCCAAGGACGAGAAATGCGCGCGCGAGCATTACCCAACTAAGCACATGAATCAGCCCTGACTTTGACCCGCATCAAGGCAGCGCGAGCGAAAACGACCGAAGGCTGACAGCATGATTATACGACACGCCCTTTTCGCGTCTGGCGCGCTTCTCCTTTGCATCACGGCCTGCTCGCGCGCGCCGGAAGCGCCGCCCAAAGAAGTGACGGTGCAGGCTGACGATAAGATGCGCTTCGATGTCACCGCCTTCGAAGTGAAGCCTGGCCAGAAAGTCTCCGTCACGCTCAAGAATATCGGCACCACACCGAAATTCTCCATGGGACACAACTTCGTCATGCTCGATAAAGCGGTGAACACCGGCAACGTGCAGACGTGGCTCGACAAAGCCTCGAGTGAAGCGGCGCACGATTACGTCCCGCCCGATGACAAGCAGGTGCTTGCGCACACGAAGCTGCTCGGACCTGGCGAGACCGATACCGTCACCTTCACCGCGCCGTTCGTCCCGGGTGACTATCTCTATCTCTGCTCGTTCCCCGGCCACTATTCTCAAGGCACCAAGGGAATCATGACCGTGAAGTAGAAGGGAAATCTATGAATCAGATTCTCAAATGCAGCCTCGTGCTCGCCGTCGTCCTGGTCGCGA
>DAIRIE010000037.1:15467-16324 GCA_036809705.1 Chthoniobacterales bacterium
GGAGGAATGCACCGCTAAGCTGGGGGGCATCGACATGACGCCGGCGCAACTGCGTGATGTCGGCCGCATCGTCCTGACCGGCTGCGGCAAACAGAGCACGAGCACGAACAAAGGCGATCGCACCGCGAACGCGCTCGCGAGTTACGTCGCGCCGGGTGAGAAGGATGAATACTACCTGTTCTATTCCGGCGGACATTCCGGCCAGGTGTTTGTCGCGGGCATTCCGTCGATGCGGCACATCATCACCATTCCGGTGTTCGCGCCCTATCCGGCGACTGGCTACGGCTTTGATGATGAATCGCGTAAGATGCTGGGCGATTTCACCTGGGGCGACGTCCATCATCCCGCGCTTTCGCAGACGAAGTCCAAGTACGACGGCCGCTGGCTGTTCGTGAACGATAACGCCAACAACCGCATCGCCCGCATTGATCTGCACGATTTCAAAACGCATCAAATCCTCGGGCCGATTCCGAATTCGATCGGCAATCACGGCTCATCGTTCATCACCGAGAACAGCGAATACATTTTGTGCGCGACGCGATTCTCGACGCCCTTGCCGAAAGGGCGCGTGGCTGATCCGAACGCCTACGACAAGGAATTCAACGGCATGGTCAGCGGGATCAAAGTCGATCCGCAGACCGGCGAGATGAAGGTGGGCTGGCAAATCCTGACGCCGCCCTTTGATTGGGACCTCGGCTCGACCGGCAAGGGCCCCAGCAGCGGCTGGGCATTCTGGACGAGCTACAACACCGAGATGGCGCACGACACGCTCGAAGTGAACGCGACGCAGAAGGATCGTGACTTCGCCGCGGTGGTGAACTGGCATGCGGCTGAGCAGGCGGTGGCGAACGGCCAGG
>DAIRIE010000038.1:0-3035 GCA_036809705.1 Chthoniobacterales bacterium
CGAAGGCGGAGCAGATTTTGCGCACGAAAGGGATCGCGAGCGCGAGCAAGAAAGCGTCGCGCGCGACAAAGGAAGGAATTGTCGCCAGCTATATTCATCTTCAGGGCAAGGTAGGCGTCCTGGTGGAGGTGAATTGCGAGACCGATTTCGTGGCGAAGAACGAAAACTTCCGCGCGTTCGTGAAGGACATCACGCTGCACATCGCGGCGGCCCATCCGCTTTACGTCAGCCGCGATGATGTGCCGGGGCCGCTGATCGAAGCCGAGCGTGAGATTTACAAAGCGCAGGTGAAAGGAAAGCCGGAAGCGGTGGTGGGAAAGATCGTGGATGGGAAGCTGGAGAAATTTTACAGCACGGTCTGTTTGCTGGAGCAGGGGTTCATCAAGAACCCGGACCAGACAGTCAAAGAGCTCGTGAGCACGAAAATCGCCGAACTCGGTGAGAACATCGTGATCCGGCGTTTCACGCGTTATCTTGTCGGCGAACCGCTGGGACACGAAAGCGAGACGGCGGAAGAGAAGTAGCTCGCGGTTCAGCCGAATTGCACCGTGTCATTCTGAGCCGCGCAGAGGGCGGAGGAACTGCACAAGCGTTCGGGAACATGTGAGTTTGAGGGATGTCCCTCGGGCCGTTCGGGATGACAACTGCGGTGCGTGTAGCGACGTTCAGTGCGCTGGAAATACGCCATACACGCGGGGGCGACTGCGGATGCGTTTCCTTTTAGCGCGGCGAACGAACCGCGCCGGGCTTTCAGTTGTTCTGGGGCCTGAAACACGGAACTCAACCTTAAGGAAAACGATGAAACTTGATTCGCTGGAACCGTTGTTCGTGGAAGAACTGCGGGATATTTATAATGCTGAAAACCAATTACTGAAGGCCTTGCCGAAAATGGCCAAGGCTGCCACCTCGCCAGAGCTGAAGCAGGCGTTTGAAGAGCACCTCGAGCAAACGCGGGGGCACGTCGAGCGGCTCGACGAGATTTTCGGGGAGCTGGGCAAGAAAGCCACCGGTAAGACTTGCAAGGCGATGAAGGGGCTGGTGGAAGAAGGCTCCGAGATGATGCAGGAAGATGGCGAGGATTCGGTGATCGACGCCGCCATCATCGCGGCCGCGCAAAAGGTCGAACACTACGAGATTGCCAGCTACGGCACGGTCCGCGCCTGGGCTGAGCAGCTGGGCAAGGATGAAGCGGTCGATTTGCTTCAGCAGACGCTCGATGAGGAATCGGAGGCGAACGAGAAGCTGACCGAGCTGGCGGAAAGCTCGATCAACGTCGAGGCCGAAGCCGGCAAAAAATAGGCCACCGGTATAGCAAACACTTGAGCCGCCGCCCCGCCGCAACGGGTCCGGCGGCTTTTTGCTTTGTGGGTGGAAGCGTTGTCCAAACGCAGAATTGGCCGGAATCGAATGGCACCGCTTGCGCGGGTATGGTGAAGAGCGCACGCTACGATTTAGCCATGGGTCTCACTACTTACCGAAAGAAGCGCAACTTCGAAGTCACGGCTGAACCCGCGGGCAAGGTCAAACCCGGCAAGTCAAAAGCGCCGCGGTTCGTGATTCAAAAACACGACGCCACCCGGCTGCATTACGATTTCCGGCTCGAGATGGAAGGTGTGCTGAAATCGTGGGCTGTTCCGAAAGGGTTGCCTTGGATGCAGGCCGAGAAGCGCCTCGCGGTGGAGGTGGAGGACCATCCTATCGAGTATGGCGAGTTCGAGGGAATCATTCCAGCTGGTCAATATGGCGGCGGTACGGTGATGCTCTGGGATCGCGGAACGTACGAGGTGACGCATGCCGACAGCCCGCTCGATGGTCTGCGCGCGGGCAAGTTCCACGTGATTTTGCACGGGGACAAAGTGCAGGGCGAATGGGCGCTCATTCGCATCCGGCCTGAGGGCGGCAAGAATCAATGGCTGTTGATGAAAACCGGCGGGAGCGTGAAGCCACTCTCGATGAAACGCGATGATGGATCGGTGAAGACCGGGCGCACGATGAAGCAGATTGCCTCCGCGGCCGATGCGGAGTGGCAATCGAATCGGCCGGAGGATCAGAGCCCGGCTTCTGCGTTCAAATCGCGGATTCGGGCGGCGATTAAAAAAAAAGCTGAAGCCGGGGCGCCGCGCGTAGCTCTCGTCGCGCGCGGCGGAAAGCCGAAGCCAAAGGTTTCAGGTAACGCGGCATCCCTCGACGTCACTCGGGGTGACGACGACGCAAGGCGTGTCCGTGAGAATGACGTACTTAGCGCGCTTCCGAAAGCCAAGCCGCGTTTTATCGAGCCGATGAAGCCGCGGCTGGTCGAGGTGTTGCCGAGCAGTGGCAGTTGGAGCTTCGAGCTGAAGTTCGATGGCATTCGCGCGCTTGCGATCAAGAGCGGCGCTCGCGTGCAGCTGATCTCGCGGAACGAGAAGGAGTTGAACGCGCGCTTTCCCGAGATTGCTCGCGCCTGCGAAGGGATCGCGGCGGAGGGATTCGTCATCGATGGCGAAGTGGTCGCGCTTGATGACCAGGGCCGCTCCTCCTTTCAGCTTCTCCAGCGCGGCGAGCTCGACGCACAGGATGCGCCGCTGGTTTTCTATGCCTTCGATCTTCTGCAACTTAACGGCCGAAGTGTCGTCTCGCTGCCACTGACAGAGCGCAAAGGTTTGCTTTCGCGCTTGCTGCCGCAGTCGAGCGACAGCATTCGCTTCTCCGGCGAACTCGGAGGCGAGGTCACTGCGTTGCTCGAGCAGGTAAGGCGACTCGGCTTGGAGGGACTTATCGGCAAGCAACGCGATTCGGTTTACGAGCCGGGCCGGCGGAGCGGTGCCTGGATCAAGTTGAAGTGCGTCAACGAGCAGGAGTTTGTCATCGGCGGATACACACCGCCGGGCGGCTCGCGGAAATACTTCGGCGCGCTGCTCGTCGGCTATCACGAGGGCGACAAGCTGCTCTTCGCGGGCAAGGTGGGCAGCGGTTTTGATGCAAAGTCGCTCGCGGCATTGCACAAGATGATGCGCGCAGAGGAGCGAGCGAGTTGTCCGTTTGCCGATCTGCCA
>DAIRIE010000038.1:3045-16080 GCA_036809705.1 Chthoniobacterales bacterium
AAACAAAACGGCGCGTGGGTGCAAGGCATCACACCAGGCGAGATGCGCAAGTGCACCTGGGTGAATCCGAAGTTCGTCCGCCAGATTAAGTTCGCCGAGTGGACGCGCGACGGGAAATTGCGCCAGCCAGTGTTCCTCGGGTTGCGCGAAGACAAGGCAGCGCGCGAAGTGGTGCGCGAAGGCGAGAGCTAGAGCTGGGCGTCGTCAGCACCAGCGGCAGTTGTTCGCCGAGAATTCCACTCCTACATTGCGCGGATGAAAGCGAAGGTCATTGTCACGCCGAAAGCCGCTGTGCTCGATCCACAGGGTGCGGCTGTGCGCGACGCCATGCGCCATCTCGGGATGGACGAGGTGAAGTCAGTCCGGATCGGCAAATACCTCGAGATCGAAATGGAAAAAGGTGGCGCCGAAACGAGGGCGCGCCTCGAGCAGCTGTGCCGCGATTTGCTTTCGAATCCTGTGATCGAAGATTATGAACTTCTACCCCAATGAAAGCACTCCGCTATTTCTGCTGCGTCATCTTTCCGCCATTAGCCGTCCTGCTCACCGGCCGGATCGCGAGTTTCTTTCTTAGCCTGCTGCTCACGCTTCTCGGCTGGGTTCCGGGTGTGATCCACGCCTGTCTCGTGGTGAACGACTATCACGAGGACCAGCGCCTTCGCCGCCCGGCTCATGCCTGAGAGCAAATTCGCAGTCATCCAGTTTCCCGGCTCGAACTGCGATCAGGATTGCCTGCGTGCGATTAACTCGCTGCCGGGTCTGGCTGCGGCTTACGTCTGGCACAAGGAAACGTCACTCGCTGGGTTCGACGCGGTTGTATTGCCGGGCGGTTTTGCTTATGGCGATTATCTGCGTTGCGGCGCCATCGCGCGCTTTTCGCCGATCATGCGGGAAGTGGTGCGCGCGGCGAAAGAGGGTCGGCTGATTATCGGAACGTGCAATGGTTTCCAGGTTCTCTGCGAAGCGGGCCTGCTGCCAGGCGCTCTCGTGCGCAACCGCGGACTGCGATTCGTTTGCGACCTCGTGCCGGTGCGGGTGGAAACAGCCGACTCTGCCTTCACGCACGGCTGGGCTGAGGGCACGGTGTTGCGCTTGCCCATCGCGCATGGCGAGGGGTGTTATTTTGCCGACGCTGAGACGTTGCACGAGCTCAACGAACAAGACCAGGTCATCCTTCGTTATTGCGACGAGAACGGCGCCCTCATGCCAGCGGCCAATCCCAATGGCTCGGTCGAGGACATCGCTGGCGTTTGCAATCGCACGGGCAACGTCTTCGGTTTGATGCCGCACCCGGATCGAGCCTGTGATGCGCGGCTTGGCAGCCATGACGGCGCCAAAATTTTCCTCTCGATGGCAGAGACGCTGGCGCTTTTGGCACGAGCGGTGGCCTAAGAGTCCTCACCGCAAGTAGGTGTATCGCAAATGAACACTAGTGTTGCGACAGCGACACGTGTGGCCGTTCTCGTGCACGAGTTTCCCTCGTGTAAGTCGCTGGCATCTCGATTGCTAAAGCCCGAGCCACCGAACCCAATCCCACACATGCTCCTACAAAAAACTCTCCACATGGCTCAATCCCTGGCCGATTGCAAAGCTCGCCTGGCCAGCATTCATTCCTATCGCCGGCAATTTCTCATGGTCACCAAAGCGACCGTGACTTCATCGAAAACGGTGGACTTTTGCTTCCGCGGCCCGCTTGGCTTTGAAGCGCAGACGGTCCTGCTCGCCGTCGATGGTAACTCGACCGATGAAGTCGCCTTCGAATCAGTAGGCGGGAATATCGAAGTGATGGGCATTGTGCATTTCGACGAAGTGCGCACGAACTGCAGCGAGATCACGCTGGCGGTGCATTACGAGATCAAGAACAAGTTTTTCGCGTGGCTCGACCGGCGGTTCCGCTTTGTCGATGCTTTTGTCAATTCTGAGTTGCGCAGCATCCGCTCGCATTTCGAGGGAATTGCTGTGCCCTATCCCGAGCCGGCGCCGATGCTGCCGATGCTCGAGACAGCAACAGCGTAGGGGTCAGAGAAAAGGGCGCGATTCGGGACAAATCGCGCCCTTACTCTGTACGCGCGGCAAACGCTCGCGAGCCGGGAGAATTCCCGCTGGCATTCTTCCGCGACGTTAGTACGCTGCGCGCTGATGTTCGTTTGCAGACGAACTTTGTTGCTTTTGCTTTCCGGTATCGCCGGTGCGCTTGTTGGCGCGGAGCCCCGCCACCTGGCGCCGGAGCAACTGGCGAACGCCGCCCGCACCGACGCCATCACCATCCCTACACCCGGCGAGCTGTTCGCCGCATTGCAGAAGCCCGGCAAGCCGAACTGGACCGGCGCCTATCGCGCGCCGATTCCGACGACCTATAAGAACCGGGCGCAGATCGCGCTTAATCTTGGCGGCCTCATCGCGGACGGGTTCATCGCAGTCGAAGCGCAGGACAGCCAGCAGGTGAAGAATATCGGCACTGATGTCATCAAACTGGCCAAAGCCCTGGGTGTAAGCCAGAACGTGCTCAGCCGCGGTAATTCGATCAATGATTTCGCGGAGACGAACCAGTGGGATTCGTTGCAGGAAGAGCTGGAAGCGACGCAGAACGAAGTAAAGAACTCCATGCAATCGCACAGCGACCAGGACCTCGTTATCCTCGTGAGCATCGGCGGATGGATTCGCGGCACGCAGGTAGTGAGCGGATCGGTGGCAGCGAACTACGATGAGCGCTCGGCCAGACTTTTGCGGCAACCAGCGTTGGTAAATTTCATCCATGCCAAGCTCAACGATGTCTCGCCAGAATTGCGCAGCGATCCATTGGTAAAATCAGTGAACGACCAGCTCTCGACCTTAGAAAAGCTGGTGACATTTCCACCGGGTCAATCGCCTGGAGTGGAAGATGTGAAAAAGGTGAACGGTGTGGTGAGCGATCTGATGCAGCAGATTCAGCATAAGACCGAGGCGCGATGAAACCATTGCCTAACGGGATCCTGCGGATGGCGCTCGGGACGACCGTACTCATTGTCGCGCTTCTCTCCAGCTCAGTTCTAGCGTTGGCTGACACTGACGCGGAGGTGAACGCGCGGAAGAATGCGCTCGATGTCGCCGGCGCGTTCACCAATGACGGGTTCAAACTGCGCGATGGACATTGGTGCGGAACGGTGAAGCCGCAGGATCACGCGCTCATCGCGGTGAATCTTTTCGCCGGAAATCAGTATTGGTTTGCGGTGGGAACAGCGGACGCGGACGCGGGCAAGAAGATCGAGGTCAATGTTTACGATGAAGCAGGCAAGCTTGTGCCGACGGAGCATTATCAAGCGGGCGAACGCGCCGCCGCCGGGTTCTCGCCAGCAGATAGCGGCCAATACTTCGTGGCCGTGGACCTGGCGGAAGGCGCGGCGACGAATTTTTGCCTGATCTATTCTTATAAGTAAATTCGCGTGAGGAACGGGATTAGCTTACGAAAATATGATGTGCTCACGCGGATTTGTGGCGTCTCTGCTCGTGGCCGGGCTGCTCGGAGCCTGCTCGACGACAGACTCGAACACGGCCGCAGCCGGAGCTAACAACGGAAAATATTTCGCCGTCAGCGCAACGGAAGCGCCGTTCTATCACTACGGGCCGCTGCAAGGGAATGGCCCCGACCAGAAACTTCCGCAGGATACTTTGGTCACGCTGATCCGTCCGTCGTTTGGGTATTCCAAAGTGAAGTTGCTCAATGGCGAGCAGGGCTACGTGGCGAGCGAGGACATTCACGTGGCGTCGGCTGCGCTCATCGCGGCCGCGACCGCGCCGCCGCCTTCCACCGCCACCAGCCGCATTCCGAAGTTCCGTCTCGATTCTAACGACCCGCGGCTCATCGCGCCTCCGGAGCCGTTGCCGCTCGATTTACCCGAGCCGACGCCGATTCCCGGAACGGAATCATCGCCGGGACCGGTGCCGTAATCATCGCTTCAGGCGAGACGGTGTCTTAGTTTTTTTGGCGCGCGAGCAAAACGCGGGGTAGAACTACTCGCCGTGTGCGCTGAGCCGAATCGCGATCGGAGGCTGGAGATCGCGCACGTCTTGTTCATCGACATTATCGGCTATTCCAAGACGTCGCTCAACGCGCAGGCCGCGCTTCTGGAGGACTTGAATCGCATCGTTCGCGAGACCGGGCAATATCGCGCGGCTGAGGCTAATGGTGCGCTGTTGCGATTGCCCACCGGTGATGGCGTGGCGCTGATTTTTCGCAACAGCCCGGAAGCGCCGGCGGAATGCGCGCTCGAGATCGGGCGCGCCTTGCGCGAACACCCGACGCTGCGACTGCGCATGGGCATTCACAGCGGTCCAGTGCAGCAGGTCACCGATATGAGTGAGCGCGCCAATATCGCCGGCGCCGGTATCAACATCGCGCAGCGGGTAATGGATTGCGGCGATGCCGGTCACATTTTGCTGAGCAAACACGTGGCCGAAGATATCGAGAGTGACGAGCGCTGGCGCGGGTGTCTGCACGATCTGGGCGAAGTGACGGTGAAGCACGGCGCCAGCATCCGGCTCGTGAATCTTTACACGAGCGACGCAGGCAATCCGGCGGTGCCGGAAAAACTCGCGCACGAACGCGCGGCTTCGGCGCGAGTAAAACGCGCGAGATTCCGCAATGTGGCCATCGCCGTTCTCCTGGTTGCCGCTTTGAGTGCCGCCGCATTTTGGCGCCTCCACCAAAAGCCGCGCCCGTTGCCGCAATCACTCGATGAGAAAGGCGTCGCCGTCCTGCCATTCGAGAACCTGAGCGACGACAAAGAAAACGCGTTTTTCGCCGATGGAATCCAGGACGATGTGCTGACCAATCTTGCCCGGATCAAAGACCTGCGCGTCATCAGCCGCAACAGCGTGCTGAGGTATCGCGGACGCGCCCGTGATTCTCGCGAGATCGGAAAAGCGCTCGGCGTGGCGAATCTTCTCGAAGGCAGCGTCCGGCGCTCGGGCGATCGTGTTGCGGTTAATGTGCAACTCATCGACGCGCGCACTGATCGCCACATTTGGGCGAATCGTTATGATCGCACGCTGGCCGATTCACTCGGCCTCGAGGGCGAGCTGGCGGGCGAAATCGCGGAAGCCTTGCGGGCGTCACTCACGCCTGAGGAAAAAGCGCGCATCGAACGCAAGCCAACGAAGAACGCCGACGCCTGGACGTTGTATCTGCGCGCCATTCCCATCGAAGAAGGCCCGGATACTTTGCTCCAGGATTTTCAGCGGGCGGAGGATTTGTATTCCGAAGCGGTGAGGCTCGATCCCGATTTCGCGCTGGCGCATGCGCGGCTCGGCTCGATCTGCGCGCACATCCTCCATTTTTACGAGCCAATCGAATCGCGCAAAACAAAGGCGCGCGCCGAAGCGGAGATCGCGTTGCGATTGCAGCCAAATCTCGCTGAAGGCCACATCGCACTCGGCCAATGCTTTTACTGGATTGATGGCGACTACGAACGCGCGTTGGCTGAGTTCGCCAGAGCGCAGCAACTTCTGCCGAACGATGCCGGCATCGGCCTGCTGGTCGCGGCGATCCGGCGGCGCCAGGGAAGGTGGCCGGAATCTCTGGTGGAATTCGAGCGCGTGGAGAAGATCGATCCGCAGAATCCAAACATCGTGCGCAATCTGCTCTTCACCCAGACGAGCATGCGGCGCTGGCCCGAAGCGGCGGTGGTGGCGGCGAGATTCCGAGCTTTGGCGCCAGATTCCATCGTCGGGAAAATCCAATCCGGCTACGTCGATTTCATGTGGAAAGGCGACACGAGCACGCTCAAGGCGATGCTGGCGCAAATCCCTGCCGGGATCGATCCCGACGGCGCCGTGACCAGTTGCCGCTGGGACACTGCGATGCTCGACCGCGACTTCGCAGGCGCGGCGGAAGTGGTAAGCGATTCAGGGTTGAGCGAGCTCTCTTACCTGAATGGCGGATTTCAGCCGAAGAGTTTTCTCATTGGCGTGGCAGCTCTGGCGGTGAACGATGGCGCGACCGCGCAGACGAACTTCGCCAGCGCAGCCGCGGACCTCGAAAAGGCGCTGGAAGCGGCGCCCGAGGCTGCTGATCGCCACGCCAATCTCGGGCTGCTTTACGCGTTCATGGGCCGGCGAGATGAAGCGGTGCGCGAAGGCTGCCGCGCGGTAGAGTTGAAACCGGAGTCGAAGGACGCAAACGACGGCGTCATCATGAATTGCTGTCTTGCCCTCATTTATGCGCGGGTGGGGGAAAACGATCTCGCTATTCCATTGATCCAGCGGCTGCTCGAGACGCCGGGCGCGGTGGATAGCGTCGATTACAGCATCACGCTGAATGATCTGCGTTATCGCTGGGAATGGGACGGGCTCCGGAGCGACGCGCGTTTCCAGAAGTTGATCCGGTAAGCTAAGGTTGTTCTGGAGGGACGACCTCCGTGTCGTCCCAAACCACATAAAAACAAAACGGCCGCCTCACCCGAGGCGGCCGTCTGCCAGCAGTGTTTGACGTGATTACTTGATCGCGACGACTGCGGCGACGCGACGACGGCGACGGAGCTCGACCATTCCCGCGGCAGCGAGCAGCGCGATGATCGGCAGCGTGGCGCTCATCTCCGGCACCGGGGAGCTGTCGATGGAGAAGGTGATGCCATTGTTATAGAAATGGCAATCCGGGTCCATGCCGAAGGCGAGGTCGTGGCCGCTCGCGATGTAGGATTGCAGCGCAGCCAGCTCGGCCGAGGTGAAGTTGATGGTGTAATTGGTGCCGCTGGTGCCGAACGACGGGTTGCCGAGCAGCGTGTCACGGGTGCCGTTGGCCACGAGCCAGCCGGTGCTGTTGTGGTAACGCGTATTGGCGAAATCGTCCGTCAGGTCGACCACCGGCACTTGCGTCTGGTCCACGTCCTCGAAGGAATGCACGCCCGAGTAAACGGCCGTGTCCAGCAGGTGCAGGTGCAGAACGTTGGTGCTTGAATCCCAGTTGCGGATGTTGTTGAAGGTCAACGATGCACCGGCGATCGTGTTCGGATCGACGGTGAGGTTATCCAGGCGCCAGGTGTAGACCATGTGATGGTCGAGGTCGTAGAGGTCGACCGGGCTGGGCTGGTAAGTCAGCGTGGTGACGGCGGCGCGCGCAGAGCCAGCTGTGAGAGCGGCGGCGGCGAGGGCGAGGGTAACGAGGAGGCGATGATGTTTCATGTACGAATTATGTGGCTTATCTATAATTTTCATAATGCCCACAATGCGGCGAAATCGTCAACCGTTTTCTGAAAAATGATCAAAAAATCTTCACTTGGCTGCGCGCATCGAGCTCGGGTGAGCCGCCGCTGGGAAACGAAAGTTGATACCGCGGCAGCCGTAATTTGCCTTTGTAGAAAGAGCTAGAGATTCCTCGACTACGCTCTGCTCCGCTCGGAATGACGAAAGAGGGAGGTGTCCAGGCGCTTTCCAGCGCACTCCGTGCCTATCTCAAGCATCAGTGGATGTTCCGTTCTGTCACTTGATCGTGGCTGAGGGCGGGAGGAAAATGCGGCTCTCTTCCGACTCTCCGGCATCTACCCGCCGCCACCGTCGCTCATCAGGGGCACCAGCGCGCGGCTGACGTGGTGTCCGTGCGATTGATGGATGGGACAGCGCCCGGAGATTTCCGCTTGTTCCCTGGCGCTCTGTCGCTATTTTAGCGCCTCGCTTTCGGAGCGGCAGCGCCGCCCAGCGTCTTTTCTCGCTATGAATACAGGTAACATCGTGCAGGTGATCGGTCCGGTTGTAGACGTGGAGTTTGGCGACACCGCGCAACTTCCGCGCATCTATAACGCGCTGGAGATCGAGTACGAAGTCAACGGCAATCCCACGAAGCTTACTCTCGAAGTGCAACAGCACCTCGGCGAAAACTGGGTCCGCTCCATCGCTATGTCATCCACCGAAGGATTGAAGCGCGGCATGAAAGTGAACGACACTGGCGGCCCCATCACCGTGCCGGTGGGCGAGGGAACACTCGGCCGCGTCTTTAACGTCACCGGCGAGCCGGTCGATAACCGCGGCCCGGTGGAATTCACCAAACGCTATCCCATCCACCGGCCTGCTCCGTCACTTACAGACCAGGACGTCACAGCCTCCGTGCTCGAAACCGGCATCAAAGTCATCGATCTCATTTGTCCATTCACCAAGGGCGGGAAAGTGGGCGCATTCGGCGGCGCCGGCGTGGGCAAGACGGTCGTCATTCTCGAGCTGATCAACAACATCGCGAAAGGTCACGGCGGCTTTTCCGTCTTCGGCGGAGTGGGTGAGCGTACTCGCGAAGGAAACGATCTCTACGTCGAAATGAGCGAAGCCGGCGTCATCGACCAGAAGGATTTGAGTAAATCGAAAGTCGCGCTCGTTTACGGCCAGATGAATGAGCCGCCGGGCGCGCGTTTGCGCGTCGCGCTCTCCGCGCTGGCCATGACCGAATATTTCCGCGACGAAAAAAAACAGGACGTGCTCCTGTTCATCGACAACATCTTTCGCTTCTCGCAGGCGGGCTCGGAAGTCTCGGCGCTGCTTGGCCGCACCCCGAGTGCCGTCGGTTACCAGCCCACTCTCGCGGCCGAGATGGGCGACTTGCAGGAACGAATCACCTCCACCAAAAACGGCTCGATTACTTCCGTCCAGGCTGTTTACGTTCCGGCGGACGATCTGACCGATCCAGCGCCGGCGAACACCTTCGCGCACCTCGATTCCACGATCGTGCTCGAGCGCTCGATTGCTGAGCTTGGAATTTATCCCGCGGTCGATCCGCTGGCTTCGACCTCCAAAGCGCTCGCGCCTGAAGTGGTCGGCGAAGAGCATTACAACGTCGCCCGCGGCGTGCAGCGCGTGCTCCAGCGCTACAAGGATTTGCAGGACATCATCGCCATCCTTGGGATGGACGAGCTGTCGCCCGAGGACAAGCTGACCGTGTATCGCGCGCGCAAGATTCAGCGCTTCTTATCGCAGCCCTTCCATGTCGCCGAAGTTTTCACCGGCCACAAAGGCCAGTACGTGCCCGTCGCGGAAACCGTGCGCGGATTTAAAGAAATCCTCGATGGCAAACACGATGACGTGCCCGAAACGAATTTCTACATGAAGGGCGCCATCGATCAGATTCAGGAGGGTTAATGGCCACCCTTCGCCTGGAGATTGTCACGCCAGAGACAACCGCGTACTCGGAGGACGTGGAGATGGTCACCTTGCCCGGTTCGGAAGGTGAGTTGGGCGTTTATCCGAATCACGTGCCGTTGTTAACTGTGTTGAAGCCTGGTGAGCTGCGAGTCGTTAGAAACGGCCGCGCCAGCTCGCTTGCGGTGGGCGAAGGTTTCATTGAGATCACGCCGGAACGTGTCTCGGTGCTGACCGACGTGGCGCTGGAAGCAGAGCGTATCGATGAATCCGCCGCGGAACAGGCCGTGGCGCGGGCGCAGGCGGCGATGAAGGAAGATCACAGCGCGGAAGAAGTCGCGGCCATTCAGGCCTCGTTGCAAAAGGCGCTGGCGCAATTGCACGTGAAACGCCGCCGCCAGCAATGATACTGTAGGGCGTTTGTGTCAGACGCCGCCTTCGCTGCTATCGAGCCGCTTGATCAGCTTGCCATCATTGCCGGCAATGGCGTTTATCCGCAGTTGCTCGCCGCAAGTGCGCGTGCGGCCGGAGTAAGAAAGATCGCTGCGGTCGCTTTCACTGGGGAAACCGATCCGAAGCTCGCCCAGTTAGTTGATGAAATTTGCTGGCTGCGCGTAGGTCAGCTTGGCCGCATGCTCTCGACATTGCGTGGCTACGAACACGCGATCATGGCGGGGCAAATCGCGCCGCGGAATCTATTCGATCTGCGCCCGGACTGGCGCGCGCTTTTGTTGCTCGCGAAGCTAAAACGGCGCAACGCGGAATCGATCTTCAGCGCGATCGCTGATGAGCTAACGACGGCCGGTATCACTTTGTTACCGGCAACGACTTTCCTCGAACACTTGCTCGCGCCAGCCGGGAGAATCGCCGGCCCCCAACTCGCGCGCCGCGAAGAGGCAGATGTGAAATTCGGCTTCGAGATCGCGCGGCAAGTGGTGTCGCTTGATATCGGCCAAACTATCGTTGTGAAGAACGGGACCGTGCTGGCCGTGGAAGCGTTCGAAGGAACCAACGAGGCGATGCGGCGAGGTGGGGCGCTCGGCCGCGATGGCGCTGTGGTCATTAAACGAGCCAAGTCCGACCAGGACATGCGCTTCGATGTTCCCGTGATTGGCCCCGATACAATCGAGGTCGCTGCCGCCGCAAAGATTCGGGTGGTCGCGGTCGAAGCAGCGCGAACGATGTTGCTGGATAAGGACTCTCTAAAAGAAGCGGCTGAGCGCGCCGGCATCTCTTTGTTCGGGTGGCAGTAGCTGCAGGAGATAAAACACCGCGCCAGCCTCGGGCGCACGGTCGTTTCATAGGCAGCGGGCCCGGCTAGGGCGTCAACTTCTCTCCCGGTGAGATTTGGCGTGACAGCAAGGGGGAATTTTGGTTCACAGAAACGCTCCAACTCGCCTATGAGAAAATTAATTCTGTTCTTTGCAGCCCTCCTCGGACTCGCTGGTCTGAGCTGTCTCGGCATGTTCGCATTCAAAGGCGGCGGCGCCGGCAAGCTGGTGTGGGAAGATCCAGTCGTTCGCAAGTCCATCATGACTTTCGGCTACAAAATTTACAGCGATCCGGCTGCTGAAAACGGGCGCTTTTTTCTGAGCAAGATCGTTTTCCGCAACGATGGCACCGCGCCGGTGCATGATCTTTCCGTCAGTTACCAGATTCCCGATTACGTCTCGTGGACGACGCCGGCGACACAATCCGAAGTTCCCGCCGGGCAGACGCTGGTCTCACTCTATTACCCGCAGTTGCCTTCCAAGGTGACGTCCCTGACGAATCGGACCAACGCAACCCTGGAAACAAAGATCCGCTGGGCTGACAAAGCGGGAGACGTGAAAGAGGAGATCCTTCGGAACAACATCATTTTTCGCGGAGTTAACGAGATCGAGTACTGCGATCTTCCGGAGAACGAAGTCGCCGATTTCTACGATTTACATTCCACGGCGGAGTTTGCCGTGGCCATGGTGACGCCGAACGATCCGGTAGTTAAGGAGTTTGTCGCCGAAGTGACCAAGCGGACCGGTGGAACTCTGGCGGGAATTGAAGGAGGCAAGGAGTTGGTCCAGACCATGAAAGCCATGTATGACTACATGTGCGAGACAGGCATGCGTTATACCAGCGCTGAAGGAGTTCCTACCAAGGTAGGTGACGTCAATACCTATGTGCAAACGGTGCGGATGCCTCGTGACGTCATCATCACTAACGAGGGATTATGCGTCGAGCTCGCCCTCCTCTGGGCTTCGGCCATGGAACATCTCGGTTGTGAAACGGATGTGATTTTTATCCCGGGACATGCTTTCACCATCGTCTCAGCCGGGCAACAATCTATTCCGATCGAGTGCACAGCTATCACGCCAAAGAGCGTTCAGGGCTCGTTAAAGGCACTTGGTCTAAGTGAGGACACGCCGGTGGTGCCATTCGAGAAAGCAGTTCAGCTGGCTGAGATGGAAATGGAGATGATCAAGAAGAACAACCAGCCCTATATCGTCTACAACGTGAAAGCTTATCAGCAGCAGGGGATGCATGCGCCAGAGTTGCCGGAGATCGATATCGAGAAGATCAAGAACATTCTGGCGCAAAGAAGCGCGCATACCGCCGCTTCGTATGCGCAAAATGCGGGATCAGCCAGGCACGACGCCACTCCTAACGCCCAGGTGGCGCAGGGTTATTATCGCTGGGTGGGCATTAATAACTCTGTGGCCGTGGATGTGCCGGAATCGTGGTCGCGCGTGGAGAACGGGCCCATTCCAGGCATGATTTTTACGGCGCAGGATGCGCAGACCTCAGTCGCTGTGAACGTGTTTCATTTTCCAACCCTGGCCACGCCGGCTGAGGCGATGCAGGTAGCTAAAAAAGGCGTCGCTAAAGTCGCTGGCGGCACTGTGCGAATCGCCAGTCAGCAACCAAAAGGTAATATGATCGTGTATACCGGAACTACTTCCTACCGTAATGGTTCGACAGAATGGGTGGGGATGTTCGAGCCCACACAACAAGGCGTCGTGGGGATGTTTGTGGGGGCCGCCAAAGGACACATTCAACGAAACCAGCCAGTCATCCAGCAGATCATTAGTTCTTTCCGGGTTGCTGGAACTGGTAATAATGCACAGGAAAATAGTAACGAGGAGCAATGATTTGAAAACGGATCGACTTAGGAGCAGGACGAGTTGTCGGGTCTTACTCGGATTTGGGGTTCTACTGCTTGTTCCCGGTCTCGCGCGTGCGCAGGAAGCAAGCCGCTCGGTCGAGCAAGTCTATCAGTTCGATGAGCGGGGGGATGCCAAGATCGAGTTCAACTTCCAATTGGGAAAAGCGCAATGGGAGGTCTGGAAAGCGAGGTTCGGAGAACATCCCGATGAAATGCTGCGCACGATCAATCATGACATGGCCGCGGCGGTGATCGAAGACTTCGGGTTGGATAAAGATGACACGCACCGGCGCGCTACGGCGCGATTCAAGGCACGGGCGCTGGCGCAATATCGTGGTAACGGGCAGTTCGAAATTCCCATTCCGAAGACGATGAAGCTGGTCACTGGCTCCGGGCTGGAGTGGGCTTTCACCAGCAGCATGCCGGAGAAGACTCCCCAGGGCACAGGTATCGTTAACATGACTTATCGCGCGAAGCTGCCAGCCAAAGCGCATGACGCGCACATAGTGAATGGCAACGATTTCAGCCGGCTGGCCTACACGCTGGAGGTCTCGCCCTCCAAGCCCAAGACTTTGCTCTATAGCGGAATCGGGCTGCTGATCGCCGCGGTTGCCTTGGCCCTGGTCGGCATGCGCGCTGGTGGCAGGGAAATGCCGCCGCGGTTACCGCCGATGACGGACGCTCCCACTGCTCTCCCACCGCGCTAACGAGCTTCGGCTAACGAGATATGACAGGGTCATTCGCGTTCGGCAGCACGCGCGTGAGCTGTTCCTGCCCAAGTGTCATCTTGTAAACGGAAG
>DAIRIE010000039.1:0-12234 GCA_036809705.1 Chthoniobacterales bacterium
GGAGAGCGGTCGTCGGAGCGAGATCAAGCAGCGCGCGAATGGCGCTTCCGGTGCGGCTGCGCGCGCGAAGCTCGAGCACTTGTCCGAGCAGCACAAGCACGGTGATGACGGCCGCGGATTCAAAATAAATCCCGATCCTGCCGTGCTTCGGCGAATGAAAGCGGAAAAATTTGCGGGAACAACATCACCGTCGCGCTGTAGAAAAACGCCGCGCCGACCCCGATGGCGATAAGGGTAAACATGTTAAGCGAACGGAGACGGATCGATTGCCAGCCGCGCTCGAAGAACGGCTTCCCTCCCCAGAGCCGACCGGCGTGCTCAGAATGAATTGAATCCAGCGCGACACATCACTTTCCAACCAACGAGGCGCGGCAGGCAGCATGTGGCCCATGGAGAGGATGAACATCGGTGCACTAAGCGCCACGCTCAGCCAGAAACGCCGCGTCATATCGCTCAACTCCTCGTTCTCTTCTTCGGATCCCGCGTTCTTCGGCTCGAGCGCCGTTCCGCAGATGGGGCAGTTACCCGGAGAGTCCTGCTCGACCTGCGGATGCATCGGGCAGGTGTAGAGCATCCGCGTCCCTGGCGCCGCGTTTTGTTCCAAACTCATGCCGCACTTGCGATACACGTTGCCGCAACCCTGTCCGCGCAAGCTGAAACCTGGCAAGCACCGCGCCAACCAACAGCTCACTCAGCGCTCGATCCGCAGCGAGTCGCTTTTCAGAAAATCTTCCAGCGAGTTAGGAACAGTGGGAGCCGCGTTCTTGAGTGTGTGTCGTGAGTTGCGGCTGCCTCCGCGCGCGTTCTTCCGCGGCGGCAAATCTCTTAACTTCGGCCGAACTTTCTTCGCCGTGTTCTCGTTAAGTATCTTCGGTTGCTTCGCCACAGCAGTCGCTTTGCCCGGATCGCGAACGCACCTTTGAGCAAGTCTGCCTTATCCTGTCCATCAAATAAACTCAGCGGGGATTCGGGCGCGAGCTGCGATCACTCACCACGTCTCGCGCATCCCAATCGCCGTTGCCGCGCGGTTAAGTTCGAGTTGTCCATCTGCTTTAACCTGCCCCCTCTGCGAGCTTGTTGCCGCGATCTGTCGGTAAAGTTCCAGCGTTTTCTGCGCGATCCCATCCGCGCGAAATGTATTCCTGGCGTAGTCCGCCGCGCGCGCTGCTTTTTCCCAGTAGCAATCTGGCCGTTGCCCAAAGTCCAGCAATTGACCGGACAGTTGTTCAGGATCATCAGGTGAAAACAGGCTGCCGAATTCGCCATCGTGCAGGAGCGCTGGAATTCCCGCGGCCTCGGCCCCGAAAACACAGCGCCCGCCCGCCATCGCTTGGATCAGTGAGAGCGGAGAAGTCTCGCCACGTGACGGAAGCGCAACGACATTACACCAGCTGTAATGATCCAGCAGTGCTTCTTGAGAAACAACTCCAACTACCGTCACACGATTTGTTAACTCCAGGCTCTCGATTAACTCTCTAACCGGAGAACCAGCAGGACAAGGCCCGATCAAACGGCATTCAAAATCGGCGCCGCGTCGCGCCAGCTCGGCGCATGCTCGCACCAGGAGTTGCTGGTTCTTACGCTCGGCTACACTGCCAACGCAGATGATGCGTAGACCGGACCGGTCAGGTGGCGCGATTTCAAAAAACTGCTGGTCGATAGGATTAGCTATCGACCAGACCCGGCCGCGTACCCACGGTCGAATGTAATCCTCCACGTAAGGCGAGATGGAAATAATGTTCGCAGTGCGGCGGATCGCCTGCCGGTGCAGCAATTCCCTGCTCGTAGCCATGGCGCGCTGGCCAAGCCGGCGCCACGAAAGCATCGACGCTTCCTGCCCCGGTAACCCATGGATGGTAATAACATGCGGAAGCCCGCAAGTTACCGCCGCCAGCATGAAATCGGGACCAGGCTGGCCGTGCACAACATCGACATCCATGCCGCGCAGCCGTTTCCGCAACTGCGCTATCTCCCCGAGATAAAACGTCAACGCCTTGCCGTGGCTTTTGCACGGAAGGTAATGGTAAGTGACGTTACCCCGACGCTCCGAACGTTCTTCTTTGAAGTCCGACCTGAAAGTAATCGCATCGACATGCAGGGAAGCATCAGCTTGTTCATACTGACGCAGCAGCGTTTCAGATACTTTGGGCAGACCATTGGCAGCGATTGTGCCAGGCAGAGGCAACACGCCGAGGTAAGCCACTCTTAACATGCCATTAGCTTCCTTTCGGCCTCAGCTCGAGCTGATCTCCTGCGCCTCGTTAGTCCTTCAAACCGGAGTAGCTCGCTCAGGCCCGACCGGAGTGACACCTCGGGTTTCCATTTTGTGAGCTCTTGCAGTAACGAGATATCAGCTCGCTGCACTTGTTTATCGGCGCGCCTGAGTCTGTCGGGGATCAGCTTCGATGAATAGGTTGCGGCCCAAGATATCTCCCATTAGCTCGACCAGCTCAGCGACCGAGACCGCCTCGCCAGTGCCGACATTGACCGTAAGACCTCGCGCATCATCGGCCCGGCTTAGCCGGACAAGCGCGGAGGCGCAGTCCCGCACATAGATGTAATCGCGCTGCGCGGTTGTGTTCCCGAGTCGAATCGTTTCGCCGCTCCAGATTTGTTGCACAATCTCAGGAACAACGTGCGCATTCGTTTCACGCGGCCCGAAGGTATTGAACAAACGCGCGATAGTGATGCCTAACTCGGCGCCGGCGGGATGAGCGCGGCATAGTTCCTCAGCAAACCACTTCGACCATCCGTAGATGTCGATCGGAGCAACAACCGAATTCGCCGTGAGCGAATGCGGAGAATCTGCGTAGACGGCGCCAGTTGACGCTACTACTACCCGCTTCACTCCGGCAGCAGCGCAGGCATCCAGTAGGTTGAGTGTTCCCTCCACGTTGACTCGCAATGCGCGATCGGAGCCGAATTACACTCCGGAATAAAGTGAATGGCCGCGAGATGGAACACGATTTCCGGCGCGACTTGAAAAGGGCACGCGCAGTCGCCTTACGATCAGTTACGTCCACATTTACGACGGGAATGTCCGCCAGGTCATCCATGCGGTCCGCACGCCGGTCGCCATTGTCGAGGACCACGACCTCATCACGCGCTGGGCTGAGTTGACGCACCAACTCGTTGCCAATGAATCCAAGACCTCCGGTGACCAGATGACGCGCCATGCTTTCCCCGGCGCTTAGTATTTCTTCATCCGCTGACTCACGATAGCGAATTCGCGACTTCGTCAGCGGGAAGACGCAGATAAAAGGTAACAGCCGTGTTACCTTGCCAGGGAGGCCCGACTGCGGCTGGCTAAAAACGAACAGTGAACTGCGTCGCTACCGTATGGCCGTTATGGCCGAGTAGTTGATCCTGAAAGGAATACTGAACCTTAAGCTGGGTCGTTGACGTAAACCGGTAAGTCACAGCTGCTTCGATTCGCGAAGTATCCTCGCCACAGCTCGTTTTATCGTCCATCTTGGCGAAGAACTCCTGGTTCCAGCGAATCGCGGCGAATAGCTGCGGAGTAATCTTATACTTGGCCTCGATGTAGTAGCTCAGAGCGTCTGCATCTCCCAGTCGGGGCACCTCAAATCGCACCTGGTAAGCTTCCGCCCAGATCTGCCAGTGCCGCCACGCGAAGCTGACATCCTGTCCTAAAACGAACTGCCGATAGTCGCCCACAGTACGATGAGCTGGAAGAAGCGGCTGAGCGACCTCGTTCAGGTAGGCGCCTTCACTGGCTGAGACCCCGAGCTTCCACCCCTCGTTAGGTCGAAACGCCAGGTGACTCGTGACCGCCGGATTCGACAAACCGCGCCGCGTCAGGTCCCATACTTCTGGTCGGGATGACAAGGAGGAGTTCTTTAGCTCGAGCGCATAGTCAAAGCTGGAAATCGCGCCTGCTACCGAGATACCAGTGGCGTAGCTCGGGCCCCAGATCAGCGGAAGGTATTCATACTTATCCTTTTGGCTGATACGCGGCAGCTTCTCGCGGGGTGCGGGCGGCTCGAGGTCGGAGACAGCCGTCACATTTTCGTACGGGAGCGGGGAGTTGATAAAAGGGTTATCCCAGGAGAGATGGCGCTCAACCCAGTTACCTGCGACGGTGGCGAACTTGCCGGCCTGAATACTAAGAACGCCGCTCCGCCACGGAGTTATGCGCAAGGCGTATTCATCCGCGCCGAGGCGCGCGCCGGCGCTCGCTGGATCAAAGCCGCGATCGATGCGCACTTGAGAAAAGAAGTAAACGGACGAGCCAGCCTGCGCATCGGCAAACAAGGTCAGCCGCGGGTTAAAGAGATTGTGCGCGCTGGTGCTGATAAGACCGGGAGCGGGCTGACTGAAATGATAGAGCTCGAGATCAAGCGTTCCGCTGAGACGGAGGCGAAACGTGTCCTGACCGGCGGTAAAGCGCAGCTGTTCGTCGAGCTGGTCGATGAAAGCATCAAGGTCGAAGGCGCTGACGTGCGCAGTAAGGAGAGAGACGCAGGCGACGCTGAGAAGCGTTGCTTTCACGCGACCCGGGCGCCATTACGTTGCCGAACGGCAACTTGAAAGGTGACTTCAAATTCCGTCCAGTCGTTTGCCGAGCTAACGAGGCGCAGTTCACCGCCGTGCAGGAGCGCGAGCTCGCAGGCGAGGTTCAGGCCGAGACCATGACCGGCGACGTTGCCACCAACAGCGCCGCGATGAAAGCGCTCAAAGATATGTTGCTGCGCTGCCGGAGGAATGGTCGAGCCGGTGTTGCCGATATTCAGGGCGATGATGTCGCCCTCCTGTTTCGCCGTGACCCGAATACGGCCGCCGGGTCTGTTATACTTTCGCGCATTCTCGATCAGATTTTGCACAATTAAACTGGTGTAACGTTTTTCCCCCGCGATATGCAGCCCGCGGGGAACGTGCGTTTCCACCTGCACCTCCATCGCGTCGGGTAACGCGGCGAGGTCATCCAGCCATTCGTCGACCAGTTCACTCAGGTCAACCGAGCCGAAGTTCAGTTGGAGCCGGCCCGCGTCCATGCGCGACAGGAGAAGGAGGTCGTCAACTACGCTGGTTAACCGGTAGGTTTGATGCAGGAGCGACGAGAGCTCGTCATAGACGGGCGGGTCGAAATCACTCCGCGCCAGAAGCGATTCGATGCCGGCGCGCAGGACGGTGACGGGACTTTTTAGTTGATGGGACGCGTCAGCAGAAAAGCGCGCGGAGCGTTCCAGCTCCTCGCTCGTCATGGCGAGCGTGGCTTCAGCGCGGTGGCGACCGGCCAGGTTGGCCTGCGATTCCTCTGCCAGCTTCTCCACCGGACGAGAAAGGCGCCCCGCAGCGAAATGGCTGGCCATGAACCCGGCCAGAAGCAGCGCTACTCCCGCGCCGATGATCTGCGCTTGTAGCTTTCGTTGGCGCGCGATCGTCACGGCCAAAGGATAGATGCATACCTGGTAAGCCGGTGGGAATACAGATTGAGGGTTGAGAACTCGAAAGAAAAGAAGGTGCGGGTCGCGATCTAACGAGGTGCGAAAGTAGTTAGTGGTATCCGCCTTGCGCGCTAGCTGCGCAGTTACGTCACGACTTAACGAACCGAGAGCGGCCGCGCTCAATCCAGCCAGCTCAAGGCGCCCGTTGACCCAGATGCCGCTACGCATCCCCGGACCTTGTGCCGGAACTTCCAGCGGCTCGAAACCGACGATCAGGGCTGAGATGACTTCACCAGTCTCAGTGGAAAATATCGGCAACGCTATGATCTCGTCCACCGTTTCACCTTTAGCCGGCGAGGCCTTGAAGAAGTAGCCGATTTGCAGGGTCCGAGGTAGCCGGCCCGGTGTGATTTGATATTCCTCGCTCGGGGTAAGCATGCCGACTTCAGCGGGATTCTGCGGCGGAATAATCGAACCATGCGCATCAAGGAAACGGTAAAAAGTGGCGCGCAATCCTGGAACATCGGAAGGTTCAGTCGAAGGAACCAGATCGCGCAATTCATCTTTCGCGCTGGGATAAAGGAGGTCGAGCGCATTGTCTTCGAGGGCGGCGTGAAGCCGCGGATTCAGGACGAGGGTGCGACACCGCTCCGCCAGCGCCTGGTGGCGCAGCTCTTCGGCGCGTTCCAGTGACGACAGCTCGCTGCCAAACTCGCGCTGCAAATCCCGCTCCGCCTCAACCGCCTCATGGCGCTGAACCAGGTAGACCGCCACCGCGGTAAGAACGGCGATGACAAGCATCATGGCGGTGAGCAGCCTGGCCCGGAAGCTGGTCATGCCCAGGAGCGAGGAGAATTGCCTCACGGGAAATCGACGTGAACGGTCGCGCCGCTCTTCAGTTCTACCTGCTGCTCGCGCGTGGTCCTGCTATCGACCCACGCTTTGGCGGAATAATGCCCGGGAGGTAGACCGGCCAGGCGATAGTGGCCGGTCGTATCGGTGGTAGTGAAGTATGGCGTATTCAACACAAGAATGAGCCCGCGCATGTGTTCGTGAATGTCGCAGCGCAAAGTAACCAGGCCGGCAGTATCGAAGAGAACAGATGGGACCGGTCGCTCATCAGGCCGGTAACGCCCCAGATCGAAGCGCTTCGCCGGCGAGTAGGAAAAGATGTTGTGGTAAGTATCGTCGAGATTCGGGAACTCGACCCGGGTGCCCGCCTGCACGGGGAGAAGGGCCGGCTCGAACGCGAGATTTTTCTGCGCGATTTGTTTCGTTGACGAGGAAGTAGATTTGCCGGCGGCGCCTTCGACATAGACCACGGCCAGAGGCGGATCAGGAGAAAGAACTCCACCTCTGGAGACAATCTCATAGCGCTGCGTGACGATTGGCGCGGAATGTTTTATCGGCAGCTCGACGCGACCTTCCATCACCGCCTGCGCTGCGCATAAATCCCACCGGCCTGCGCACGCGAAAACGAGCGCGATGAAGAAGAAGCGGCCAATCACGGCGGACAGAGTAGCAGCTACGTGCGGAACGGAAAAGCTTCCTCTTGTAACGGGAAGGCGTGACTGGGCTAGTTCACCGCTTGCCGTTGCTGGCTGCGGGCAGGCTAAGACGGAATTCGGTCCAACGGCTATCCGATTTTAGCAAACTGACATCGCCGCCCCGGGCCCGCGCCAGTTCCCGCGCGATACTCAAGCCAAGTCCCTGACCCTCGATTCGATTATCGCACCGCGCGCGATAGAACCGTTCAAAGATGCTGGCACACCGATCCTCTGGAATGCCGTCGCCGTTATTGCCGATAGTCACTTCTACTTCGCCATCCATGCGCCGGGCCGCGATGCGAATGGTGCCTCCAGGTTGATTAAACTTCACCGCGTTTTCCACCAGGTTTTGCGCGATCAACGCCGTGGACGCGCGATCAGCTATGACCGGAAGCTCGGACGCCACCTCCGTTTTTACCATTAACCCGTTCGGCTCGGCCAGGGCGCGCGTGTCGTCGCACATTCCATCGAGCACTTCGCGGAGGTTGAAGCGGCACGGCTGCAAAGCGAGACGGCCGGCATCGGCACGGGCGAGAAGAAGAAGATTCTCCGCGATCGAGGTTAGTTGATGGGTTTGATGCAGCAATGCTTCGGAGCGCCCGCGATGTTTGCGCGGGGTGGAAGGATCAGTCAGCATTTCTTCAATCCCCGCGCGCAAGACTGAGATGGGCGTCTTCAATTGATGCGAGGCATCGGCCGAGAAGCGAATAGACTGCTCGAAGCTACTTTGTAATCGGTCCAGGGTCCGGTTTAACACTTCCACCAGGCCGGCGATCTCATCACGAGCAGCGGGTTCGGGTAACCGCTGGCTGAGATTGTGAATGCTGATCGTGGCGGCGGCTTCGCGGATGGCTTCGACCGGACCGAGCGCCTGGCGCGCAACCCAACGGCCGCCGAGGATAACCACCAGCAGCACGGTGGGGATGGCGGCGAACATGCCAAAGACGATATCGACCCCGATCCGATTGATCTCAGTGAGATCGGCGGCGATGTACAGGACGGAGTTACCGCGGCGGAAGGTCGCTATGCGATATGTCTTGTCCCCGACCTTTCCATTGTGAGGTGACTCGAGAGCATCGTTTAACGTTCTGAAGCCAAGAGCTGGAGAACGATAGACCGTTCGGCCATTCGGGCCGGTTACCTCGATGAGCCGGTCCCGTGCGGCAATGCCAGCTAGTGAGCGAGCGACGGTTGATATCTCGTTAGCTCGGGCGATTGCGGCTTGCGTCTCGTTAGCTTCGGCCGCCATTCGGCGATCGAGCGCGGCGATTTCCGAAAAGTGCATGACCAGCCAGGTGGTCGTGGCGCCGGCAATTGTCGCGACTACGCCCAGCGCTGCAGCGTACCAGGCGATTTTCCACCGCAGAGGCCAGCTACTCATTTCGCCTCTTTAATGGTGTAGCCGATATGTCGGATGGTGTGGATAAGCTGAGGTGCAGCAATTTTCTTGCGCAACCGCCCGATAAATACCTCCACCAATTTCATGTCGTACTCGTGCTGGCGTTCCCATACTCGCTCGCAGAGTTCCGTCCGGGTAAACACCCGCCCAGGTTCGCGCATCAGCACCTTCAGAAGCGTGAGCTCGCGCGTCGATAATTCGATGCGACGGCCGCCGCGCTGCACGCTTTGATCCGCCAGGTGCAGAGTGAGATCGGCCACGCGCCACTCCAGCGCCGGCTCCTCGGCGAAACGCCGGCTGAGAGCACGAATGCGCGCGAGCAATTCCTGCATGGCGAAAGGCTTGGCCAGGTAGTCATCGGCGCCGAGCTGAAGGCCGGCCACACGATCATTCAACTCGCCGCGCGCGGTCAGCATGAGGACACGACTGGTGACTCGGTTGCCGCGCAGCTGCCGCAAGACTTCGAAGCCGTCGATACCAGGAAGACCGACATCGAGGATAATCAGATCGAAAGCATCTTTGGTGGCCGCGCGCAAAGCTGCTTCGCCTTCGTGTACCGACACCGGGTCGTGACCTGCTTCGGTCAGCGCGGAAAAAATGTGCCGCGATAGCCGAGCTTCGTCATCAACGATCAGAATGCGCATACTTACGCGGTACTCATCACCGCGTTGATGAAGTCATTACACGAGCTTCCCCGGCCGAACAATATTGCGAGTTTGGGCAAAGGTAACGTGCCTGTTACTTTTGCGCAGATCTACAAGGTTAGTTATGCACGGTGAGGCGAAGTTGCCAGAGTAAATAAGGTATTAGCTGGTAACCAAGCGGCGTTAGCTCAAAGTAACGTTTGCGATACCTTTGCCAGGTAGAATATGACTCGCATCATGCTTAGAACTAGCGCATGAAAATTAACTCCAATTATGTTGTGACGGCTTTAGCCGTCCTCACGGTAGCTGTAGTTCCGGCTGTGGCACAGGCTCACGGTCATGGCGGCGGCGGTGGCGGTGGTTCTGTCATGAGTGGCAGCTTTGGCCGCATGGCCACCGCGCCATCCATGAACTTCCGCCGGGCCGGCGCCGACGATCGCGCTGGTCACGATGCCAACGATAATCGCAGCCAGTTCCGCGGCCGCGGTGCGGATGATGGCATTCGCCATGATGCGGGCGATGACCGCGGCCGTAATCGCGGGCGCGGCGTAGACGATGGCGCGCGCCACGATGTGCGGGATAACCGCGGTGCCGTGCGCCGGGCCGGCGCAGATGATCCCGCTGGTCACGACGCTGGTGACGATAACAACAGAAACCGTCACGGTCGCGGTCACTGAAGATAGAATATCAGGCGCTCCTCGGCAGACGAGCGCTTAAGCAAGTTAGGACAGCCCTCATTGTCATGGTGAGGGCTGTTCTTTTCGCCATGGCGTAGCTGCCGTCCGTCCCCGGCCGGAGTTCCACTTGGCAGTAACTACTTTACCTGGTTACTGAGGACCTGACTCCTCCACATCTTGCATCCAGGGACCATAACGGCTCCCTATTTCGTCCGCTGAGCTAACGAGAAGAATATAGAAGCTAACGACAATAAGGAGGGTGACGACAGCGCCGGCCCAATGATGCGCGCGCATGCGGTTGAATCGCGGCATGAACGCGATCCAGCCAAAGACGGAAAGCAGGACGACTACGGCGTCGAAGCTGCCGCGTTGCCAGTAGCTGCCGCCGAGGTGCAGCCACATGCCGAACTCATCGAAGGTCAAAGCCATGGCAAAGCCGTAGAGCAATGCGCAAAGTTTGCGCAGTTTGTCCGATGGGCGCTCGTCGAAGACGAGAAGACCGCCTACCGCTGAAAGAATAAAGATGCCGTAGTTCAAATGATGGATGTGGGTGCCATGCGCGTGCAGAAACAGATCGGGAATGCGACGCGTCATGATGAGGATGACGAGGACGCGGGCGGTAACAAAGGTAAGGAGAAAAGCGAGGAATACGCGACGGGCGAGATGACGGAGCGGAGTGGGGTTATTGTGGGTTGAGGCGTTCACCAGATCTGAGCGGCGATTAGAGGCGGCTGTGACTTTAGCGCAGTGGTTATTGCAAACACCAACGCCTTTCCGATAGTCAGCACTGCACCGGGAAGGGTGGCTGAGTCCGGTTTAAGGCACTCGACTCGAAATCGAGCGTGGGGCAACCCACCGTGGGTTCGAATCCCACCCCTTCCGCCATCTGGTGTGTTCGGAGACCGCTTCTCGCGGTGTTCCACACAACGGCCACGAAGGACACAAAGGTGGAAGCGAGTCGCTCTGAAAACGCCGGCGCGTTGACAGGCATCCGCGCGGAACTATTTTGCGCCGCTCCTCCAGCCTGCGTTTATGCCTCGCACATCTACCGCTCCGCGGCGCGCTGCCGCACGTTTCAACTCGTCAAGTAAACATCGCGCATCCCGAGCGAAACGCAGCGCGACTAGAGCGAAGTACGTTTACTACTTCGGCAACGGCAAGGCTGATGGGGATGGGAAGATGAAACCATTGCTTGGCGGCAAGGGCGCCAATCTCGCGGAAATGACGCGCATCGGTCTGCCGGTGCCGCCGGGGTTCACCATTTCGACGGAGGTCTGCACCTACTTCTACGCGCATAAGCGCACTTATCCGGCAGCGATGCAGGCGCAGGTGGAGGAAGGAATTCGCCGGATGGAAAAGATCATGGGAACGAAGTTCGGCGACACGAGCGCCATGCCGCTGCTGGTGGCGGTGCGTTCCGGGGCGCGCGATTCCATGCCGGGAATGATGGACACCATTCTCAATCTCGGACTTAACGACGAAACCGTGCAGGCTCTGGCGCGGGCGACGGGAAACGAGCGCTTTGCCTGGGATTGCTACCGCCGTTTCATTCAGATGTATGGCGACGTGGTGATGGGCGTGCAGAAGAAGCCGGAGGAAGATCACGAGCCGTTTGAGACGGTAATCCACGAGCTTAAACACGAGCGACATCACGAGCACATCGAAGACACGAAGTTGAGCGTGGCTGATCTAAAGGAGCTGGTGGCGCGTTTCAAAAACCTGGTGAAAGAACGCACCGGCCGGCAATTTCCTAACGACTCGTGGCAGCAGCTCGAAGGTTCGATCGGCGCGGTCTTCGGCTCCTGGATGAATGACCGGGCGATTGTTTACCGGCGAAAATACAACATCCCGCAGGAATGGGGCACGGCCGTGAACGTGCAGGCGATGGTCTTCGGCAACACCGGAACTAATTCGGGTTCGGGGGTTGCTTTTACGCGCGACCCAGCGACAGGCGAGAAAGTTTTTTACGGCGAGTTCCTCATCAACGCGCAGGGCGAGGATGTGGTGGCGGGCGTGCGCACACCGGAGCCGGTGGCCGATTTAAAGAAGCATCTGCCCAAGGCGCTGGTCGAGCTGGAACGCATCCGGCACGTGCTGGAGTCGCATTTCAAAGATGTGCAGGACTTCGAGTTCACCATCCAGGATGGCAAGGTGTTCATGCTGCAAACGCGCAACGGCAAACGCACGGGAGTGGCCGCGGTCAAGTTCGCCTGCGATATGGTGCGGGAAAAACTGATCGACTGGAAAACGGCGATCAAACGCGTGCCGGCCGATCAGCTCGACCAGGTGCTCGCGCCGGTGTTCGACCGCAATTCGCTCAAAAGCGCGAAGGCGATCGCGACTGGATTACCGGCAGGGCCGGGGGCAGCGACGGGCAAGGTTTACTTTAACGCGGATCGCGCGGCCGCAGCGGCGGCGAAAGGCGAGAAGGTGTTACTCGTGCGGGTGGAAACGTCGCCGGAAGATTTGCGCGGGATGATCGCCGCGGAAGGCATTCTCACCGCGCGCGGCGGCGTCAGCTCGCATGCGGCGCTGGTGGCGCGGCAGATGGGCAAGGTT
>DAIRIE010000039.1:12244-15906 GCA_036809705.1 Chthoniobacterales bacterium
CGTCAGCGCGAACGCGGCCACGATCAGCGACGCCCCGGCGGCCACGTGCGACGTGGGCGGCGGCGTGACGAGCGTCTGCGGGGCGGCGGCGTTGAACATCGATTATCGCGCCAAGACGATGCAGGTGAACGGCACGATTTTTCGTGAAGGCGAAGATTATCTCTCCATCGACGGGACGAGTGGGACGGTCTATGCGGGTCAATTGCGCAGCGCGCCGTCTGAGATCATCCAGGGTTTGCTGCACGGCGACAAGAGCGCGGGCAAAACGGAGACGTTTCGCAATTTCAATCAGCTGATGGATTGGTGCGCGAAAGTGACGCGGATGAGCGTGCGCACGAATGCGGACACGCCCGAGCAGGTGGAAAATGCGGTGGCGTTCGGCGCGAGCGGGATCGGCTTGTGCCGCACCGAGCACATGTTTTTCGAAGGTGACCGGATCGACGCCATGCGCGAAATGATTCTGGCGCGCACGAGCGATGATCGGAAAAAAGCGCTGGAGAAATTGTTGCCGTACCAGAGGGGCGATTTCGTCGGCATTTTTAAAGCGCTCAAAGGCAAGCCGGCAACGATCCGTTTGCTCGATCCGCCGCTGCACGAATTTCTCCCGCAGGATCACGCGGCGCAGAGCGCGCTCGCGGAGAAGATCGGGGTGAGCGCGGATGAGATCGCGCGTCGGGTCCACCAATTGCACGAGCAAAATCCGATGCTCGGCCATCGCGGCTGCCGGCTCGGCATTTCGTTCCCGGAAGTGACGGAGATGCAGGCGCGCGCCATTTTCGAAGCGGCGGCCGAAGTGCAAAAGAGTGGAACGAAAGTGAGCCCGGAAGTGATGATTCCGCTCGTGGGATTCAAGAAGGAGCTGGAGCTTCAGGTCGAGATCGTGCACCGCGTCGCGCAGGAAGTGCAGACACGGGCGAAAACGAAGCTGAATTATCTCGTCGGCACGATGATCGAAGTGCCGCGTGGCGCGCTGACGGCGGATGAAATCGCGGAAACGGCTGAGTTCTTCAGCTTCGGAACTAACGACCTCACGCAAACTGCGCTCGGGATGAGCCGCGACGATAGCGGATCTTTCCTTCCGCATTACGCCGAGCTTGAAATCGTGAAGCGGAATCCGTTTGCCACCATCGATCAGAACGGCGTCGGACAGCTGATGCAGATCGCGGTGGAGAAAGGCCGCAAGACGCGGTCGAAGATCAAGCTTGGGATTTGCGGCGAGCATGGCGGTGACCCCGATTCAGTGAAGTTCTGCCATCGGCTGGGATTGGATTACGTCAGCTGTAGTCCCTTCCGGGTGCCGATCGCGAGGCTGGCGGCGGCGCAAGCGGCGCTCGTTTAGCGTAGTCCCGCGGTATTAAATCCGCAACGCACACACGGCATCTTCAACCTCTCGCGCGATCGCGTTCCAACTTTCGCGATCATTGGACACGCCAACAAACTTGAGCGGCGGCCCAATGCTCACGACCACTTTTTTTAGCCTTGGGAAAGTGCGATGCGGCGGCAAAGCCGTGAAAGTCCCATCGAGATAACACGGCACGACCGGCACCTCAGTCGCGACCACTAATCGCCCCAAGCCGGGCTTAAACCTGCCGATCGTGCCATCACGCGTGCGCGTTCCTTCAGGGAAAAGAATGTAAACGCTGCCGCCCTCGATCAATCGCGCGCGCAGATCATCGAGGGAATGGGCGCCGCAATTCTTCCGCCAGATCGGCAGCGCGTTCATAAATGCCGTCGCGAAGATCGAACTCGCGCGCTTGGTGAAACACGTGTCGCCCGCCGCGATCGGGAAAACCGTTCCAGCGAAACGCGCCGGCAGCACCGCGCCGAGGACGACGGCATCGAGATGGCTGGCGTGATTTGCCACCAGCACGAAGGGAGAGCGCACCGGCAGGTTTTCGCGTCCGCGAACCTCCAGTCGGTGCGCGAGAGCGAGATATCCGCGGGTGAGCGTGCGCCAGGCGAGGCACGAGATTGCGCTCTCCAGGCCGACTTCGCGGCGCAAACTCAGGCGCCGCTCACGCCTCGTTAGCCCGAGATCGCGCGCGGGGACGAATTGCCAGTCTTCCATCTAACCTCCGCCGCTGAAAATCCGCACTGGCTGACCGAGCCCGAAGCCGCGGAATAGCCGACATAATGAAAGACCGCCGGCGCGACCAGGAGCAGGCTGTCGAAACGATCGAGTAATCCACCGTGGCCCGGAATGGCCGCGCTCATATCTTTAATGCCGATGTCGCGTTTGATGGATGAAACCATCAGATCGCCGAACTGGCCAGCGACGCTGACGATGACGCCGAGACCGATCAGGCGCACCGGCATGTCGATTTCCGAACCGTCGAAAACGATGTGCCCAAGCCACGCCACCCCAGCGCCGTCGTTAAAACTAACGCGCCGAGCGCGCCGCCGACTGTTTTGTTCGGGCTGGTGTGGGGCGCAAGTTTGCGTCGGCCAAAGAGTTTGCCGCTGATATAAGCGAAAACATCGTTCAGCTCGACGCTCAGGATGATGAGCATAATGATGCCCCGGTACTGAGGGTCGTTAGCCATATAGCCAAGATAACCAAGATAACCAAGGCAGTGCCCGAAGAGGAGAAAACTCAGGATGCCGACGGCAACGCGCTGGGTGTAGCCGCGTGGCTCGTCGCGCAGGATCGCGATCATCGCCAGGAGCACGATGGTGAGCGGCGAAATGGCGACGAACAAGCCATACCAATGATCCGCGCTCGCGAACATGGTGGCGATGATCCCGAGGACGACAATGATGCTGAGCGAACGCTGCCGGAAGAAGCCGGTGGCGCGCGCAAACTCGCGATAACACAGCACGCTCAACGCCGCGACGCTCAGGATTGTCCACGCCGCGCCGAGTAGCACAGGCACGAGCAGCAGCGGGGCGATGACTGCCCAGGAGAAGACGCGTTTGACCAGCTCATCGTGCAGTTTGTCGCTGGTTCGGCGCGCCGAGTGCAGGAGCCAGATCGCAGAAGCAGCGAGCACCAGAACCGCCGCAGTCGACACAGTGATCCACAGAATCACCGGCGAATCGAACGCGTGCTGAAATCCGAATAAACGTTCACGCGTCGCTGAGTTCATCTCAGCGATGGTGCAACGCCGCGGCGATTCGTTGCAGGCGCCGCACTACCGTCACGATGCATCCGGCGATGATGAGCCACAGCGTCCAGGCCGGCACGTTCCACTTCACAGCTACTGAAACAACCGCGCAAACCAATGCCGGCGATTGTCACCGTCGCCATGCGCTGTTGTTTCGCCAGGAACACCGCCAAGAGCGCGGCGATGAACCCGAGGACGCCATCCGATCCGGCGGCGTAACCGAAGCCGATCAAAGTGGCCGCATCGCTCACCCGGTCCGGCACTTCATTGAATAACTCGCCGACGGGCGAGGCGATGTTTCGCAGCACCGCCACCATCCCGTCGCAGAGATTCGCCAGTAACCGCAACTGCACGAGCACCGCGCCGGCGAGCCATGCGATCCACGTATGCGCGATGTGAGTCGTGGCCGCGAACATCATTCCGGCCGCGATGCCGCAGAGCATTCCAGCGACGGAAATTGTGTTGGGCGCCGCGCGTTGGTCAGCGAGAAACTTCGCCACGCGCTCTGAGGTTCTCCAACTACGTGAAGCGAGCGGTCCTCGTTCCCCGACTCGATAT
>DAIRIE010000039.1:15916-16067 GCA_036809705.1 Chthoniobacterales bacterium
TTCAGCCATCGCACTGAGGGTATCGAAGCGATCAGCCGAGACGCAACCGTGTTCAAGCGCTTGACTCGTCACTTGCCACTCGTCACTTATCCCTGCTCCTGCGCGGTTAGCTCAGTGGTAGAGCACTACCTTGACACGGTAGGGGTCACAG
>DAIRIE010000040.1:0-2845 GCA_036809705.1 Chthoniobacterales bacterium
CATGGTTCCAGATCGGCTTCAGCACCGTCGCCGTCGCTACCGCTGAGCTGTTCCTAAAACGCGGCGCCATGAAGGCGCCCGCACTTCCCGCCAGCGTGAATTGGACCGGCGTGTCCGGACTGGCTTCACCCCTCGTCTGGCTGGGAATCGTACTTGTCGCCATCAGTTTCGTGAGCTGGCTCTACGTGCTGCGTTTTATCCCGCTCTCCATCGCATTCCCCCTTTCGCAATTCGTCCACGTCCTCATCCCGCTCGGCTCCTGGATTTTCCTTGGCGAAATAATCTCGGCGCGCCGCTGGGCCGGGATCGCTCTCGTGGTCGGCGGAATTTTCGTCGTGGCGAAGCCGGTAGCGCGCCTGGAGGAAAAGTTATGACGCCGATTTCCGCATTGCTCATCTCGCTCACGCTCCTGGCTTTTGTCGCGGGCCAGCTCCTGCTCAAGCACGCCATGGAACACGAGCTGCGCAGCGCCCGTTTCGCCAAATTTTTCAGCAGCGGCCTCGTCGCGATGACGTTTTCCTTTTTCGTCACGCTCGGGCTGCTGCGGCAATTCGATCTCAGTTACCTTTATCCATTCCAGGGGATGAGCGTCGTCATCATCACCATCCTGGCTGCCTTCATTTTGCGCGAAAGACTGACGGCGCGACTCCTTTTAGGCGCGATTTTGGTCAGCGCCGGAGTGGTGCTCGTCTCACTGAGCTAACACCGGCCAGAGCGCTTCGAAAGCAGCGCGGTTTGCATTTCGTATCGCAGTAATGTCCGGCAATTGAATCCGGGGATGATCCATTTGCGCGGCGAACCCTTGTTTGGCGCGGGCAAATCGCGGCGCCGACCAGGCGCCGCAGAGATCGCCCGCGACAATAGGGGCATACTTCCGCAGCGTCTGCAAAGCCCAGCGCAGGTCATCGTAATCGAAGCGGCCGTTCTCCCAATTCGTCCACGCCAGATTGGCCGCGAGACAATCGAGATCGATCGTGACGTAGAGATTTTCGCCGCTGAGTTCGCGGGCAAAATTCGCGAAATGCTCACGCCAATTCTCGCGCAGAATCGCGCCGGGCCGCTCGCTTGCTTTCAACGGCCGCTCGTCCGTCCACGGATGCACCACCAGCCTGCCTGCGCGTTCCGCTTTGCGATTCCCGAAAATCTGGTGCGGCCACCAGCATTCGAAATTGCCGCAGCCCCACACCACCGCGCGTTCCACCTGCGGCAATTCCAGCGCGCGATTCATCCAGCCGCCGCAGGACCAGCGCGGCGGACGCACATCCCAATCCGGATGATTATCAAAGGCGACGAGCGTGAGCGTTTCCCGATGACGCCGCAGCCAGAGCGCGGTGAGATGATGAAAATCGCCGGAACCATAAAGGATGAAATCGCCGAGTCTCGGATCGACCTCGCGAAAGAACGTCTCGATCGCTCGCGGCGAGGTGGTGAAACGCAGCCGTGGCCCGTGGCTCGTTAGGTCGAGCGCGGGTAAAGCACCGGCCATATCCGCCCAGGCGCCGTCGAGATCGAGATGAACAGCTGAAGGAGTCGATGCGCGCAAAATGGCTCGATGTTGCGATGCAAAGTTAATCCATGGTGGCAAACAACAATAACGCGAACCAGACGGATGAGCGCGACGTCTTCTGCCGGCTGCGCGACGCATTCCACGTCTTCGCCCGCAAATCATCGAGCGTGCTCGGTTCGGCCTGGGCTTTCATCATCGCCATTCTCATCATTTTCGTCTGGGCCATTACCGGGCCGACGTTTCATTTCTCCGATACCTGGCAGCTCATCATCAATACCGGCACGACCATTGTCACCTTCCTGATGGTCTTCCTCATTCAGAATACTCAAAACCGCGACGCCAAAGCGGTGCATTTGAAACTCGATGAGCTCATTCGCGCGATCAAAGGAGCGCGAAACGATCTCGTCGATTTGGAAAAATTGTCCGATGACGAGTTAAAGAAACTCGAGGAGCAATTCACGCGGCTGCGCGAACGCGCCGAGAAGGCGGCCGACCGGACGGAGAAAGCAGCCGATCGCGCCGCGGAAGTGCAGAAAGCGGTCCAGCGGTAGCCGGTTCACGTGCCTCACCGGTGCGGATGAAAACGGGCCCGCTCGGGCAGAGGTCGAGCACTTCGCAGTTTCGGCAATCGGGTTTGCGCGCAAAACACCGGCGTCGCCCATGCCAGATGAGCCAGTGGCTCCAGATCGTCCACTCGGCGCGCGGGACAATGTTCATTAAATCGGCTTCGATTTTTTCGGGATCTGTCTCGCGCGTGAGGCGCAGCCGCTGCGACAAACGGATCACGTGTGTGTCAACCACGATGCCCTCGTCTTTACCGAGTGCGTTGCCGAGCACCACGTTTGCCGTTTTGCGCCCGACGCCGGGCAGCGCGTTCAGCGTCTCCATTGTATCGGGAACTTTGCCGCCGTGCTGCGCGACGATGGCGGCGCAAGCGGCGCGAATGCTCCTGGTTTTGCTGCGGAAGAATCCAGTGGAGCGAATCTCATTTTCCAGCGTCGTTGGCTCAGCGCGCGCGTAATCGGCCGCGGTGCGATATTTCCTGAACAGCGCAGGCGTCACCATGTTTACGCGCTTGTCTGTGCATTGCGCGCTCAGGATGGTGGCGATGAGGAGCTGGAGTGGATTTTTGAAATCGAGTTCGCAGTGCGCATCGGGATAAACCTGGCGGAATCGTTCGGCCAGATGAAGTGCACGCTCGCGACGCGTCATGGCGTGTGTTGAGGCTCGCGGGTGGCGACCCTCGCGCGGCCGCCGGCGCGGACGCGTGCGACCACTTCACTCAGCAGCCCAGGCCGCTTATGGGGCTCGAACGTGCCTGCGGCCAGGAGGTAGGGG
>DAIRIE010000040.1:2855-4649 GCA_036809705.1 Chthoniobacterales bacterium
GACCAGGATTTTGCCGCGCCGCCAGACCCGCCGTGCCCAGGCAAATTCAGTGGCGAGAATAGCGAAACCGATGGGGATGACGACGATGGCCGGACCGGGAAGAACAATCATGACCAGGCCAATGACGATGACTGTTCCGCCGATGATTCCGACAAGAAATTTCCGCAGGCGCGGCCGCGTTTCGAGGCCGAGGCGCGTGATCCATTTCTGGAGCCAACGATTCATCGCTAAATATCGCCGTCATCCCGAGCGAAGTCGAGGGACCGCGCGGTGGCATTGATTTAGCTCCTCAGAACGAGACCTCATGGCTCGCATTGACGCCTTCTTTAAATTGATGTCGGAGCAGAAAGCTTCCGACCTCCATCTCTCGACCAACAATCCGCCGATGCTGCGCATCAACGGCGAGCTCATCCGGGTCGATTATCCGCCGCTTAAGAACGACGAACTCAAGTCGATGGTTTACGAGATCGCGCCGGAAGGAAAGATCAAGAGCTTCGAGGAAAATCTCGATGTCGATTTCGGTTACGAAGTCCCGGGGATAGCGCGGTATCGCGCGAATTTTTTCCAGCAGAAATACGGCATCTCCGCCGTGTTCCGCCTGATTCCATCCACGGTCCTGACCGTTGACGATCTCGGCCTGCCCCCGGTGCTGAAGAAGTTTCCCATGTTGAAAAAGGGACTCATCCTCGTCACCGGCCCGACCGGTTCCGGCAAATCGACCACGCTCGCGGCGATGATGGATTACGCTAATCTGCAACGGCACGATCACATCATCACGGTGGAAGACCCGATTGAGTTCGTGCATCGCAGCCAGAATTGTCTCGTGCAACATCGTGAAGTCGGCGTGCACACGCGCTCATTCGCGAACGCGCTGCGCGGAGCCTTGCGTGAAGATCCGGACATTCTGCTCGTCGGTGAAATGCGCGACCACGAGACGATCGAGCTCGCGCTCACCGCCGCCGCCACTGGTCACCTCGTCTTCGGAACGCTCCACACTTCGAGCGCGGCCAAAGCGGTCGATCGCATCATCGACGTTTTCCCGACGAATCAGCAAAACCAGATTCGCGCTACCCTAGCGGAGTCACTCAAAGGGGTGATCGCGCAAAATCTTTTCAAACGCATCGACAAACCGGGACGCGTGGCCGCGCTCGAGATTCTCGTGGTCGATATGGCCATCGCCAATCTCGTACGCGAGGCCAAGACGCATCAAATCCCGGGCATGATTCAGGTCGGCAAAAAGAAAGGGAACCAGCCGCTTGACGACGCGATCATGGAGCATCTGCGCGGCGCGCGCATCTCGCCCGAGGAAGCTTACGACAAGGCGATCGATAAAAAGAAGTTTCGGCCATTCATGAAAACTCCCCCGGAAGACTTGAGCGAAGAATGAGATTGCCCGATCTCGACAAGATTTTGAGCGGAATGCTCAAGAGCAATACCGGAATCTCCGACCTGAATTTCTCCGTCGGCCATCCGCTTCAGGTGGAGGATTTCGGTGAGCTAAAGCCGGTTTATCTCGATCCGCCCATCCAGGCACTGACGCCGTTTCAAACCGAGCAGCTCGCCATCTCGCTCATGCAGGGCAATCAGCGGTTGATGTATGATTATCTCAGCGGCGGCTCGTGCGATTGCAGTTACTCGCTCGATGATAACGCGCGTTTCCGCGTCAACATTTTCCGGCAGCGCGGCAATTTCTCCATCGTCATGCGTCGGCTGGAAGGCAACATCCCGAGTTTCCAGTCGCTCGGGCTGCCGCCGGTCTTCAAAGAAGTGGCGAGAGAAAAAACGGGATTGATT
>DAIRIE010000040.1:4659-13346 GCA_036809705.1 Chthoniobacterales bacterium
GCACATCGTTACGCTGGAAGACCCGATCGAGTTCGTCCATCCCACGCGCAAGGCGACGTTCAATCAGCGCGAGCTGGGACAGGATTATAATAACTATCCCAATGGGCTGCGCGCGGCACTGCGCCAGGCGCCCAAGGTCATTCTCGTGGGGGAAATGCGCGACCGGGCCACGGTGGAAGTGGCGCTGATGGCGGCGGAGACGGGCCACCTGGTGCTGAGCACGCTCCACACGGTGGACGCGGGCCAGTCGATCAACCGCATCCTCGGCTTGTTCTCGTTAGGCGAAGAGCAGCAATTGCGCATTCGTCTCTCGGATGTCGTGCGTTACGTCATTAGCCAGCGGCTCGCGCCGAAGTTGAGCGGCGGCCGGCAATTGCTCACGGAGATTATCGGAAATAATCTGCGCACGAAGGAAGCGATCGCGCTCGGGGAAGGGGAGCACCGCAATTTCTACGAAATCATCGAGGCCAGCTCGCAGCTCGGCTGGATGACCTTCGACCAGTCGATCCTGACCGCGTTCGAGACGGGGCTGATCTCGGAGGAGACTGCGGTTCTTTACGCTACGCGCAAAGGTCGCATCACGCGCGGCATCGATATCATTCACAAAACGCGCGGGGTTGACACCGAGCTCGACTCCGGCCTGCGCCTCGATATTCCCGCCAACGCATTCCGATGAACATGGAAAACGAGCACGAGTTCGGGTTCGATGCCGGTGATACCACCGCGCTGGTGTGCGTCGATCACCAGGAGTTTCAAAAAATGATCGCGCCGCAGCTCATCGATCTCAACTTCAAGGTCCACATCGGGCTGCACGAAGAGGACGTGTTGCTGAAGCTGCGCACGTATTCGTACGACTTGGTGGTGATTTACGAAAACTTCAAAGGCTCGACGCCTGCGACTAATCCCATCCTCAATGAAATGAAGCGGCGGCCAGGTGCGCAGCGGCGCGAGCATTTCGTCGTGCTCCTGACGCATCGCTTCACCACCAACGACGCCATGAGTGCATTTGTGCAGAGTGTCGATCAGGTGCTGAACGTCGCCGATCTCGCTAATTTCAAACCTGTCTTGCGCCGCGGAATGGCTCAACATCGCGAAATGTATCAAGCATTTCACTCGACGTTGAAGACCGTTCAGGCGATGTAATTGGCCGACCAAACGCGCGTCCGGGCGGGGCCTCGGGCGCGAAAGATTGTGGCACGGCGCATGAACATCACGCGATGGGTGAACTTCACTTGGGACTTCGGGAAAGCGGAGCTGCCCGAGTTGGCGGTGCCGCGGCATTATCGCATCGAGCTGGCTGCGGCGGAGGATGAGGAAAAACTGCGCGCGGTCATCGCGAAATCGCTCGCGCTCGACCCGAGCTGGAATTCGACGCTGCACGAAGTAAGCGCGATGGTGAGCAATTCGATCGCGCGCCTGCTTGCGAACGAAGCGACGCTGCGCCTCGTCCTGCGTCACGGCACGCGAATTATCGGCGCGACGTTACTCGTGCCTGAGGGAAATGCGCCCGAGCATCTCGTGCCCGGTCCGTGTGTACTGATGGAATATCGCAACCGCGGCCTGGGAACGCTGTTGCTGGAAGCGGCCTTGCGACAGCTGCGGGAACGCGGGCTCACGCGCGCCTGCGCCATCATCCGCGAAGGCTCACCCGCAGCGCGATTCGTTTACCCAAAGTTCGGCGGCAATCCCGCGGCGATCGTCCCGCTGCTGGCTGCGTAGTTGGATTCGGCTTTGATGTTGCGGCCGCACGACCCCCGCGTTTCGCACAGCGAAACGGCTACAGCTCAATATTCCGGCGGCGAGTAAGTGTTGAATGTGACCGCGTCGACCGAGGAACGATTGCTGAACTTATGCCGCGTGCCCGCCTGGATAACGATGACGTCGCCTTGTTTCATCGTGATCGTCTTGTCCCCTATCTCGCCTTCCACTTCACCCTCGAGCACGAGCAAGACCTGATCGCTGTGCTTGTGACCTTCGGGCTTGCTGCCGGAAGACTTTCCCGGTTGCAAGGTCATCATTGCGGTCTGGGTTCGTTTCGTGGTTTGCAGGACTTCGAACGAATCCTTCGCTTCCCGAATGTTCTTTATCTCCATGATGGCGACCAGCAGGGCGACATCACCTTGGCAAGACGAGGGATGGCGTCAATTCACCGGCCGATCGCGAACAACATCGCCCGGTTGATCGCGTAAACGGTGCCGTCGCCTCCGATGACCGTCGGCGTATAGGCCTCGCCGATACCGCCCGTCAGGGTGATGATTTGCGAGAAGGTGTTGGTGGCCAGGTCCCAGCGGTAAAGCCGGCCGTCTTCGCTGTTCGCCAGCACAGACCTGGTGAACGGATCGACCGCCGCGGTGTTGATGCACCACTCTCGCACGGCATTGGGCAACGAGGGAAACTCCGGATCCGGCGTCACACCGGTGATGGTCAACACTTCGTTCATCACCGGATTGCCCAGCACCGGATCGGGCTCGGACGCGGTGGGATCAAGGATGGCCAGTTTGTTTACGCCGTCGCCCCCTCGTCCAGCATAGTTGTTATACTTCGTCATGACGAGATAGCTCGAAGTGCCGTGATAGGACGGGACGAGCGATGCATTGACTATGGACGCCGTATCATCCCAGCCAAAACTGCCCGGAATCTTCGTCCGTCGCAGATTACCGCTAAAGTGTAAGAGCCATCCTCGATCGTTGTGGGATGGGAAGGGACTTTCGAGGACTCCGTAGAAAACGTCACCATCGGGGCCAACTGTTGGCGTGGCGCTGCTTTGGTCGGTCAGAAGCGCATCGTTACCGGAAGCGGGATCGATCAGCCGCACTTTGTTAAGGGGTTGAAGGGTTGTGGCGTCGAGTTCAAGCAGATAACCGGGGCTGAAATCGAAGCTATTCACCGCGACGTAAAGCTGCTTCTCGTTTCGGGATAACGCCGGCGCGCAACTCGTGCTCACTTTGTTGATGCCGAAATCGCTGCTGGCCGCTGAAGCAGCTATCCACGACCCGGTGCCATCGCTGCCAATCCTGGCCAGTCCGCTTTCCAAGGCTACACCCGGGGTCTCTCCCACGACAATGAAACCGAAGAACAAGTTCCCATTGTGGTCTGCGGTGATGGGTGTGTTGATCTTGACCCCGTCGATGAACGCCTGGCGGTTGGCCGTGAAGTTGTCGATTCCGTAGAAGGCGACGCGCCTGACGGCTGCACGCCGATCGTCATCATCCTGACGGATCAATACCGTCCCTCCCCCAGCCGGCGCCACCACTCTATCCTGGCTCAAAGTTGGACCGAAGGCCGGAAGAAATCCCGCGAAAGGCACGCTGTAGTCTGAGTTCATGAACCAGCGCAACGCGCCCGTGGAACCCGCGTGACCTTCGACGACGGTGTTCCTGGAGGTGACTAGCGGAGAACCGTAATGAACGAAGATTTCGCCTGAATCGGTCGGCGGCTGGAGGTCGACCGGCGTGACCCAGTGGATACGGGCGAGGCGTTGCGAGGAGACAGCTGAGACTCCGCTATGCTGCGCATCATGGGCGTGGGTAGGCCAGCCGGGTTGGGGCGCAACAGTGGCGCTGATCTCCTGGCTCCGCGTTCTGAGGGTTGCCGGCAGCACGAAGCCGATGAACAACAGAGTTCTGAGCGCGTTGCTACTTCTCGTTAGCTGTTTCATAAATGCGTTTTGCCTTGGCGCGAAACCGCTGCCGCCAGCCCGCGTAGATCATCAGACTAACTGCCCGCATGAGTAAGGAGACTTACTGCGCTAAGGGGCGGAGCGCGAGAATTTCCTGGTAACGGAACTGTTACCTAGTCACTCTGCGTAATGCCGCCGCGCGGGAGGATCCCTTCCGCCAGATCGACGTGGAACGTTTGTTTCACCTTCGTCTGCCCGAAGCTCAATTCCGCGGTGTAGTCGCCGCTCGACAACAGCTTCTTCGGATCGTCGCCGCCGTATTTCGTCAACACATCTTCTGTCGGCCGCAGATCCCAGTTGATCCGGGTGAATCCCGCCACGCCGGGTGCTTTGAGATTCGCCACCGGCATGCCCGCTGCATTGCTGATCGCGATCTTGATTTCGTCGCCGGTGAACTCGCGCACCCAGGCCGTGAAGAGAGCGCCTTCGGGTGGATTAGCGCCGCGATAAACGCCTTTGCCGTTCCATTCAGAAAAGCCGACCGGCATGTAAAAACCGTTCACTGGCCGCACGCTGAACAAATGCGCCGGCTTCGCTGCGATCTCCGGCGTCAGCTCGCGAAACGCGCGCGCGTCATCCAACACGTAAAGACTGCGGCCATGCGTCGCGATTGCCAGATCGAACGTGCGCGGATGAATCTCAATATCGTCCACCCGCACCGGCGGCATGTCGCCGATGCGGACCCAGTGCCCGCCCTGGTCAAACGAGGCGAACAATCCGAAATGCGTCCCGGCATAAAGCAGCTTCGGATTCGCCAAATCTTCGCGAATGACCTCCACCGGCGCGTTGACCGGCAGATCGCCAGTCACGCTCGTCCAGGTTTTGCCGCCATCCCCCGTGCGCGCAATCATCGGCCGGTCGTCGCCAGAACGATATGCATTCGCAGCGACGTAAGCGACGTTCGCATCCTGCGCGCCCGGCTCGATCCGCACGATCCATTGATTACGAATCGGCTCCGGCAAATTCTCCGTCAGTTCATTCCAATGTGCGCCGTCGTCGTTGCTCAGCCAAAGTCGCCCGTCATCGGTCCCGGCCCAAAGCGTCCCGGCGCGCACAGGTGATTCGGCCAGCGAATAGACCACTCCGTAACTCTCCGCGCCGCTCCCGACGGTGTTCGTCTTCCCCGGATCGTTCCTCGTTAGGTCAGGGCTGATAACCTGGTAACGCTCGGCGCGATCGGTCAGGCGATAAACAAAGTTACCGCCGAGATACAACACGCCCGGTTTGTGCCGGCTCATGACGAGCGGGGAGTTCCAGTGGAATCGCGTGGCCTGCCTGCCTTCCGGCGGCTGGGGCTTGAGGTTGCGCAGCTCGCCCGTGCGCATGTTGAAGCGGTGCACCACGCCTTCCTGGTTATCACCATAGAGAACGTCGCGATCGGTCGGATCGAACAATACATAAAAGCCATCCGCGCCAGTGAACGGCGTCCAATCGGAGTTGCGGATGCCTTCCTTGCTCAGCACTGCGCTCGGGCCCACCCAGTTGGAATTGTCCTGCAATCCGCCCGCGATCCGGTACGCCGGCTTCGAGTCATCGACTGAAATCCGGTAATACTCGCCCGCCGCGAATCGATTGAGATGTTCCCAGTTTTTTCCACCGGCGTAGCTCTGGTAAACGCCGCCGTCATTGCCGACAATCACGCGCAACGAGACCGGCGGCTTTGGCGGCTTGTTCTTGTCTTCGGGTTTTGGCGGCTTCGGTGCAGGCGCACTGCCGTTTTGGATGGCGAGCGCGTGCATATCAGGATGGAGTTTTTCCGAAAGGTCTTCGCGGAATGTCTTGCCCCCATCGTCAGAAACCAGCAGCGCGAAGCCGAGCAGGTAAACGCGCTGATCATTCGCCGGATCGATCCGGATTTGGCTGAAATAAAACGGCCGCGGATCGAGATCGCTCATACGTTTCCATGTTTCGCCGGCGTCTTCCGAGCGAAAAACTCCGCCGCGCTTGCTGTGGATGTCATCGAACGCGCTGGTGCCACCCTCATCACTTTGCACCACCGCCATCACGACCTTCGGGTTCACCGGCGTCACCGCGAGGCCGATCTTCCCGGTCATCCCGGGCAAGCCGTTCCCGCATTTCTTCCACGTGCCGCCGCCATTCGTGCTCTTGAAAATGCCGCCAACGTCTTCGCCGTTCGTCGCTGATGCGCCGTAAGTGAAACTCACGGCGTCCGCTGTCGCGCGTACATCGCGGCGTAAATCGCCTCGGGATTATCGGGCGCGATCGCGACGTCGACGCAGCCGGTGCGCGCATTGTGCGGAGCGGGCGCGATCAACACCGCTTTCCACGTCTTTCCTGCGTCCGTAGTTTTGAACAGCCCGCGCTCGCCGCCGTCGGCCCACAAATTTCCCAGCGCCGCCACGTAAGCTGTCTCGGCCGATTTCGGATGCACCAGCACGCGTCCGATGGAGCGGCTGTTCTCCAGTCCGACGCGTTGCCAGGTGGTCCCACCATCGGTCGAGCGATAAAGGCCGTTGCCCCATTCCGCGGAATTGCGATCGGTCGGCTCTCCCGTTCCCACCCACACCACGTCCGTGTCACTCGGCGCAATCGCCACCGCGCCGATAGACATGACCGGCTGTTTGTCGAATACCGCGTCGAAGGTCACGCCATTGTCGCTCGTCTTAAGCAAGCCGCCGGTCGCGAGCCCCACGAAAAACACCGCCGGATTGCGCGGATCGATCGCGATATCGGAGACGCGTCCACCCATCGCCGCCGGGCCGATGGAGCGCGCTTTGAAGCTTTTAAACAAAACTTCGGTCAGTTGCGGCGGCGTTGCTGAGGGAGCAGGCGATAGCGCTCCGGCGGGAGGCGTTTCGGGCGAAGCGCTGGGGGAAGCTTCCGCCGCGCCCGGTCGTGCACCAGCGAGAGAAGGCGAGGGGACTTGGGCTTGCGCCATCTCAGCACAAAGCCACGTAACGATCAGGGCGGTGAAAGTTTTCATTTACTTACAATTCGCGACTCGCGGTTGTAGCTGCCGTCCGTCCCGGCGGCAGAACGTGCGGCTAACAGACGTCTCTCGTGCAATCCACCTTCTGCCGCCGAGGACGGACGGCAGCTACAACGTTTGACCGAATTGCAGAACTGAACGCGCACGTGACAAACTTAGCTCCGAGCCGCTGCTCGGCATTCGATACGTTTGTTACAGATGCGCGACGGCACCATCCCTCTTCAAGCTACCGCCGCCACCGAGATCCCCGCGTTCGCGGTCGACCGCCGCGCGATGCGGTACTTCAAACCCGACTGGCCGTGGATCGCGCTGCTTGTCGTCCTGATCGGCATCTCCGTCTGCGTCGGGCTCCTCGAAACGTGGCCGCTCGCCGTGCTCATCGATAGCGTTCTCACCGCCAGGCCGCAGACGGATTGGATTCACCAACTCTTCCTCTCGCTTTTACCGGCGGACAAAACGGACCAGATCATCGGGCTCGTGCTCATCGGGATGGGGCTCCAGCTCATCGGCTATTTCGTCTGGATGATGCGGATGATGATCAATTATCACCTCAACTACCGTGGCACCACGCGCGTTCGCTACGATCTCTTCAGCAAACTGCAACACCTCGGCCTCGCTTACCATCGCACTCATCCTCAGGGCGACGCCATTTACCGCCTCAGCGCCGACGCTTTTGGCCCATGGGGAATCATGGACACCGTCATCGGCACTGCCGTCGCCGCTGTCACGCTCACCGTCATGACGCTCATTCTGCTTTCGCGAAATGTCTCGCTCACGCTCGCGGCATTTTCCGTCGCGCCCTTTATCATCTGGAGCAACTGGCGTTTCGGCATGCGCATTCACGAGCGCGCTCTCATCTCGAAGCAAATCGACACCGATCTCACCAGCACCATCCAACAAACGATGTCGCGCGTCTGGCTGGCGCAGGCCTTTCGTCGTGAACGCCGGGAGTTCCGTCTCTTTCGGCGGGCCGTGCTGCGCAGCGTGCACGCGCTCCTGCGACTGAACTGGCAGGAGCAATTATATCCTCTCGCACGCGACAGCATTCTCGGTGTCGGCGCCGCCATCATCCTCGGCTACGGCGGCTATCTTGTTTATCGCGATCAATTCCTCCAGCCGGTCGCCGGCGGCATGACGGTGGGCGTTCTCATCATCTTCCTCGATTACGTCCGCAAACTCTGGGACCCGCTGAAATGGCTCACCGAATTCTTCGCCAAAGTGCGCCTCTTCGAAGCGGCCGCGCGCCGCGTCTTTCGCATTCTGGATACGCCGGAGTCGATCAGTGAAAATCCCCGCGCAATTCATCTGCCGGTGCGCCGGCGCGATCTTAACCTGGACGACGTCAGCTTCGGCTACCGCGATGGTCAGACTGTGTTGCGCGATGTTTCCGCTGAAATCAACGATGGCGAATTCGTCGCCTTCATCGGACCGAGCGGCACCGGTAAGAGCACGTTGCTCAGTTTGATGCTGCGCTTCTATGATCCATCGCGCGGCGCACTCCTTCTCGGCAACGCCGATTTTCGCACCATCCGCATCGCTGATGTGCGCGCACACATGGCGCTGGTTGGCCAGGAAAACATCATTCTGCCAGCGCGCGTGGCGGAAAATATCGCCTACGGCAGACCGGGAGCATCGCGCCGCGAACTGCAACACGCAGCCGAACTGGCCGGCGCGGCCGAGTTCATCGAACAGCTGCCTGAGGGCTACGACACGATGCTCGCCGAAGGCGGCCAGAATTTATCCGGCGGTCAACGCCAGCGCATCGCCATCGCTCGCGCACTCCTGACAAATGCGCCCTTCCTCATCCTGGACGAACCGACCAGCGCGCTTGATCCGCAACACGAACAGCACCTCGTCACCACGCTTCTCCGCCTGCGCGGCCTGCGCACCATCGTGCTGGTGACGCATCGGCTGCAATCCGTCACCCAATGCGACCGAATCTTCGTCATGCAACACGGCACCATCGCTCAACGCGGCACTCACGAAGAGCTGCTGGCCAAAAGCGGCGCCTACTCGCGCATGTGGGACACCGCTCCGGCACCGGAACCGGCGCTTTGA
>DAIRIE010000040.1:13356-15846 GCA_036809705.1 Chthoniobacterales bacterium
GGTGAAATCCGGGGAGCACAGGCTGCCAGCCTGTAGTTCGCGGCAGCTTGCCGCGAACCGCGCCGCGGTTCGTTAGCGTGTCGCGAACGAGCATTTGGCTAGCAGCCAAGTGCGACAGCCTGAAAGCCTATGCTCCCCCAGCAGTGGCAGTCGCTTTCCATGGCACTGAATTCGCTCACTTTCTGTCCGATGAAGCCCCCTCGCGTTTTTTTTTCCGCCCTCGAAAAATTGACCGGCCGCCGCGCCGTCGCTGACCTGCGCGCGGCCAATCAGGAACTCGAGAGCGCGTTGAGCGAATCGCGCCTGACGCAGAAGGAAGTCATCCAGCAGATCGTCAGCGGCATCGTTCATGATTTCAGTAACGCGCTCACACCCATCCTCGGATTCAGCGAGCTGCTCCTGAATAACGAACCGTTGCTTCGCGATTCGGCCCAGACCCGCCACTTTATCGAGATGGTGCACAGCTCCGCGCAGGACAACGCCGCACTGCTCGCCCGCTTATGCGAGTCTTACGGTCCGCTCCTGCCGAACATCGAATTCGTGGCGCTGGCTCAGCCGGTAACGTCTGCCACCGCTGAGATGCCGGCCACAAAAAAGCCGAACGCCCTTTCCATTCTCGTCGTCGATGATGATGAGCGCGTCTGCGAAGTGGTGGCGGAATATCTTGTAAGCGACGGGCACGAAGTCACCACCGCGACCAGCGGAGAGGAAGCGTTGTCGCAGGCGAGGAGCGAAACCTTCGACGTCGTTTTTCTCGACCGCGCCATGCCCGGCATGAGCGGCGATGAAACCGCCGAGCAGATCAAACAATTGCGGCCGGAGCTTCCCGTCATCATGCTCACCGGCTTCGGTCCTCTCATCGAAGTGACCGGCTCGCGCCCGCGGGCCATCGACGCCGTTCTGAGCAAACCAGTCACGCGCGCGATCCTCCGCCAAACGCTGGCGAAATTCTCCCAGGCCGCGTAGTCGGCCGCGTTTTGTGCCAAAACGCCAGCGACATCTACGGGCGTCCACCGCAACAGAAACTCACGCCTGCGCTACCCGCCGCGCCGAATGATCCCGCGCTCCGACGTTTCAATAAACTCGATCAGCTGCGTAATCTCCTCCCGCGGTGCGATTTCATTCCTGATCGCCTCGATCGCCTGCCGCGTATTCAATTTCGCCCGATAAATCAGCCGGAACGCTTCCTTGATCGCCTTCACCGTTTCCTCATCGAATGCCGCGCGCTCCATGCCGACGAGATTGATTCCGCGAATCTCCGCCGGGTTGCCATCCGCGATCATGAACGGCGGAACGTCCTGCACAATCTTGGAACATCCCCCGGTAATGGCGAAGCGGCCGATGCGGCAAAACTGATGAACCGCGGTCAGCCCGCCCATGACCGCGTGATTGCCTACCTGCACGTGACCAGCGAGCGTCCCGTTATTCGAGAACACAACTGAGTTCCCCACTGCGCAGTCGTGTCCGATATGGGTGTAAGCGAGAAAATTCCCGCAACTACCCACGCGCGTCTTGCCGTCGCTTTTCGTGCTGCGATTCACCGTGCAAAACTCGCGAAAGGTATTCTCGTCACCGATCTCGAGGTAAGTCGGCTCCCCCGCGTACTTCAGGTCCTGCGTCTGCTGCCCAATGGAGCAATACGCGTAAAATTTGTTCCCGCGCCCGGCCCGCGTTGGCCCCGCCAGCGTGACGTGATGCTGCAGCCAGCAGTTTTCGCCCACCACCACATCCGCGCCGATGATGCAATATGGTTCGACGATTGTGCCGGGGCCGAGCTCCGCTTTCGCATCGATGATGGCGGTCGGATGAATCTTGCTGTCGCTCACGGATTGAATGACGAAGCCCGAATGACGAAGCCCGAAACAATGACGAAGCTCGAATGACGAAGCCGATGCGCGGCTTGCTTCCTTCGAACTTCGTCATTCGTCATTCGGGTTTCGTCATTTCCCTCATTTATCGACAAACGTAAACATCAAGTCCCCTTCGCTCACCACCGCATCGTTCACCACGCATGAGCAATGCGCTTTCGCCAGGCGGTTACTCCGCGCCTTGATCAGCTCCGCGTGGATAAAGAGCGTGTCGCCGGGAAAGACCGGCTTGCGGAATTTCACCTCATCCGCGCTCATGAAGTAACCGATCCGGCTGGAGCTTTTCGCCAGCTTCATTAACAGAATGCTCGCGACCTGCGCCATCGCTTCCACCTGGAGCACGCCCGGCATCACCGGATGCCCGGGGAAATGCCCCGCAAAATACGGCTCGTTAATCGACACTGTCTTCATCCCCGTGCATTTCTTCTCGCCTTCGAATCCGAGAATGCGATCCACCATCAGGAACGGAAACCGGTGCGGCAGAACGTTCATCACTTCGTTAATGTCGAGCGCGCCTTCGCCCTGCGGCATCGCGCGCGGAACCGAGAGCGCTATTGATTTCGCCAGGTCTTTCACAATCGCGCGCGCCAGCTCCGCGTTCGCGCCGTGACCCGGCTTCACC
>DAIRIE010000041.1:0-4239 GCA_036809705.1 Chthoniobacterales bacterium
GCGCTGGCCAGCGCCGCATGCGTGGCGAGCTTCACTGCGGACGGCTCGTTTTGCAGCGTCGAATCCCCATCGAACATCTGGTCGATCCAGATCGTCAATGCGAAGGCCGCGCGGTAGAGACTGTGATCCTCGAAGGAGTCCGGCGGCGGCGGTTTTTCATCCTGCTCTTCTTCCAGCAAGGCATCGACTTCCTGCGTCCAATCCTTGCCATCGAGCAGCTGCGTCCAACCCATCTCGCGCGCGATGATCTGGTCCCGGTTCGGATCGTCGAGATACTTCTCCAGCAGCTCCATGTATTTCTCGGTCTTGTGATCCTGCTGCTGAAGGAACCGTTCCCAATCGTATTCGTCCCACGCGCGCTCAGGCTCGCCGTCGAATCCGGCCATGGGCGGAACTAAACGCCACGAAACAGAGCGGCGCAAAAGGTAATTGCGAGGCTCCTTGGGCTTCGCGCAACAGCGGTGCCTGCAGCCGAGACGGCCGCTTGCCCTGACAGGCGAGGACGTCTGTCTTCCGCTACGCCGGCGCCAGCGCGCGCTCCGTCTGCAACCGCAATTGCCCGCAAGCCGCGGCGATGTCGTGTCCCTTCTCGCGCCGCAAGGTCGCGCCGACTCCACCGTTGCGCAGAATCGCCAGAAATCGTTCCTGCCGATCCAGCGACGGTCGCGTCCAGCTCAGGTCCTCCACTGTATTGTAGGGAATGAGATTCACCTTCGCCTGGAACTCACGCGCACGCCGCGCGAGCTCGCGCGCTTGCTCTTCCGAGTCGTTCACATTTGCGATGAGGATGTACTCAAAGGTGATCCGCTGCGTCTTGCGCTCCGTGTAGTACCGGCAGGCGGCGAATAACTCCCGCACCGGATACTTCCGATTCACTGGCATGATCTTGTCGCGCACTTCATCGGTCGCGCCATGAAGCGAGACCGCCAGCCGGACCTGCAATGGCTGCTCCGCCAGCGTGCGAATCTGCGGCGCCAGTCCGCTGGTTGAGACAGTAATGTGTCGCGCGCCGATGCCAAGTCCCCACGGCGCATTGATGATGGTGATGGCGCGCATCAAATCGTCGTAGTTCGCCAGCGGCTCCCCCATTCCCATGAAGACGACGTTATCAATCCGTTCGCCACTCTCGCGCTCGACCGCGATGAGCTGATCGACAATTTCATCCGCGCGCAGGTTCCGTTTCCAGCCCTCTAATCCGCTCGCGCAAAACTTGCAGCCATATGCGCAACCGACCTGGGTCGAAACGCAGATCGTGCGCCGATCTGAGCGCGACCCGTAAAGCGCCGGCGACGCCGGGATCAGCACCGACTCGATGAGATTAGCGTCGCTGAGGCGGAAGAGAAACTTCCGCGTCGAATCGCGCGAGCCAAGCGCACGCACCGTTTCGGAATTCACGAAATCGAACTTCGCTGAGAGCTCCTCGCGCAGGGCAATCGGCAAGTCCGTCATTTCAGCAAACGAGCGGGCGCGTTTTTTATAAAGCCAATCAGCGATTTGCCTGCCGCGAAAGGCAGGCTGCGTCAGCGCTTCCAGCTCGGCGAGAGGCAACGATTTGATGCCGGGATTCATGAAGCGGCTGGTCTTGTGCTAACGACCTGCGTTAAGAAGCAGGGTGCGCGCGTTCCTCCTCCTCTTGCTCGTGGCCGCCGCCGCCGCGCAGACCTCGCCCATCGCGACCGATCTAAAGGCAAACTCGTCGCGGTGAAAAACAAGGTGGTGCTGCCGATCGATGCTATGCCGGTCACGCAGACAAGATACATCGCCTTCTACTTCGGTGCAGGCTGGTGTGGCCCTTGCCACAAGTTCACCCCAGACCTCGTCTCTTTCTACAAAGAGATGAAGCCGAAATACCCCAACGACTTCGAAGTCGTCTTCGTCAGTGAAGACACGGACGCGGGCGAGATGCCGAACTACATGAACGAAATGTCGATGCCGTGGCCGGCGCTGCGCTGGGACGCACTGAAATGGTCGCAGGCGCGCAAGCTATCGGGGCCAGGTATTCCGTGCCTCGTCGTGGTTGATGGCCAGGGCAAGATGGTTTCGCACAGTTACGAGGGACAGAATTACCTCGGGCCGCACAAAGTTCTCGATGATCTGCGCAAATTGCTGGCGGGAAACGGAGCTACTGTCGTCTCCGCTTCATCACCGCCTGCCACCGTGCGGGCGTCGCCATCACCGGGCCAAAGCGACTGGGACAAATTCTTCAAGAAAAAGCCGTAGCGGTCGGGAAGACAGGCCTCTGGCCTGTCCGGGCAGGCGGGCGTCTCGCCTGCCGTTGGGCTGCGTTGCTTCTATTCGACAGGCGGGACGCCTGTCTGCCGTGACAGCCGCAGACGGGCGTCTTCCGTGCGCGTCGGCCGCACAGCCGAAACTGTTGTGTTCCGAAAATACACCAGCGCTTCGTGAACACCGGCGCCGTACTCGCGTGCGGCCACGTAGCCTTCCGCTGAACGCACCGCTTCTTTCACCAACTCGATCGCGTTCGCGGGGCACGCTGCCATCGCGGCGAAGCGTCCATCGAGCATTGAAAGATCATTGTGATGATCGCCCGCGGCGAAGATCTGCTCGCGGGGCACATCGACGAGCCGGCCCAGCTCCGCCAGCGCGGCGCCTTTGTGATAATCAGCGTGACAAAACCGCAGCCAAATCGAGTTGCGCTGGTAATGAAACTGCGGGTGCGGCGCCCGCACGTGATCGATAAAGTGCGTGATCCGATCCATCTCTTCTTCACTCTCCGCCACCAAACCTTCGGCTTCGTTCCCCAGGTAAACGATGCGGGCGCGGGAGTGCTGTTTCACAAACTCGAGGATTTCCGCGAGCACCGAGCGCGCCGAGTTGAACAACTCTTCATGCGCGCGGGCGCAGCGATCATTCCAATCGCCAAACGGCTCCCATCCTTCCCCACCATTACGCGCCGATCGAAAAACATCGCGTTCGCTCGTCAGGATGAAATCGGGGTGGACGGGAAAATCGAAATCGAGCAGTCCGGATTCAAGCAGCTCGACAGAACGGCCGGTGTTGATGGCCCACTTCACGCCGTCGCGTTGCAACTCGGCAATGAGCTGCATGCAAGCGGGGTCGAGCACGGGAAAGGAATCATGCGCGACGAGCGTGCCGTCGAAATCGGTGGAGAGCAGTCGAATGTCGCGGCGCATGAAGAGCGGCTAACTTAGAAATTGATTTCGCTGGTGCAACGGACAACGGTTTTGGCACGATGAAATCGGCTTACGAGCTGGCCATGGAACGCCTGCAAAAAACTGCGCCGGCGGTGACGTTGAATGACGAGCAAAAGGCGCAGCTGGCGGAGATCGACTCGCAGTTTCGCGCGAAGATCGCGGAGAAGGAATTGTTCCTCAAAGGCGAGATCACGAAGGCAGTGACTGCGGGCAAGGCGGATGAAGTGGAGCAACTTCAGCAGCAGCTCCAATCCGAGATGCGGCGCTTGCAGGAGCAATGGGAAGCGAAGAAGGAAATGCTGCGCAAATCGTTTGCAAGCTAACGACTCTCGGGCGCTGGAACAATTAGCGGCGCCCGATCCCGCCAAGGCACGTGCTCTCGGCGATCTCTGGCTGCGGCACATGCGCGCCGGCGATTTCGAGTCGGCCTGGAAAGTCAGCGATGAAGTGCTGCGACTTCGCCGCGGTCGCGATTGCGCAAATCTTCCCAGGCACCTGCAATGGGTTTGGAAGGGCGAGCCGCTGGAGGGCAAGCGAGTGTTGATTCGCTGCTATCACGGGCTCGGCGATACGGTGCAGTTCATCCGCTATGCGCCCATGGTGAAGAGAATCGCTGCGCACGTGACGGTGTGGGCGCAACCCGAGCTCCTGCCGTTACTGCAAACGATGCGCGCCGCGTTCGATGAGCTACTCCCACTGCACGGAGGCGCGCCGGACTGCGAGTTCGAGGTCGATGTGGAATTGATGGAATTGCCGCACCTGTTTCGCTCTACCGTTGCTGCAATTCCGGCCAACGTTCCGTACTTCCATCTCAGCCGAGCTGAGGTCGAGCATGATGACAAGTTGAATGTCGGCCTCGTCTGGGCGGCAGGCGAGTGGGATGAGCGGCGGTCAATTCCATTCGATTTAGTGCGCGAATTAGGTGATGTCGGCGGCGTACGCTGGCACATACTTCAACGCGGTCCCGCGCTCGCCGATTGGAACGGCGACTTCGGCGTTAACTCTGGAAGCGATGATGTTCTTGAGGCCGCGCGCACAATCGCTGGCCTCGATCTGCTTATCT
>DAIRIE010000041.1:4249-15312 GCA_036809705.1 Chthoniobacterales bacterium
CGCACATCTCGGTGGCGCACTCGGCGTTCCGACCTGGATGCTGCTCCATTCTGATCCCGACTGGCGATGGATGAGCGGCCGTGACGATTCGCAGTGGTATCCGACAATGCGGCTCTTTCGTCAGCGGCATCCTGGCGATTGGCAGAGCGTGATCGACGCTGTAACTGCTCAGCTAAAGTGCCGACTTCAGGCGGGTCGTCGCCTGGCTTGAAATGGTCAGAGATGTCTCGGCTCCGCTTCGCTTCGCTCGACATGACAAAAGAGCGGGATGCTGGCCTCTTGTCATTTCGAGCGAAGTCGAGGAATCTCTAGCTTTGACTCCCAAGCCTCTGCCTTAGGGTGATGCTTCGGCAGGTTCGAATCGAGAAAACCGAGCATGTGCGCGTGCTCGATGACGCGGACGCCTTCCTGCTTTTGTAGCTCGGCGATTTGGCGCTGGAAGTTTTCCATCTTCGTCCAATGCACCTTCGGCCGGAAATGATGCTCGGCGTGGTAGCCGTTGTAGAAGAAGATCCAGTTATAAAGCTTTCCGTAGCTACTCACGCCCCAGGCGATGGGCTTATCGGGATTAGCTCCATAGTGGCGGAAATAGCCGTTTAAGTAGCTGAAGCAATGGCCGAGGTAGAAGAAAGGTAGAAAGAAGAGAGCGTAGCGCCAATTAAGTATGAACAGGGTCAGTAGAACTACTGCAACGGAAGCGAGCTCGATGTTGCCCCAGATGACATCGTTATTGGCGCGCTTGCCCAGGTCTTTGCGAATAGCCGCCGGGTTATCGCGAAAGAAGCTAAGAAATACATAGCTCCACGGGTTCTCGGGCTCGCCATCGTGGCCGTGCCGATAGATTGAGAGCCAGTCGATGGTTTCGCCGTTCTCGTCCTGCCGGTCGGAGTTACCGCGATGATGCCGCATGTGCACGCCGTCATAGTAAGTCTGGGAGAAACAGGCGGCGATGGAATTGAGCAAACTGAAAAGGCGATTGAGCAGGGGCGAGCGGAAGAACGGGTTGTGAATGAAGTTGTGGGCGAGGCCGTTGATGTTGGCGTTGATCATGAGGGAGTAGACGAACCCCATGAGGAGCATGATCCAGAGTGGCGTGCGCGGGAAGAGCCAGAACATGGCGAGGAAATAAGCGAGGTGGAATAGGCCAGCGAGCATCGGCACGATATCCCAGCGAGTGTGGGCGAAGATTTCTGAGTCGGTGCTCGGTTGTTCGACACGAATGGCGGCGGGGATAGACATGCAGAAAACTAATCGCTGCGGGCCACGCCGTTTGCAAGTAACTCAGGCCTCTGGCCTGATTGTCACGCGAGCATTTCTGCTCGCGTGTAGACTGCCAGCCTGGAAGGCCACTCGACGCGTCAGGCTGGAAGCCTGAGTTACGCGAGCGCAGTGGCTTTGACAATTGCGGCTGCTCATCGAGATTTTTTTGTGCTTACTAAAACAGACGGCGAAGTTGCGGACACACTAATCGAAGAGCGCGAGACGACCGACTCGGCGGTGAAGCCGGCTAACGAATCGCGGACGACGAAAGCGGCGCCGAAGTCGCTCACCATTTTTATCGATGGCGAATTCCTGCCGGAAGCTGAGGCGAAGGTTTCAGTGTTCGATCACGGCCTGCTTTACGGGGACGGGATTTTCGAAGGCATTCGTTTCTATAATGGCCGCGTTTTTCGTCTGGAGGAACACTTGGAGCGGCTCTGGGATTCCGCGCGCTCGATTTGCCTCGACATCCCAATGTCGCGGCGCGAGATGACGGAGGCACTGCTGGAGACCATTCGGCAGAATGATCTGCGCGATGGTTACATTCGTCTGATCGTCACGCGTGAAGTCGCTAAATTATCTCAACAACGTCATGGCGCGCATCGAGGCGAACCTCGCCGGCGCGGACGAGGCGCTGATGTTGAATGACGACGGCTGTGTGGCGGAATGCACCGCCGACAACGTGTTCATGATCAAGCGGGGTGAAATCTTCACGCCGCCGATCAGCGCCGGCGCCTTGCGCGGGATTACGCGCTCGGTTGTGTTCGAGATTGCTGCGGAGCTTGGTCTCAAAATCGCCGAGGCGAACCTCACGCGCCACGACATCTTCATCGCGGACGAGTGTTTCCTCACCGGCACGGCTGCGGAAGTGATTCCGGTGATCAAGGCGGACAATCGTATCATCGGCAACGGCAAGCCGGGACCGATCAGCACGCGCATGATCGCGCGCTTCCGTGAGATTACGCGCGAGAGCGGGACGCCTATTTTCGAGTGAGCGTTCCGGCGCGCGGAATGCTTGACAATTATTGGGGTTAAATATTTGGAGCCCGCGAGCGCAAGGTGACCTGAAATGTTGTGCGATGTTTGCAAATGCAATGATGCGACGGTCTTTCTGACGCAGATCGTCGATGGCAAAATGCAGAAGGTGAATCTCTGCGAAGGCTGCTCGAAGGAGAAAGGTGTGCAGGATCCGACCGGTTTTGCGCTGGCGGATTTGCTGCTGGGGATCGGCGCGGCGGAAGAGATCGAGAAAGGCGCGCCGAGCACGCGCTGCCCTGTCTGCGGATTTACGCAGGCGGATTTCAAGAAAACGGGCCGGCTTGGTTGCAGCGCGTGTTATATCGCGTTTTCAGAAGGATTGGGCTCGCTCTTGAAAGCGATGCACAAGGGCACCGAGCACGTAGGCAAATTGCCGGCCCGCGCGCAAAAAACACTCGCCCTGAGCGATCGCATGAAGACGCTGACTGAAAATTTGAAGAAGGCTGTCGAGCAGGAGAACTACGAGACGGCGGCGTCGTTGCGCGACGAGATCAAACAATTGGAGCATCAGCTTACGCAATGAAACTCCAGGGCATTATTGCCAGTACCGGCGAATGGTTGCGCGGCGAAGGCCCGCACCATCAAGTCGTGGTGAGCAGTAGGGTCCGGCTTGCGCGAAATTTGCGCAATCGCGCTTTTCCGGGCTGGGCGAAGAAGGCCGAACGCACGTCCATTCTCGAGCTGATCAAGCCGCGCGTGGAAGAGCTGCCTGAAATGCAGGACTCATTTTCGGAATTACTCCAGGATTTGTCAGCGCTGGAGAAGCAGGTGCTGGTCGAACGTCATCTCATCAGCCGGGAACACGCGGCGAAGAGCGCGGGGAGCGGGGTGGTGATGAACCGCAAGCAGACGCTCTCGATCATGGTGAACGAGGAAGATCACCTGCGGATGCAATCGATCCGCTCGGGCTTACAGTTGCGCCAGGCGTTCAAATTGGTGGACAAAATCGACAGCGCGCTGGAGAGCAAACTCGATTTCGCCTACGACGCGAAGCTTGGCTACTTGACGGCATGTCCGACCAACGTTGGCACTGGAATGCGGGCGAGTGCGATGCTGCACTTGCCCGGCTTGGTCTTGAGCGAGCTGATCAACCAGGTCATCCAGGCCGTGAACAAAATCGGTCTCGCCGTTCGCGGACTTTACGGCGAAGGCACCGAAGCGATGGGCAATTTATTCCAGATTTCCAATCAGACCACGCTGGGTGAGAAAGAGGACGAGATTATCGGCCGTTTGAGCAAGGTAATTGAAACAATCATCGAAAAGGAGCACGACGCGCGGCAGGTGCTCATTCAAAAAAAACCGAATACTTTGTGGGATCAGATCGGGCGCGCATACGGCTTGCTCACTTATGCGCATGCCATGACCTCGAAGGAAGCGCTCAATCTGCTTTCGGTGGTGAAGCTCGGGATCGATCTCGGCGCTTTTCCGGAGGACAAGCGCTTGCCCATCGATGAGTTGTTCATGACGACGCAGCCGGCGCATTTGCAAAAGAGCACGCAACAGAAGCTCAACGCTGAGGAACGCGACCATTTTCGCGCGCAGATTATCCGCGAGCGTTTGAAATCGTTTCCCAAACCTGATATCAGTAAAGTGGCGCCGGAGCCGGCCTCCGACGGCGAGAACGCGCCGAAAGCTAATGAATAATTTTACCCCGCGCGCGCAGCAGGTGCTGCAATTGGCGCGCAAAGAAGCGGACCGCTTCAATCATAATTACGTCGGCACGGAGCATCTTTTGCTCGGGCTGATTAAGCTCGGCCAGGGCGTGGCGGTGAACGTTTTGCAGAAGATGGGACTCGATCTCGAGACGGTGCGGATGGAAGTCGAGAAACAGGTCGGTTCCGGGCCGGAGACGAAGATGGTGGGCAACATCCCCTACACCCCGCGAGTAAAAAAAGTGCTCGCGCTCGCGGGCAAGGAAGCGAAGGCGCTGAACCATTCTTACGTCGGCACCGAACATATTTTGCTGGGCTTGTTGCGCGAGGGCGAAGGCGTGGCCGCGCGCGTCTTGAAGAGTCTGGAGATCGATATTGAACGGACGAGGAACGAAATTTTGAAAGAGCTGGATCCAAATTTCACACCACCCGAAGGGGAGGGCGAAGAGCAGGCTGGTTCGGCCAGCACTGGGAAGAAGGATGTCAAAACGCCGGCGTTGCGCGCGTTCGGGCGCGACCTGACTGATTTGGCGAAGAAGAACGAGCTCGATCCCGTGATCGGCCGGCGCAACGAAATCGAGCGCGTGATTCAGGTGCTTTGCCGGCGCACGAAGAATAATCCGGTGCTGCTGGGCGAAGCGGGTGTGGGGAAGACGGCGATCGTGGAAGGACTCGCGCAGGAAATCGCGAGCGGCAATGTGCCGGAGCTTCTGCGAGATAAGAAGGTAATCACGCTCGATCTCGCACTGATGGTCGCCGGGACGAAGTATCGCGGGCAGTTCGAGGAGCGGATCAAAGCAGTGATGGATGAAATTCGCCGCAGCAAAAACGTGATCCTGTTCATTGATGAACTGCACACGATCGTCGGCGCCGGTTCCGCCGAGGGCGCGATGGACGCGAGCAACATCATCAAGCCGGCGCTGAGCCGCGGCGAGTTGCAGTGTGTTGGCGCGACGACGTTGAACGAATACCGCAAATACATCGAGAAAGACGCAGCGCTGGAGCGTCGGTTCCAGACGGTAAAAGTGGAAGCGCCAACGGTGGAGGAAGCTCTCCTGATCTTAAAAGGATTGCGGCCGAAATACGAGCAGCACCATAAAGCGCAGCTCAGCGATGAAGCTCTGGAGGTGGCGGTGAAGCTTTCCGATCGCTACATCACCGGACGATTTTTGCCGGACAAAGCTATTGACGTGATGGACGAGGCTGGCGCCCGCGCGCGGATCAACGCCATGACACGACCTCCCGACGTGAAAGAGATCGAAAAGGAGATCGAAGTTATTCGCGGCGAAAAAGAAGGGGCGATCAAGGCGCAGGATTTCGAGAAAGCGGCGGCGCTGCGGGACAAGGAAAAGCAGACGAAAGAGAAGCTCGACACGATCTTGACGCGCTGGCGCGAAGAACGCGAGGAGAAGGAAGTGCTGGTCACGGCTGATGACATGATGTCGGTCGTGTCGAAGGTGACCGGCGTTCCGCTTCAGCGCATGGAGCAGAAGGAGACCGAGAAACTTTTGCAAATGGAGGACGAGCTTAAGGGCAAAGTCATTGGCCAGGATGAGGCGGTGGTGGCGATCTCGAAAGCTCTGCGGCGTTCACGCGCTGATCTTAAGGATCCGCGGCGGCCGATCGGCTCATTCATTTTCCTCGGACCCACTGGTGTGGGCAAAACGTTTCTGGCGCAAACTTTGGCGGAGTTCATGTTCGGCGATCGCGATGCGCTCATCCAGATCGACATGTCGGAGTACATGGAGAAGTTCACCGCCTCGCGCTTGATCGGCTCGCCTCCGGGATACGTCGGTTACGAGGAAGGCGGTCAGCTTTCCGAAGCAGTGCGACGGCGGCCATATTCAGTGGTGCTCTTCGACGAAATCGAGAAAGCGCATCCGGACGTGATGCATTTACTGCTGCAAATCCTCGAAGACGGCAAAGTGACCGATTCGCTCGGGCGCAAGATCGATTTCCGCAACACCATCATCATCATGACATCGAATGTCGGCGCCGAGATTCTGCGAAGGCAAACCACGATGGGTTTCGGCGCGACCAAGCCGCTGGGCGAACATGAGTTTGAAGTGATGCGCGACCGGCTGCTCGAAGAAGCGAAGAAGGCGTTCAAGCCGGAGTTCATTAACCGGCTCGACGATATCATCGTCTTCCATCAGCTAACGAAGAACGACCTGATGCAGATCGTCGAACTGGAAGTGGCGAAGGTGTTGCGGCGGGTGAAGGCGAAGGACGTGCACATCGAACTGGAGCCGCCGGCCAAGGAATTTCTTATCGAGAAAGGCTACGATCCGCAGTACGGCGCGCGGCCAATGCGACGCGCGGTCGAGCGTTACCTGGAGGATCCGTTTGCCGAGGAATTGCTGCGCGGCAACGTCAAGCCGGGCGACACGGTCCACGTCGCGGCTAATAACGGGAAGCTTGTCTTCAATGTCACCGCGCCAGCGGGTGCGGCGGCTGGGGCGAGCTAGAGCGGCTCCGCACGGCTGCGCTCCCGCACAATACACGGTTGCGACCTCCTCCGGTCCTTCGATCGGAAGAAACTGAGAACCTGTAGCCGTGGTCTGTGACCGCCGGCTCCGGCTCTTCGTTAACTCAGCGACTTCAATGGGTCACGCGCCTCCGGGTTTCAGACCGCCGCTGCCGCGCTCTGGCGACCTAGAAATCAATGACGTTCAGGTTGAGCGGGAACTCGCGCTGACGCGGCTGAGTTTCGTCAAAGCGACCCTTGCTCCAATCGCCCTCCACGCCAGGTGCGGCGTTGAACATCTCGAGCTCGATCTCTCCGGCCAGATGGAAAGCATCGAAAACGTAGGGAAGTCCGTCCGAGGCGAGCACTGAAGCGGCGTTCATAATGTGAAAGTGCAGGTGCGGCGCGGAAGTGTTGCCAGAGTTTCCGAGCTTCCCGAGGACAGCGCCTTTCTTGACTGTGTCGCCAACGTGCACTTTGACGGAATCCTTCTGCAGATGCGCGTAAAAGGCGAAGCAACCGCCACCGATATCGATAACGACGTGGTTTCCATCCACGGTCTCAATCGTAATTGAACTCGGCTCGGGTAACTTTCCCGGCGGCTGATCGTCCAGTGTGTCCAGCATGCTCACCACCGTGCCATCGGTGACCGCGTGCACCTCCGCGCCGTAGCTGGTGAAGTTCTCCACTTTCGAAGCATCGCCGTGAACAAAGCGTCCCTGTTCATCCATCTGCATCCAATCGATGGCGAAACGTTGCGCGTCATAGAAACGTCCGTTGACGCTCAGGACAGAACCGCGATGGACGATGTCGTCGTTGCAGCAGCCATTCACTGCCACCCAACCTTTGCCATCCAACGGCGGCGCGATGACTACGGGCTTCGCTTGTGCGATTTGGAAAGGCGCAACGATGTAGTCGAGCGGTTTGGCTTCAGCCGGGCCTGGATTTGCCGCGCCGGTGAGATGGAGCCGATGTTGCAGAGACGAGGGAATGCGCGCCGTTTTGTCGAATGCCAGTTCGATATAGAACAAGCGGGCGCCGTTCGGTTCAATGATTGCGTCCGACGCTGGCTCCGGGGCAAGCGTGCGGAGGTGTTCGACAATCTCCGGACCTGAATAGCTGACGATGGCGTGGGCCGAGTCACCGCCGTCCAGCACGTCGATTGCCTGAATCGTTGCGGGAACATTTTTGGTGTTGCTGAGCTGAAGCTCGTAAATGACGTGAAACTTCTGATCCGTTCCGTAAACCGCGCGCGTCTCCGAGGCTAGCGTCGACGCGATCACAGGTGTGAAAACGTCAGCTGCGAAAGCACCGCGGCTAAAAACGAGAGGCGCGACGACGGCAGAGAATCTCGCAAGGCGGAGAACAATTTTCACGCAGAACATCTCGCAGGATAATCGGGGCAGAGCTCGATGCGAATGCGCTGCTCAGCGCCGTCCTGGCAATACCTAGAGCTGCGCGGGATTTTCCAGCAGGTCGATGAGGCGCTTCAGCAACCGTCCCGCGCCGCCGCCGTCGAGGCTGCGATGATCAAAGCTGAGGGTAATCTGTGCTTGCGTGGCGGGAACAAATTCCGAACTCGATTCATCCCAGCGCGGTGTTTTCTTTCCAGCGCCGAGGCCGAGGATCATCGTTTGATCGGGCAGGGGAATGGGCGTGCCCCATTCCACGCCGAAGGTGCCGAAGTTGGAAACGGCTGCGATGCCGCCGCTTTGCATTTCGGGTGAAATCCGACGCTGGCGACCGAGCGCGACGAGCTCGTCGTATTTTTGCGTGAGATCCGCCAGCGAGGTTTTCTCGGCGTTGCGGATGATCGGCACGATAATTCCATCCTGCGCCTCGATGGCGAGACCGATGTCGATGCTGTTTGATTGCAGCACGCGCGAACCAATCAATTTTGCCGCGGCTGCTGGATTCTCCGCCAGCGCCAACGCCAGCGCGCGCAAGGCATAGAGCGCGGGGCCCGGCTTCGGATCGCGCGCTTTCCGGTCGTTCAAAACGGCGTCGAGATTCACGGACGAACCGATGGTGGCGAGCGGGCGCGACCAACTGCGCCGCATCGCGTCCGCCACTCCGGCGCGAATAGCCGATGCATCGCTCGCCGTCTGCGACTCCATCTGTAGCAGATAATTTTCCAGATCTTTGATCGTGACGCGATTGCCGCTGCCGCTTCCGGCGATGCCGGCGAGATCCGCGGCGGTGAGTTGCAATTCCATCATCCGGGCGCGCACCCGCGGCGAGAGAAAACCAGCGCCTTTGGCCGCGGCTGGAACGGGCAACCCGTCGCGCGGAGCTTTTGCTTCGGCGCCATTGCTTTTTGTTTTCACCGGCGTCGCTTTCTCTTCACCGCGACCGGGAATTTCTTCGGCCACCGCGCGCTGGACTTGCGGGGGTGGCGCGGTTTTCTGAAAACGGGCGGCGTCTTTTTCGCTCGCTTCGATGTAGCCGAGAATGGCGCCGATGGGATACGTCTCCTTCACCTGCGCGTCGATCTTTGCGATCTCGCCCGCGCATGGCGTGGTGACGCCCATGACGGCTTTGTTCGTCTCGACTTCGATGATTTCCTGATCAGCGGCGACCTTTTCGCCCGGCTGCACTTTAATCGTGACGATGGTGGCTTCGGCAATCGATTCGCCGAGCTGCGGCATGATGATAGGGACTTGCGACATATTTTCAGGAAAAATGCTGAACGCGTGTCATCCCGAGCGGAGCGCGGGACCTCACAACAGGTTTAGAACGCTTGAGAGGTCCTTCGCTTTGCTCAGGATGACAGCGCGCGCACGTTGCTTTCATTCGCGGAGTAGCTGTCGCGCTTTGCTCGCGATCACTTTGCTGCTGGGGCGGTGCGCGGACCAGAGGTTCGGGTGATAGGGAATGGGCGTATCTTTTGCGTTCACGCGCGCGGGTGCGGCATCGAGCAGGTGAAAGCCTTCACTCGCGACCCGCGCGATGACTTCGGCCGTGACTCCGCCCCAGGGAAACGCTTCGCCCACCGCGAGCAGCCGGCCGGTGCGCGCCACAGAAGCGAGCACGGTGGAAGTGTCGAGCGGTTTCACCGTTCGCAAATCAACCACTTCGATTTCAAATCCTTCACCGGCGAGTTCCTCAGCGGCCGTGAGCGACTCGTGCAACATCGCGCTGTAGCTCACGATGGTGAGATCGCGTCCGGCACGTGCGATGCGCGCGCGGCCAACGGGCATGCTCTCGCTCGGCAGCGCATCAGCTTTGAGGTGATAGTAGAGATACTTGTGTTCGCAGTAAACGACCGGATCGTCGATTGAGATCGCGTCGATCAACATGGTGTAAGCGTCTTCCACCGTGGCCGGCGTCATCACCACCAGCCCGGGATAGTGCGCGTAGAGCGACTCCATCGATTGGGAATGGAACGGTCCGCTGCCTTTCGTTCCGCCGCCCGGCAGCCGCACAGTGATCGGCACCGGCACGTTGGTGCGCCAGAAATGCGTGCCGGCGTTATTCAAAATCTGGTTCAGCGCGATGCTGGAGAAATCAGCGAACTGCATTTCGACGATGGGCCGCATCCCTTCCAGCGCCGCGCCGATGGCAGTGCCGACCATCGCGTCTTCGCTAATTGGCGTGTTGAGGACGCGGCCGGGAAATTCTTTGGCCAAACCCTTGGTCGCCTTAAATGCGCCGCCGAAACTCCCGCCCACGTCCTGCCCGTAGATGAAAACGCGGGGATCCTCGCGCAGCAGTTTGGCTTGTGCTTCGCGGATGGCTTCCAAATACGTCAGGCTCATTGGAAATCCTCGCTGTAGTCGCGCATGGAGAGGGCGCACCAATCTTCCTCGTCGCCATTCGGCGCCGGCTCGGATTGCGCGCTGGCCACTGCTTCATCGATTTCGCGCAAGGCATCTTCGCGCCAGCGTTGCAGCGTCGCCTTATCGGCCAGGCCGAGTTCGACGATGCAAGCCTCGGCGGATTTCAGGCAATCCTGCGCGAATGGTTCCTTGCGGATGTCGTCGGTGACGTAGGAGAAATCGTCGTGCTCGCCGTGACCAGCCAGGCGCAAAATGGAGGCGACGACGAGCTGCGGCGGACGGCCAGCGCGCGCGCGTTTCACCGCCGTCTCGATCACTTCGAGGCACGCGCTCAGGTTTGTTCCATCCAGCTCATAACCTTCAAAGCCGTAGCCGCGAGCGCGGTCGGCCAGACTGGTGCAGGCGAACTCGCGCTCGTTCGGCGTGGAATAGGCGAAGTGATTATTCGTAGCCACGACCACCAGCGGCACGCGCTCGACCGCCGCGATGTTCAGGCCTTCGTGCGTCGCGCCGGTTTGCATGCCGCCTTCGCCGATCGTCGTTAGCCCCACGAAATCCTTTTCGCCGCGCCAGCGTTTGGCCAAGAGCGAGCCAACGACGACGGAAATCATGGCGCCAAGATGGCTAATCATAGCGAGCTGACCTTCACGCGGTTTCCCGCGATGAATGTTTCCGTCGCGCCCGCGCATCGGGCCCAGCCGCGATCCGAGATAGGTGCGGGCGACGTCCACCAGTGGCTCGCCGAAAGCCGAGCGCCCAGCCTGATCGCGAATGAGCGGGGCAAAGATGTCGCCTTTACGCAAAAACATTCCGCAGGCCGCGCTCACTGCTTCCTGGCCTTTGCCGACGTAAACGCCGCCGGTGATC
>DAIRIE010000042.1:0-10615 GCA_036809705.1 Chthoniobacterales bacterium
CTCTACGATCTGGCGCAGGTGGAGTTGCGATGAAGGAAGTTGCTATTCGGCCTGCGTGACGTTAAACGCATTCTGGATAAATACTGGCTATGCCGCGCACTTTTCGGAAAAACGTGGGCGTTCTCGGCCTCGGCATCATCGGCCGGCGCATCGCGGATCACTTGCGACATCAGGGTCTCTCCGTTTTCGTCTGGAACCGGACGCCGCGGCCCGTGCCGAATTTCGTCGGTTCACCCGCTGAGCTGGCGCAGACCTGCAATTATCTTCAGCTCTTCGTTTCGGATGACGATGCGCTCATGCGCATGCTCCAGGTGGTCTCTCCGTCGTTGACGCGGCGGCACATCATCATCGCTCACGCCACCGTCTCGCCCGACACAATGCGGGAAGCGGCGGCGCTGGTGCAACGGCGTGGGGCCAGGCTGGTGGAAGCGCCATTCACCGGGAGCAAAGCCGCGGCTGAAAAAGGGCAGCTCGTCTATTACGTCGGCGGCGAGGAGGCTGCGGTTAACGAGGTGCGGCCGCTGCTCGAGGCGAGCAGCAAATCCATTCTCCTCATCGGCGATATCGGCCACGCCAGCATCATCAAAGTGGCGACGAACCTGGTCACCGCGGCCACGGTGCAGGCGGCGGCGGAAGGTTTGGCGCTGGTGCATTACTCCGGGATTCCGCTGGAGAAATTCGCCGAGGCCATGAAAGAAAACGGGAGTAACTCCGGCACGCTCGACATGAAGTTGCCGCTCATGATCGCCGGTAATTTCGAGCCGCATTTCTCCGTCAAGCACATGCTCAAGGACATGCAGATCGCCAACCGCCTCGGGCGCGATTTCGAGCTCGATCTCGACGTGGCGAGCGCGACCCGCGATCGTTTGCTGGAGGAGGCGCGGCAGGGCCGGGGCGACCAGGATTACGCTTCCATCGCGCAAAAATTCCTGCCTTTTATGCAAACCATGGCGACCGAGCCAGAGCAGCCGGATTTATTTGCCGAGCCCGAGCCGGAACCGCTCTCGGATGAAGAGCCCGATTTCCTCGAGGAACAGCGAGCGACGCTGGAAGCGGCGGGCGTTGCCATGGCCCAGCCGCACAGTCACGAGCCGGTGGAGCTCGCGCCCGAACTACCCGAGCCGCCGGAGCCGCTGATGGCGCTAACGAGCTCTGTCACTGAAGAGCGCATCGAGACGTCGGTCGCGTTGCCGGAGCCGATTCTCGCGCTCCCTACCAACATGCCGGAACCGCCGCAGAACGCGCCCGCGCCCGAGCGTGAGCTTGAGATCACCCTGCCGCCCCCGAGCGCGCCGCGGGCCGAGATTCACCAGGCGGAATCGCCCAAGCCGCTGCCGAAACTCCCTCGCATCAAAGAAGAGAAGAAAGCCGGATTCCTGAGTCGCTTACTGGGGCGCACAGCCGATTATTGATTGGCTGAATGGCGCCACGCTTTTTCGATTTTTCGGCGCGCGCGAAGTTGCGCATCACCGGCGCCGACCGCGTGCGTCTCCTCAACGGGCAAACGACGAACGACGTGCGCAAGAGCAACGCGAGTGCGACGCAGGAATCATGTGTTCTTAACGCCAAAGGTCATCTCGAGGCGCACCTCTTCTTGTTCGCAACGCCGGAGGCGCTCTGGATCGACGCGAGCGAGGAATTGCGCGAGCAGCTCGCAGCCCGGCTTGAGCGGTACATTATCGCTGATGATGTGACCATTGAAGACGTGACGGACGAGTTCGCCTTGTTTCACGTGCTCGCGCCAACGCCGCCGCGGATTCCTGAAGCGAAGTTCTGCCTGGACGCGCGGCGCTTTCTCGAGAACGGCTGGGATGTGTGGTGCACGCAGCGCGACAAGGAGCTGATGAGGCAAACGCTCGCCGCGGAAGCGGAGTTCGTCGATGCGTCCGCGGCGGAAACGCTGCGAATCGAACACGGAATTCCACGGTGGGGTTGCGAGCTCACGCCCGAGATTCTGCCGCCGGAAGCGGGATTGGAATTGCGCGCGATTGATTACGAGAAGGGCTGCTACATCGGGCAGGAAGTGATCTCGCGGATGAAGATGAGCGGGCAGATGCGGCAGCGATTGTGCGGCGTTACCGCTGATCAAGAGTTGTTAGCTCGGTCCGAGTTGCGCGCGGCGGAGAAGCCGGCCGGCAAAATCACGAGCGCGACTTTTTCGCCCCGGCTGAATGTGCACATCGCGCTCGGCTTCATCAAACGCGGTTTCAGCCATCCCGGCACCGAGCTAAGCGCTCCGACTCGCGACCGAACTGTTAGCGTTCGCCTCGCCGCACTGCCATTTGTAAGCTGATGGCCAAAGTCACCGTCAGCCACGTTTACAAAATTTACGCAGGTGACAAAAAGACCGGCGACGTCACCGCGGTCGAGGACGTGAATCTCGAGATTGGCGATCGTGAGTTCGTCGTGCTCGTCGGTCCGTCCGGTTGCGGCAAGTCAACCACGCTGCGCATGATCGCAGGCTTGGAGGAAATTTCGCGCGGCGACATTTACATCGGCGACCGGCGGGTGAACGACGTGCCGCCGAAAGATCGCGACATCGCCATGGTCTTCCAAAACTACGCGCTCTACCCACACATGAGCGTGTACGACAACATGGCCTTCGGGTTGAAACTGCGGAAGTTTGCCAAAGCCGAAATCAAGCGCCGCGTCACTGACGCCGCCGGCATCCTTGGAGTTGAAAATCTTCTCGAGCGCAAACCGAAGGCGCTCTCCGGCGGCCAACGCCAGCGCGTCGCAGTCGGTCGCGCCATCGTGCGACAGCCAAAGGTGTTCTTGTTCGACGAGCCACTCTCGAATCTCGACGCCAAGATGCGCGTGCAGATGCGCACCGAGATTGCAAAGCTGCATCAGCGCCTCCAGGCGACGATGATCTACGTCACGCATGACCAGGTCGAAGCCATGACGATGGGCGATCGCATCGTCGTCATGAACCACGGCCGCGTGCAGCAGAACGACACGCCGCTGAAGCTTTACAACGAGCCGGATAATTTGTTCGTCGCCGGTTTCCTCGGCAGCCCGCCAATGAACTTAATTGAGGGCGAACTCAAATCAGCGCGCGACGGGTTAATGTTCAAAGAAATCGGCGACGGCACGATTGAGGTGGCGTTGGATGGCCGGCCCGCGCTGCGCGATTTTTCAGGCAAACCGGTGCTGCTCGGCGTCCGCCCTGAAGACATTGAGATAGCGCAATTCGCGAAACCTGCGGGCGTGGTCGCGAGTTTTCGTGCGATCGTCGATATCGTCGAGCCGACGGGCACGGAGACGAATCTTTATCTCCAGACAGGCGCGCACACCGTCATCTGCCGGAGCCGCCGCGCGCTGGATCATCGGGAGGCGGGTCATCGGCTGCAATTCGAGCTCAACGTCAGCAAAGCACATCTGTTCGACCCGGAGACAAGCCGCCGGATTACCTAGGTAAGCGCCTTTGCCGGCGCTATTTCTACGCGATTTGAGTTGCGCTCGCTTGCCTTTTATCGGTAGGCTTGCCTTTGCCCCAACTCTGATATGAATCAACGCCTCCTCGAAGAAATTGGCCGCACGCAGCGGCTCGGAATCCTCAATGCCCTCAAACGCAGCCGCGGTCTCTCCGTTAACCAGCTCGTCGACAAAATGGGAATGAGCTACATGGGTATTAAACAACATTGCCTCACCCTCGAGCGCGATGGTTATCTCGATACCTGGCGACGGCCGCAAAAGATGGGGAGGCCAGAGATGGTCTATCGGCTGACTCGGCGCGCGCACGATCTCTTTCAGGCAGACAGCAACCGCTTCACTCTCGAGCTGCTCCAGTCGATTCACGAAATCCATGGGCCGAACGCGCCGGAGAAGCTGCTCTACAATTTATACGAACGGAAATCCACCGCTCTCAAAGAGAAGGTCAAAGGCGAGACGGTGACTGACCGGGCCAAGTCGCTCGCGAAGATCCGCGACGCCGAAGGTTACATGTCCGAGTTCAAGATCGACGAACAAGGTCCGCAGATTCTGGAATGCCATACCCCGCTGCAAAACGTGCTCGACAACTACCCGATCATCGGCCGGCTCGAGCAGGAGATGTTTGAAGCGGTGCTCGGCGTGCCAGTGCGCCGGCAGGAAACGCGCAACTCCGGCCTTTACGAGTGCGGGTTTTATTTCTCGGCGTAAGCCCTGTCTGGCGTCCTTTTTGTCATTCCGACCGAAGCGAAGCCAAGTGGAGGAATGTCTGGCTTTATCGCCGAATCCGCCCATCAGAGATGTCTCGGCTTCGCTCGACATGACACAGGCGCTTCCCCAATGACGCAGACTTGCCTTTCCGGGCAATTCATTTGAAATGAAACGCCCATGCCCCGGGCGTTTCCCACTGCGGTCATTGAGAATCTCCAGCCGTTGATCGACGGCGGGCGTTATCCGGTCAAGCGCGTGGTCGGTGAGGATCTCGTGGTCGAGGCAGATGTTTTCAAAGACGGTCACGACGTCGTGGCCGCGGTGCTGAAGTGGCGCCTGCTGGGTGAAAGGCGCTGGCACGAAACCGCCATGAAATTTGTCGATAACGACCGGTGGCGCGGCGCCTGCACGCTCTACGAAAACGCCACCTACGAGTACACGATCGAGGCTTGGACGGACACGTTCAGCGGCTGGCAACACGAGTTTTCCACGAAGTTCAAAGCCGGAGTGACGCCGCTCCGCAGCGAAGCGCTCGAGGGCGCTGTGCTGATCGATGCCGCGGCCGAGCGCGCGCGCGATGAGGACGATGCGGCACGTTTGCGCGAGATCGCACAGGCGGTGCGCACGAACGCGCCGGCGGAGATCGACGCCGTCATCCACTCCGGTGAGCTCGAGGTGCTGATGGCGACGTATCCCGATCGCAGCGCGGCGACGCAGTGGGCGCCGCCGCCGCGTGTCGTTGTCGATCGCATCGCGGCGCGAACGGCGGCCTGGTATGAATTTTTCCCGCGCTCGGCCGAAGGCTTGCCCGATCGCGGTTCGACCCTGCGCGATTGTCTTGGTCGCATCGACGACGCGAAAGCGATGGGATTCAACGTCATCTATTTCCCGCCCATTCATCCCATCGGCACGACGAATCGCAAAGGCCGCAACAATTCCATCACCTCGGAACCGGACGAGCCGGGCGTGCCGTATGCCATTGGCAATCGCCATCTGAATTTACCGAATGGCGGCGGCCACAAAGACATCGAGCCTTCACTCGGGACGCTGGAGGATTTTGTCTGGTTGGAGCAGGAAGTACGCAAACGCGGGCTCGAGATCGCGCTCGATTTCGCCATCAACTGCTCGCCGGATCATCCCTACGTGGCCGAGCATCCGGAATGGTTTTACGCGCGCCCGGACGGCACCATCAAATACGCCGAGAATCCGCCGAAAAAATACGAAGACATTTATCCGCTGAACTTCCGTTGCGCCAACTGGCAGGCGCTCTGGGAGGAGATGAAGAGCATCATCCTCTTCTGGGCCGAGCGCGGCGTCCGCATTTTTCGCGTCGATAATCCGCACACCAAACCGGTCCCGTTCTGGGAATGGCTCATCGCCGGAGTGCGCGCGAAATTTCCTGACGTCATCTTTCTTTCCGAAGCGTTCACCAAACCGAAGATGATGAAGGTGCTGGCGAAAGCCGGGTTCACCCAGAGCTATACCTATTTCACCTGGCGCAACTACAAACAGGAGCTCATCGACTACTTCACCGAACTTACGCAGACCAAGATGCGCGAATATTTCCGCGGCAACCTTTTCACCAACACGCCCGACATTCTGCCGGTCTTTTTGCAGGAAAGCGGCCGAGCCGCGTTCATGATCCGCGCCGTTCTCGCCGCCACGCTCTCCAGCGTTTACGGCATCTACTCCGGGTTCGAGCTATGCGAAAACGCGGCGCTGCCGGGTCGCGAAGAGTATCTCGATTCCGAGAAGTATCAGTTCAAAGGGCGCGACTGGGACGCTCCCCGCAACATCAAGGATCTCGTCACCCGCCTTAACCAAATCCGCCGCGATAATCGCGCCCTGCACTTCTACGATAACCTGCGCTTCTATCGCGCCGATCACGACGCAATGTTGTTCTACGGCAAAAGCACGCCCGCGCGCGACAACATCATCTTCGTGGTAGTGAATCTCGATCCATTTCAGGCGCACAACTCCATGATCGAGGTCCCGCTGGAACTCTTCGGCCAGACCGAAGGCGAGCCTTACGAAATGCACGACCTGCTCGATGACGCCCGCTACACCTGGACCAGCCGCCGCAACTATATCGAGCTCGATCCCGCCACGCGCGCAGCCCACATCTTCCGAGTGCGCCGCATCGGCTGATGCCGATACTGTAGGGAAGCTGCTAGCTTCCCCCGTCAATAATGCGGCGCGGAGCGCTCCAGCTCAGCGCAGGCAAACCGCATGCCGTGTGTGTGTGTCTATCGAGTGAGATCAATCAGAACGAATCAAGTCTAGCAGTCTATAAAACTCCGATCTCCATGGGAGCGTTAAGGAATTAGATTTGCCCCTGTGACTGGGTCTTTAGATCTGACTCCTGTGACTGGGTTTCGTAGTAGAGCCTTCTCCCTTTGTCATTCCGAGCGCAGCGGAGCGAAGCCGAGGAATCACTAGCTTCGTGTCTTGATCAGAGATGTCTCCGCTCCGTCGACATGACTACAAGTGTTGTCGCTGCCGCCTGCCTGGACGCAAGGCTTTGCGAGTTCTCGCGCCAAGTCGAACTACTCCTGAATTAGCTAACCACCCGAATGGTCCAGAAATCCGCCGCCAGATCGGAACTCGTTAGGTAATCATAAGGCAGCGTGAAATACCCGCGCATGCCCCAGCTCGTTCCCCAGCTATTGCGGCAGATAAACCAACGCTTGCTTTCATCGTATCCAATGGCGCAAACCGCGTGCCCGCCCAGCACCCGCTCGCGCGTACTCGGCATCGGCGCGTGCCCCGTTCGCGCCACTGTATTTGATTCAAAGCTCTCATAGACGGTGAAGCCAAAGACAAAAGGATAACCTGAAGCCAGACAACCCTGCATCTGTGACAATGACTGGATCAACCGTTGATAGCTCGCTGCCGTATGCTTCCCCGCTTCGGTATAGCATTTCGGAGAAGGCCTGCTCCTGAACTTACTAATCACATACGGCCACAACGCTTCCGGGCAGGCGCCCTGTTTGGCCACACTCTTGATCCCATCGCGAATCATCGCGCCCGAGTCCGAGTCAATACTACCTTCGATATCGCGCTCGTTGTAGTAGATGAAAAGCCGCGACGGCACGAACACCTGCGGCAGGTTCTCCTTCATCTGGTCGAACTCAATGGCTCCGCCGATCGCATTAGCGGTGCAACTACCTAATTGCCCCTGATCGTACACCGGCGGACATAACTCACGAAGGTCCACCTTCTCCGGCAGTTGCCGCAAAAACGCCATCGGGGCGCATAAAGAAAATCGCGCTGATCCGGAATATCGGGTATCCAGCCGTAACCTTTGGCGGGGGAAGAAGACGAACCCGAATTCGCTGCCCGGGAAGCTCGCTTACGCGCAGGCATGGCGACATTCTACGAGAAGCAGCGAGAATGTCCAGCGAGAGGATCGCCACCCCCAAGGGCGCGCTCTTGGACTAGCCGCCGTAACTACATCGCGCTCAATCCCGCTACACGTCCAGCCCACATCTTCTGAGTGCGCGGGATCCACTGAGCCGTCGTGGCGGTCGGTGATCTCCTGTCTCGTTATGTCCCTTCGGCATCATCACCGGTTTGACATTGTTGGGCGAGTGAAGCACGCACGTTGTGAAACCGTCCTATCCGTGACACCAGGCAGAAATGATTAAGACCACTGCTTCCAAGATCCGTTTTGAAGCGAAACTCTTGCGGCCGGCGGAAAGCGGCTCCTGGAGCTTTCTCATCTTGCCAAAGAACGCCAGCGCGAAGCTTTCCCCGCGAGGCATGACGGCGATCCAAGGCACCATCAATGCCGTCCCCTTTGAAGCGACGCTCGAGCCTGACGGGCAAAAGAGCCACTGGCTCAAAGTGGGCGAGAAGCTGCGCGAAGCTGCGGCCGCAGGGATAGGCGACATTGTAACCCTGGAGATCGCGCCGGCGACTGAGGAACCGGAACCTGAAGTGCCGCCAGATCTGCGAAAAGCTCTTGCGGCAGCGGCGCCAAAACTACGGGCATTGTGGTCGGACATCACTCCAATGGCCCGCAGAGACTGGATTCACTGGATCACCTCGGCCAAACAGCCAAAGACGCGCGCGCGCCGGATCAAGAATGCCTGCTCGATGCTCGCCGCCGGCAAGCGACGCCCGTGCTGCTTCGACCGATCCGGGTTCTACAGCAAGAGCTTGAGCGCTCCGAAAGTGGCCGTTTAGAAAAAAGCCGGCAGCTTTTGCAAAGAGTGGGTTAAGCGGCCAGTCAAAAGCGTACTAATCTCATGACCTCGAAGTCGTTGATCCTTCCCATGCTGCTGCTTTTGATAGCGCCGGCGGTTCGCGCGGAAGAACTCTCAATCGCCGCGGCCGCAGACCTGACTTACTGCCTGCAGGACCTGAATGCCGCCTTCCAGAAATCGTATCCCGCCGCAGAGCTCAAAGTCTCTACCGGTTCGTCCGGTAACTTCTTTGCCCAGATAAAGAATGGCGCGCCCTTCGACGTCTTCCTTTCCGCCGACCTGAGTTACCCGCGCGAGCTGATCAAGGCCGGCCTCGCGGATGAGGCGACTCTGATGCAATACGCGGCTGGCCGAATCGTTCTCTGGACGACTAACGAGAAGGTGGATGTCACCCATGGGCTCATGGTGCTGCGCGACGCAGAGGTGGTGAAGAAAATCGCGATCGCAAACCCGGAACACGCGCCTTATGGCCGCGCGGCCAGGGCAGCGTTGGAACATGAGAACCTGTGGAAAGAGGTGGAGAGCCGGGTGGTTTACGGCGAGAACATTGCCCAGACCGCGCAATTCGTGGAAACGGGAAACGCCGACGCGGGCATCGTGGCGCTTTCGCTCGTGCTCTCGCCGAAGCTCAAGAAGGTAGGTCATTACTTCGAGATCCCGACCGCCACTTACCCGCCGCTGGAACAAGCTGCGGTGATCACAAAAACTGGGGCCGCCAAGCCGCTCGCCAGAACCTATCTCGATTTCCTTCGCTCCCCGGATGCGCGAAAAATCTTCGACCGGTATGGCTTTCGGCTAGCGAAATAACGCGCCATGTTTCCGGCCATTCGCGATGGACTTACCGCCCGATTTTGGCGAAGCTCTCTGGCTCACGCTGCGGCTCGCCTTTTCCACCACTCTCTTTCTCGTCCTGCTCGGATTACCGCTGGCGCAGTGGCTGAACCGCTCCCGCTGGCGCGGCATTCTGCTTGTTGAAACGATCCTGACTCTGCCGGTAGTCCTACCGCCTACAGTTATTGGTTTCTATCTGCTGGTGCTCTTCGCACCGCAGCGCACACTCGGAGGATGGTGGCAGGCGCTTTTCGGCCAAAGCCTCGCCTTCAGTTTTGCCGGTCTCGTGCTCGGATCGATGATTTACAGTCTGCCCTTCGCGCTCCAGCCGTTTCAAGCCGCACTCCGCACCGTGCCCAAGGCATTGGTCGATGCGGCGCGGCTTGACGGAGCCTCTCGGCTGCAAGCGTTCCGCCACGTAATACTTCCCCTCGCAGGCCGCGGACTCATGGTCGGCATCGTCCTAAGCTTCGCTCATACCGTCGGTGAATTCGGAGTCGTCCTCATGCTGGGTGGCAGCATCCCAGGCAAAACAAAGGTCGCCTCCATCGCACTCTACGATGAAGTGCAAAAGCTGGAATATTCATCCGCGCACGCCTATGCCCTGGTGCTCCTGGCAGTCTCGTTCGTGCTGCTCCTGTTTATGTCTTTCTTGCGCCGCCAAATACCGGAGAACGTGGTGTGCTAAGGCGGTAGCTTGCGCGCCCGGAACGCCGCGCACTTACTGCTTTGATCGGTCTCGGCTCTACAGCAAAAGCTTGAGCGCTCCTAAAGCGGCGGGTTACACAGTTCCAGTTGCCGGTGAAACTATCAAAAGACACAGATTAAGTTGTGCTATACCGCTCAGTTGTTCACCTTTAGTTGGCTGCAGTAACCTGTTACAATCGCTCGCTAAAGTTTTCGTGGGAATAAGGGCGGTGTTGTGTAGTACCGGCATCAATGATACCTCGGATTAATAGATGAGCGGACCGAATGCCCGAGAACAGCTACTTTATGAGCTCCGTCAGAGATTCGGTTCCACTAATAAGCTACCAGGTAGTCGTTTGCTCTATGACTTAGAGGCGGCCGTCGTCTTTACATCCGCTACTCAACGCTTCACCCGGGTGGACGCACCTTCTATGGGTTGCGACAGACCGATCTGCGGTCTCTCGAAGGATTTCAGGCTCTTATTTGCTTCGTATGGGACGAGCAAGCGGAACCCTGACTCATCCCGTATAGAGACTTTGAAGATGTATTGGCTCGCGTGCAGCCTGCGATGACGGGTCGCGGCGTCTATTCACATGAGCTCAGCGAGACGTGAAAGCTGATCTAAGTTACGATCTATGATCACTTCAATTCATACCTTGATTTACTCCGACGACGCGAAGGCGACGCGGGCGTTTTTGCGAGATGTGCTTGGCTGGAAGTTTGTGACGGAAGATTGGGATGATGAC
>DAIRIE010000042.1:10673-15051 GCA_036809705.1 Chthoniobacterales bacterium
GCACTCGATCGCGATGATGTGCGATGGCATCGATGCGACGGTGGATGAATTGCGGGCGAAAGGGGCGCAGTTTCGCGGCGCGATCGAGGAACGCGAGTACGGGCGCGTGATCATGATGATCGTGCCGGGCGCGGATGATATGCAGCTTTATCAGCCAACGCACAAGCTGGCGTATAATTTGTAAGGCGCTGGCGCCACTGCGAAGGTATTCGCGAGCCGGCTGGCTCAGGCAGCGCCGTTCTTTTGAATGTCCAGCCGTTGCCAAGCGGCGCGCTCCGTTTATCGTAAACGCCAGCTTTGCGCATGAAAAAATTCCTGTTTCTTGCGGCGATGAGCGCGACGCCGGTTTTCGCGCAATCGCCCGCCCCTATTCCCGGTTTGCCACCGGACGTTCCGCACACGCAGACCGTCTTCGACGCGATGCGATCCGCCGGGCCGGTGATGATTTTCCTAGTCTTGCTCTCGATCGTTTCGCTGATGCTGATCATCGTTTATTTTCTGACGATTCGGCGCGGCGCTATTGTCTCGCGCGGCTTCATGGCCACGGCTGACGCGCTTCTGCGCAAGCGTGATTATCTGGGGCTGCTCGCGGTGTCAAATCGCCACGGCGAAGCGGTCGCTCGGGTGGTGCAGCAGGTTCTGGATTTCACCACGAAAAACCCGAATGCGGATTTCCAGCAGGTGCGCGAGATCGCGGAGACGGAGGGGACGCGTGTGGCTACGGCTCTGAATAATCGCGTCACTTACCTCGCGGATATCGGCATGATCGCGCCGCTGCTTGGATTGCTTGGCACGGTCATCGGCATCATCGGCTCATTCGGCGCGCTCGGGGCGGACCTTGGCAGCGCGCGCTATGTGGCCTTGTCGCGCGGCATCAGTCAGGCGCTCTTTAATACTGCGGCCGGTCTGGCCATCGGCATTCCGGCGATGATTTTCTACGCCTTCTTTCGCGGGCGTTCCCAGCGATTGATCTCGGAGCTGGAGTCGGCCGTGACTCATATCCTGGCGTTGCTCTCGCTGCAATTCAGCAAACGGAGTGAACGCTCCCCAGCATTGCTCGAATCCGATTTCTAAACTGGCCAGATGAATTTTCGCGGCCGTGTCGTGACGCAGCATCCGGGCATTCAGCTCGCGCCGCTGGTCGACGTGCTGATGCTGTTGCTCATATTCTTTTTGCTCACTTGGAATGCGGCGCGGAACGAGAACGAGCTGGATGTCAAGGTGCCGAAGGCGACAGCGGCGAAGGAGCGCGCGGCGCCGCCCGGCGACGTGGTCGTCAATGTTCGCACCGATGGGAGCGTGGTGGTGAATCGTCGCACGATGAACGGGACGGAGCTGAGCGATCTGCTTCAGAACCTGGTAAAGCTTTATCCGGAACAGGCGGTGGTGATTCGGGGAGACGAAGGCGGCGCCTACAAAAACGTGGTCGATGTGCTCAACATTTGCAGCCAGGCGGGCGTGACCAACGTCGCCTTCGCCACCGCGAAATGAAATCGTTCCGGCGCATCGCCGGCAGCGTGATTGCGGCGCTGATTTGTTTCTGGCAAAGCGCGGCGCAGGATGTTCGTCGCGCGCAGCCGGTGGAGGAGCCGCCGGTGGCGCGCGCTCTTCCGGCGGAGGATGAGCCGGCGCAAAAGCCAGCTTCGGAGGAAAAGCCAGCGGAAGAACAACCGAGCGACAAGCGCCAGCTCGAGTACGCGAACGCGCTTTTCTCGCGCAAAATGTACGACCTGGCGATTCCCGAGTACGAGAAATATTTGAGCGATTATCCGACGGCATCCGGCCGGGCGAATGCGGCTTTTGGCCTGGGTGAAAGTTATCGCGCGGTTGGGAAAATAGGATCTGCTCGCGTCAATTTCCAAAAAGTGCTCGATGATTTTTCAGAGAGCGAATTTGCCGGCCCCTCCGCCTATGCGCTGGCCGTGATGGCGTTCTCGCAAAGAGATTACGCGGCAGCGCAAGGACTGTTTCACAAAGCCGCGAGCAAATCGAAGGACGCAGCGGTGGCGCTCTCTGCCAGGTACTTCGAAGCGCGTTGCCTGGAGAACACCAAGCGCGGCGATGACGCGCTCGCGCTTTACCTGCAAGTGGCGGAAACGAAGAGCCAGTATCGCGAAGACGCGCGCGCTACGGCGGGCGCGATGTTGCTCGCGCGTGGCCGGCGGGCCGATGCGCTCAAGCAATACGAGGCGCTTTCGGCGGAGGCAGAAAGACCCGCGACGAAAGCGGAGGCGGCGGTGCGCGCCGGACTGATCGCGAGCGACCTGGCCACGTCAGACCGCGGCAAGGTTTACAAGGACCTGGTCGAGAAAGCGCGGACACTTTTTGATCGGGCGCGCAATTCTCCCGAAGCGGGCAAGTGGAAAGGCGTCGCGCAAGCCGGATTACTCCGCTTGGAATATCAGACGGGGCAATTCACACAGTTGATTGGTGATTACAAAAAATCGCTCGAGCAATTGCCCGATGAAGCGAAACCGGAGGCGATGCTGCTCGTCGGCAACGCGCAACGTCAACTCGGTCACGCGCACGAGGCGGAGGAGATTTACCAGCAGATCATCGACAAGTTTCCCGCGCGCGAGGAAGCAAAAGAGGCGCGTTATCAGCGGTTGATCAATCTCTACAACTCCGACCCGAATGCTGTCATAGGTGAGGTGGACACATTTCTGCGCACCAGTCCGCCGGCGGAACGGGCGGACCAGGCGCGCCTGCTCAAGGCGGAAGCGCTTTACAAACAGCAGAAGTTCGGTGAAGCGGCGCCACTTTACGAACAACTGCGCGCGTCGCAGCTCGCGGAAAACCTGCGCGCGGAAGCGGCCTACAAACTGGCTTGGTGCCAGCTGCAACTGAAGGAGACGCCGCGGACAATCGAAGCGTTCAGCTATTTCCTGAAAGCATTTCCCGACGCGACGCAGGCGCCGACCGCGCTCATGCAACGCGCGATGGCTTATCAACAAAGCTCGAACATCGATGCCGCCATCGCCGATCTCGACCAGTTGCTGGCGAAATTTCCAAAGGCGAAAGAACGCGAAGGCGCGCTGCAGCAGAAGGCCTTGCTTTTGGGCGAGCAGAACAAGACGGAGGAAATGGCGAGGACGTTCGCGCAGTTGCTCAAGGAATACCCGAAGAGCGCGGCGGCGGCGCAGGCCAACTATTACATCGGCAAATCAGCGTTCGATACGAAGGATTACAAACGCGCTCTGGGCTCGCTCGATGCAGCGCGGCGTCTGAACCGTGAGCAGTATGATGAGCTAGCGACGGTGCGCATTATTCTTTCGCATTTTTATCTGCGTGATCGCAAGGCGGCGGCGGCCGAGGTGGATGCGGCCTTAGCTAAAGACGGTGGCACTCGTGTTCCGGCGGAGGTGCTGGAATGGCTCGGCATCGACTATTACAACGACAAAAACTACGCGTCGGCCGAGAAGTATCTGGCCGCCCTTTCGCGTCTGCCGAACTCAGCGCAGGTGAAACCGGATTACTGGTTTTACCTTGGAGACGCGGCGAGCAAGGTGAAGAACTATGACGAAGCCGAGAGCGCTTTCAGCCGTTACCTCGAAGCTTCGACTGATCCCGCGGGCAAAGCGAAAACGCTCCTGGCTTTGGGCGCGACGAAGATCGCCGCGCACAAACCCGATGATGCGGAGAAGATCGCGGCGGAGATCATGACGTTGCAGCCGGAAGGGAAGGTCAACGCGGAAGCGCGTCTGCTCGCCGGTGATGTGCAGTTTGAGCGGCAGCATTTCGACGATGCGGGCAAAGCTTATGCCGGTGTGGCGTTACTCTACGATGATCCGGCCATCACGCCGCGCGCGCTGGACAAAGCGGCCGAGGCTTATCGCCGCGCCGGCAAAGCGGATGAAGCGGACCGGGTGGCGAAGCAGTTGCGCGATCGGTACCCGAACTACGCCGGCGGCTGAATACGCTCTTGTTCGCGGCGGTCATAGACGCGCCGCTACAGCATTGCCACCGCTCGCGCTTCTTGCTTGCATGGCGGCATGAACAGACTTCGACCGCTGCTCGCTGAATTCATCGGAACATTCGCGCTCATTTTCGTCGGCATCGGCGCGATCAAGACTGCCGGACACGACACGCTCGCGGTCGCCATGGCGCACGGCCTTACCATCGCCGCGTTTGTTTCGGCCACCCTGCACATTTCCGGAGGCAATCTGAATCCCGCTGTCACGTTCGGCCTCGTCTGCGGGGGTCATATGAAAATCGTCGATGCGATCGGTTACTGGATTGCGCAATTGCTCGGCGGCGTAACGGCGGCGCTCATTCTGCTCGGAGTTTACGATCGCACCGTGATTATGGACGGCACGCCGCAGCTCGCTGCCAACCTCACGCCGATGCAGGGAATCCTGGTCGAAGGAATCCTCACATT
>DAIRIE010000043.1:0-8041 GCA_036809705.1 Chthoniobacterales bacterium
GATGAAACTGTCTGATGAACACAGAGCCGTGGTTACCATGTTTCATATTCAAGGAATGCCGCATGCCGAGATCAGCAAGATCTTGCGCGTTTCCGAGGGTACGGTACGTTCCCGCCTCTTCTACGCGAATCGCCAACTCCAGAATTACCTGGAGGAATTCCGCAAGAACCCTGTCTCCTAAATCTCCACGCATGAACGAATTCAACGAAAAAGACCTCGGGGTATTGCTCCGCATGAAACGGCACGAGCAGCCGCCTCCCGGTTATTTCGAAGATTTTCTGCACGAGTTCCACCGTCGCCAGCGTGATGAGCTCCTGCGCCAACCGCTCTGGCAGATCGCGATTCAGCGGGTGCAGGATTTCATGCTCACCCTTAACGTGGCACGGCTTGCATCTTATCCGGCAGCGGTGACGGCGGTGCTGGTTTGCGCCGCAGTCCTGTCGCTCAAGATTTATCAGTCGCCGGTTTCGCCAGGCAACATCGCGCAGGTCGCTCCCGCTATTCCTGCCCAAACTGTCAGCGCCAATACCTGGAGCCTGGCCGAGCCGCTTTCCGTGGGGGTCACCACGGCGCCGCCGCAGATTCGCCATTCCAATCTTTCGACTCACCAGACGGCAGCGCCGCCCCGCTATGTGCTGGACAGCATGCCCGTGAGTTATGAGTCGACCCTGCGATTTTAACTGCCACCCGGCAGTTGTCTCTCGCGTCATGTCGGTGCGTTCGCTCGCTCTGCTCGTCTGTGTCGCGACACTTTCGGCGAAGGCGCAGGAACGCACCGCCGACACCATCAGCCGCGAGGTCAAAGGAGTGTTCGACCGCTGCGCCCGCGCGGTTGTGAAGATTCACGCCGTGGATGAGCACAGCGAGCTTTCCGGCACTGGCTTTTTCATCGATCCCACCGGCACCATTTTCACCGCCTATTCCGTCGGTGGCGAAGGGACCAATTTCAGTGTGGAGTTTTCCGGCAAAAAGGTTCGCGCGCGTCAACTCGTGGCCGACGTGCGCAGCGGGATCGCGATGTTGAAGATTGACGCCGCTTCCCCAGCACTGCCGGTGGGTAAATCCGAAGCGCTTCAAGTCGCCACGCCCGTAGTCATGATCGGTTATCCGCTTGACCTTCCTGAAACACCCAGCTTCGGCATGGTCGCGGGCTTTGATCGGAAATATCTCGACCGCTATCTCACCACCACGCACCTGCGCGCGAACTTGCCGACGCAGCGCGGGGAAGCTGGCGCGCCATTGTTGAACATGAAAGGCGAGGTCGTGGGCATCGTGGTCAGCAGCCTGGAGAACAGCTCATCGTGCTACGCGCTGCCCATCGAAGCGGCGGATAAGATTCGCAGCGATTACATGCGTTTCGGCGAAGTGCGGCACGGCTGGATCGGCGCCCACCTGACCGAGGCGGCGGAAGAAAAAGGCGGCTCGCGCGCGGAGGTGACGGAGATTGTGGAGAACACGCCGGCGGCGAACTGCGGGATTCAAGCCGGCGACATTCTTTTGCAGGTCGGGCACAAAGCGATCCGGCATCCGGACGATATTATCGACGCATCGTTTTTTCTAACCGCGGGCGATGCGGTGCCGATCACGGTAATGCGCGGAGATGAGAAGCTCACTTTTACTGTGCAGGCGGAGTTTCATCCCACGAGTCAGCATTTGCAGATGCTGCAACATCCGCCGACCTGGGCTGAGCCGACGCTGAACCAGGCGCTCCTGCCGTTGCAGCTGGACAAAGCGCCAGACCGCACGCCGTAACTCGCGGCGGTTTCCCCTCGCGCGCGCCCGGGGCAGCGCAGTCGTTACAGCTGACTCGTGCAATGCGGGCAGCGCGTCGCCTTGATCGGAATCGTCATCGCACAGGCGGGGCAATCTTTCGACACAGGATCGGTCGGGTGCGGCCGCTTCATTTTATTGATCGCTTTGATGATAAGGAACACGGCGATGGCGACGATGATGAAATTGATGAGCACAGTGACGAAGTTGCCGTAGTTCCAGGTCACGGCTCCTGCTTTGGCCGCTTCTGCCGGCGTCGCGAATATCGCGCCACTCGGCGCAGGTTTCAGGACGAGGAATTGATTCGAGAAATCCAGACCGCCCGTGACGAGACCAAGCGGCGGCATGATGATGTCTTTGACCACGGAATTGACAATGCCGGTGAAGGCAGCGCCGATGATGATGCCGACCGCGAGATCGAGCGCATTGCCCTTGACCGCAAACTCCTTGAATTCTTTCCACATGAGTTTGTGCTAATCAGTTCACCACCACGTTGACAAGCTTCTTCGGCACGACCACGACCTTGCGAATCTCTCGGCCGCCAGTGAGTTCCTGAATCTTCGGCAACGCCAGCGCGATCGCTTTGAGCTCATCGTCGCGGGCGGCAATCGGCGCGAGGAATTTCTCGCGCACCTTTCCGTTCACCTGCACGACCATCTCGATCTCGTCCTCGACAAGCAGACTTTCGTCATGCTCTGGCCAGGGTTGATCAGTGATTTCAGATGGCGTGATTCTAAAATTGCGGCCAACAATTTCCCAAAGCTCGGAGCTGATGTGAGGCGCAAATGGATTGAGCAGCACCAGCAGTGTGCGCATGGCCGAGACCGGCACGGTCGCAACGTTGGTGAAGGCATTGACGAAGACCATCATCTGCGAGATGGCGGTGTTGAACGAAAGCGACTCGATGTCTGTGGTGACTTTCTTGATGGTGGCGTGCACGACTTTAAGTTGCGCTTTATCCGGCGCAATTTCTTGAAGGCGGCTTGATAATTCCCATTCGCCGGCCTGATTCTCATCCATGATCAGGCGCCAGACGCGCGCGAGAAAACGGGCCACGCCTTCCACTCCGCGCATGCTCCAGGGCTTCATTTGTTCGAGCGGGCCCATGAACATTTCGTAGCAGCGAAACGCATCCGCGCCGTACTCGGCGATGACATCGAGCGGATCGATGACATTGCCCCAGCGCTTGGACATCTTGCGATTATCCTCCCCGAGGATGATGCCCTGATTTACCAGACGCTGGAACGGCTCGGGCGTGCTCACGTGGCCCCGGTCGAAAAGCACCTTGTGCCAGAAACGGGCGTAGAGCAGATGCAGAACCGCGTGCTCGGTTCCGCCGACATAAAGGTCCACACCGCCCGGTTTGCGCGCGTTGACTGGCCGGGGTAACGCCGCGATTGTTTGTTTCGTGCGACGGAGCGTTTCGGGCGTATGAGCAAGGCCTCTCGGGGCATGACTCGCCGTCGCCGCTTTCTTGTACATGGTTTTCGCCGCCAGTAACCTTCGGCCGAGTAGCACCTCCTCGACGTAGCAGATCGTCTCGCCGATCCGTTTTATGTAACGGATCGCTGGCAGGTGCAGGCTCGTTTCGCCGGCTGATTCAATTGCATCGGGTTCTCGAACAATGTCTGGAATGCGAAGCAGGTCAGAAAACCCAACCGGCACGTTCTGTTTATTGGTTTCATGCTCTGAGTCATGCTTGTTCAAGATGTGCCGCAGGGCGAAAACATCGATATACCGGCGGAAGCCCGCGACATCCTGTCGAGTTGCCGACTTAATGCGGTCCGCTTGTGCCCGCTCAACTACGCCAAAAGTGATGAACTGTTTGCGATTAGCTCGCTTGTTTTTGGCGAGAGCGAGCAGGCTGGTCAGGCGGCGCTCCCACTCTACGATTGTGAGCAGGTTGCCCGACCCTTCCATCCAGTAATGTTCCGCTTCTTTGCCCACAAACCGCGCATCATTGCGCGGATCGCAATAGCGCAGGTAATACCAGCATGAGCCGGCCCATTGCGGCATGGTGTTCGTTTCGCGCGCCGCATTATCGGAATACCGAATCCAATCGCGCGCTTTTGCCAAGGGCGGCTGACTAGTGCCTGTGGGCTTAAAATCCTCCAGGGGCGGCGGCGTGACAGGCAGCTCGGATTCACCCAAAGCCCGATGTTTGCCATTCTCCCACACGATCGGGAACGGCTCGCCCCAATAACGCTGCCGCGAGAAAAGCCAATCGCGCAGTTTGTAGCGCACGCCCGCCTGCCCGCGGCCGCGTTGTTCCAGCCAGGCGATGATTCTCTTCTTCGCCTCCGCTGTGGGCAAACCGTCGATCAACGGTGAATTAATCGCGACGCCCTCCTCGACTGAACCGATCGATTCTTCGCCGGTTTTACCCGCAGCTTGGACCACCGGAATTATCGGAAGGCCAAACTTGCGCGCGAACTCGAGGTCGCGCTCATCGTGTCCCGGCACACCCATGATCGCGCCGGTGCCATAAGCCGTGAGTACGTAATCGGCGATCCAGATGGGAACCTTCTCCTCGTTCGCGGGGTTGATCGCGAAAGCTCCGATGAAGATGCCGCTTTTATCTTTCGTTAACTCGGTGCGCTCCAGCTCCGACTTGGCTGCTACTGCCTCGCGATATTTCGCGACCTCCTCTCGCCGCTCAGGAGTCGTTAGCTCATCCACCAGCGCATGCTCGGGCGCGAGCACAATGTAAGTCGCTCCGTAAAGCGTATCGGGCCGAGTGGTGTAAACGCGAATGTCACATTCCGCGCGAGCCGCGTCGCGATCGGCAACTTGGAAGGCAATCTCCGCGCCTTCGCTTCTCCCAATCCAATTGCGTTGCAGCAACTTGATCCCTTCGGGCCAATCAAGTCCTTCAAGTTCGTCGATCAGCCGCTCCGCATACGCAGTGATGCGCAGCATCCATTGCCGCATCGGCCGTCGCACTACCGGGAAACCGCCGACTTCACTCCTGCCATCGATCACTTCCTCGTTCGCGAGAACGGTTCCCAGCTCGGGGCACCAATTCACCGGCACATCGGCGACGTAAGCCAGCCGCACGGACGCAGGATCGTCTCCGCGATAGGTTGAGATCGGCTCAGCCTTCTTCGTCTCCGGGTTGAACCACGAGTTGTAGATCTTGAGAAAAATCCACTGGGTCCACTTGTAGTAATCGGGATCGGTCGTGTTGATCTCACGCGTCCAATCGTAGGAAAAGCCGATTCGTTTCAGCTGCGATTTGAAACGCGCGATGTTCTCCCGCGTCGTGACTGCCGGATGCTGGCCGGTCTTGATCGCGTATTGTTCAGCCGGCAAACCGAACGCGTCCCAGCCCATCGGATGCAGCACGTTGAAGCCGCGCATCCGTTTGTAGCGCGCGACGATATCGGTGGCGGTGTAACCCTCCGGATGACCGACGTGGAGACCGGCGCCGCTTGGATAGGGAAACATATCCAGCACGTAGAACTTCGGTTTCGCCGGATCGAAATTCTCTTCGCCCGGGTTTGGCGCGCGAAAGAGCTGGCGCTCATCCCAAAGGCGCTGCCATTTTGGCTCGAACTGGTCGAAGGGATAAGGTTTGCGCCGCTCGCTGCTCATCAGAGTTATCTCTTAGGAAAGCAGGAACGCAGGAAAGACAAATGGATTTGCTGCTCGCCACTTCCAATTCCCACAAGAGTCGCGAGTTCGCGGCTTTGCTCGGGCCGCAGTTCACCGTGAGAGACCTGTCGTCATTGCCTGCGCTGCCACGAATTGTTGAATCGGGCAGCACATTTGCGGAGAACGCCGCCATCAAAGCTCTCGCGGTCTCGCGTTTGTCTCGAGAGGAGCTGGTGATTGCAGATGATTCCGGTCTCGAGGTCGATGCGCTGAGCGGCGCGCCGGGAATTGTCTCGGCCCGCTATGCCGGCGAGCAGGCAAGTGACAGCGCCAACGTGGAGAAACTTCTCCGCGAATTGCGTCGCGTGAATGCCCGCGATGCGAGCGCAAGATTCGTCTGCGCGCTCGCGGCGGCACGCGGCGGCAACATCATTTTCAGCACGCAAACAATGGTTGCGGGAACCATCAGAAGCGCGCCGTGCGGCGCGCATGGTTTTGGCTACGATCCGATTTTTGTGCCAGCCGGTCTCAGCGAAACGTTCGCCGAGCTTCCAGCCGAAGTGAAGAACCGGATCAGCCATCGCGCTCGAGCCGCGCGCGAGCTAAACGCGTTCCTCAAAGCTGCGCGCCATTGATGGTGAACGTGATCGGGACGTGCACGCGTGGCGGTGTTCCGATTTTAAACTGCCAACGACGAAAAGCGGCGAGCGCGGATTGATCGAGCACGGAACTCCCGGTGCTTTGTTCCATCTCAGCTTCAACGACGTCCCCGTTCGCGCTGTCGATCGTCAGCGCGACGATGCCGCTGCCAGTGACGTGATTTCGACGCGCCTCGTAAGGATAATCCGGTTGTGGAGCGCGCAACGCGAGGGCGCGCGGATTCAAAACGCCGGCAGCACGAACGGCTGTGGTCGCGCGCACCGGGCGGCGCTCCCGGCGCGCCGATGGGGGCGCTGGCGGACTCGCGTCGATGAATTCTGCGGTGGCCAAAGGTGGCGGCGGGAGGGTCTCATCGATCAGCGGCACTGGAGGCGCCGGATCAGCTTCCTCGATTCCGATAACATCAATCACGCTTTGTGGCGCGACTTCCACCGGCGGAATCGCGCGATGCGAAGCGAGAGCGACTGCGCAGAGGTGAAGTATCAACGCCGCGGCAAACGCGCCGGCGACTGGCCACTTCGCATTCGGCCGATAGAGAAGTGCGGCAGTGCTCATAAGGAAAACGCCTCATGAGAACAAACACGCCGGCCACCCAAAACTTAGGATCGTACTATGGTCGGGGGCGGTGGTAGCTGCCGTGCGCCCCGGCGGCAGAGGCGCTGCGCTCGAGTCGCAGCGGATACCGCCTTCGCGGCCACGTCGACGAGAGCGCCGCTACACCATCCCAAATTAGTGCGCCGTGCTAGGCGCGGCGCGGATTTGGTAGCCGACTTTTTCGATGCCGACCTGGCGCACCTTGTCGAGCAAGCTGATGACGTCGCCATGAATCGACATCATCTCGGCGCTAATGGAAACTTTGACGTTCGGATTAGCGGCGTGCAGCTGGTAAAGCCGCGGCATGACCTGGTCATCGGGAACGAATTGATTATCGAAGAAAACGGCGTTGCCGGGCGAAACGCGAATCGAGACGGAGTCCTTCACATTCGGGTTGGTCTGCACCGCGCCTTTAGCGGGTAGATTCACCTTGATGCCTTTCATGTGGGTCTGGCTCAGGCTCACCATGATGAAGCTGGCGAGCAGGAAGAACATGATATCGATGAGCGGAATGATCTCGATCCGCGCGTGCTTCTTAGGAAGGGGCGAACGGACGCGCATGGCCTAGTACGATGCTCCGGCCATGGTAAATGTGATCGGAATTTTGACCCGGGAAACTGTTCCAGGTTTAAATCGCCACCTCTTGAACGCACTCGTGGCCGCGTTATCCAAAGCGGAGTTGCCTGTGCTTTGCGCCATTGTCGCGTCGGTGACATTGCCGCTGGCGGTATCGACGGTGACCACGCACACGCCGCTCCCGGTGCTGTGAGTCCTACGCGCTTCGTACGGGTATTCCGGACGCGGCGCGCTGATGGCTAAGGCTTTACCCTGTGACGCGCTCACCATACCCGGCGGTTTGGGCGGCCCCGTCACCTGCGGCGCTTTGATCGGTTGAACCTTCAGTGACGGCTTCTGTTGCTTGGGTGGGGGAGTCTGTTCCTCGTGAAATTCCGGCTGGATATCGGGCGGCGGCGGCGCTTCCGGGACGGGAATATCTTCGGGCGGCGGCGTCGGCTCGTCTGCCGGGGGCATATCTAGCGTCGCCTCGATCGTAGCCGTGGGAATATCCGAGACGTCCACCGGCGGCGGTTCCTTGTGAAAGGCGACAGCGACCGCAATGCCGTGAATGGCAAGCGCTCCACCGAAGGCAGCGAGCACCTGCCATCTGGGCGCGGCTTTGTAGAGAAGTGGACCAGGCATATGTCAGGGACCCGTGCTGGGAGCGGGCAGGTTCTTTAACCCCTCGCTCTTGATTTCGAAGGCGATCTTGTAAAAGCCAACCGAACGCAGTATGTCCAGCACGCGGATGATGTTGCCGTGCACCGTGTCACGGTCACCGCGAACGAAGACTTTGGCGTCGGGATTCTCCTGATGCACTCGCGCCAACGTAGCCGTGAGAGCATCATACGTGACCATCTGCTTG
>DAIRIE010000043.1:8093-9147 GCA_036809705.1 Chthoniobacterales bacterium
CCTTAATCCCTTTCATGTGCACCTGGCTCAAGCTCACCATGATGAAGCTGGCAAGAAGAAAGAACATGATGTCGATGAGCGGGATGATCTCGATGCGCGCTTTTTTGTGCGGGATGGGACTGCCGATGCGCATGAGAAGCTTCCTAGATCGATGAGCGGGTGGCGGAGGATGGCGTTCCCGACCCTACTTCCACTTCTTGCGTCCTGTTCTGCGCTTCGAGCATCACTTCGAGATTCGTCGCTGCGGTTTGTAATTCGAACTCCAAGTTAGACACTCGAGAAGTAAAAAAGTTAAACGGGATTAGGGCGAAAATGGCGATGCCGAGACCGCACGCGGTCGCGATAAGCGCCTCCGCGATACCGCCCGTGACCTGAGTCACCGCGATCTCTTCGTTGCCCAAAAAGCTGAACGAGCGGATAAGGCCGGTGATCGTTCCCAGCAAACCGAGCAACGGCGCCAGCGTGACCAGCGTGTCCATCACCACGAGGAACCGTCCGGCGCGCTTGATCTCGATGCCAGCCGCCACCTGCAAGGCGCCCTGGAGCGACGCGTGCTGGTGATTCAAGCCGTTCCACATCATGCGCAGGACCGGGTCGCGCGAACCGCGCGACAGCCGGGAAGCTTCGGTCACGTCTCCGCTCTCGATAGCGGTAAAGACTTTTTCGATGCGCTTGGGATCGCGCCGCATCCAGCGGCCGAGCCACCAAAAGATGCGCTCCAGCACCACGGCGACGCCGATGATCGAGACAATCAAAATCGGCCACATGATCGGACCGCCTTTTTTGAAGTTATCGATAATGAAATTGGTCCATCCCTGCTTTGCCTGTGGTGCAGGCGAAGCCGAAGCGACCGGAGAAGCCGAAGGCGCGGCGCTTAGTGTTGCTGAAACAGCCGGGCTCGGCATTTCCCCGGGAACGCCGGGCGAAGTTGCCGTCGGAGCGCCGAGTGCAGGCGATGTGGCTGCGCCAGGCGCCGCAGGTGAAGCGACGCCGGTGACATTCGGCGAAGTGGCGACGCCGGGCGGCGGCACAGCCAGACCCGCCGGAGTAACCG
>DAIRIE010000043.1:9157-14612 GCA_036809705.1 Chthoniobacterales bacterium
GTGCTGGTGGCTGGCTTTGCGCGAGTGCAGTGGCAATGCCGGCGAGGGCGAGAGAGGCAGTCAGCAATTTTTTCATAAGCAAGTGGAGTTGGAGCGGGACCCTTCGATGACCAATTCTTTTGTAGTTATCCCAAACGGAATCGTCCGGAGTCCAGCAAAACTTTTCATCGACGCAGTCGCAACATCATTGTGGTACTGCGTTTAGATATCGAATCAGCACCGCGCCTGGGATGTAAGCGCGTGTAACTCAGCCATTCTGCCCCATGGCGCGCGACCGGTTTTCACCTGCAACGCTCGGCGAGCAGCAGTGCCTGCCTGTTACTGTTTGCGACGCTGCGCGGCATTCGCGTTCCGCACCACATTTCGCAAAGGCGGCCACTCCCCGATTCGCGCCTCGAGCTCATCGCCCGCGCGGATCGGTCCGACGCCAGAAGGCGTGCCGGTCAGGATCACGTCGCCGGGCAGCAACGTCAGTTGCTGGCTGGCGAATGCCACGATCTCGTCCACCGGATAAATCATCTGCCGGGTACGCGCGCGTTGTCGCACCTCCCCGTTCTGGCGCAGCGTAATCTCAAGATCAGCGACATCCACACCACTATAAACAAACGGCCCCAGCGGCGTGTAAGTGTCGAATGATTTGCAGCGGCCAAATTGCTTCTCCGTTTTTTGCAAATCGCGATCGCTGATGTCCAGGCCGATGGTGTAACCAAATACATGGTCGAGCGCGTGCTCGGCCCTGACGTTCTTTGCCCGCGCGCCAATGACGATGGTGAGCTCGGTCTCGAAATCGGTCTGGTGTTCAGGAAACGCGACCTCGACGGCGCCATTGTGCGGCAGCAGTGAGCTCGGCGCCTTGAACCAAATCAGCGGTGTGCCAAGCGGCGTTCGCTTCATTTCCGCGATGTGATCGGCGTAGTTCAATCCGACCGCGATTAGCTTCGACGGCGCCACCGGAACGGCGATCGCCATATCTCGCCCGTCGGCTGAATCTCGATCCAGAACGCATCGGCCAAAACGTGCACTTCCTCCGCGAGGATTTCGCCATAGAAAAACCGGTCGCCTGCTCTGAATCTGCCGAAGGTGCGCATCGCGCTCACGGTAAGACATGCGCGCTCCTTGCCGAGATTATTCCTCGCCCCGCGACCTGTGTAGCTGCCGTCCGTCCGCCGCGTCGACACGTGCCATCCCGAGCCGCGCAGACAACGCCAGTCCGGCCCGCGGAGCGAGCGACCTCACCGAGTCAGAGAGGAGGCTCGTGAGGGCCTCCGCTTCGCTTAGGATGACAGGAAAACAGGACGCGCCACTACTTCGACGCGACGCCAACGAAATCCCGCACTGCCTTGTCTTCAGAAATCGCGAATATTCCGCCATCCGCTTTCTTAAACCAAAACGCGCTCGATGATCCGCCATCGAGATTCATCGCGCGCCAAATTTTGAAATCGTTAGCCATCGAACGATCATTGCCCAGCAGCTCCGCCAGTTGTGCCAGCGTCAGGTCGCTGGAGACGCCGAGAGCCGCCTTCCCTCCGCGCGTGATGGCCGCGAATGTTCGGCGCGCGCTTCGCGTCGCATCCAACTTCGACACGGCCTTTCCTCCATCCACCAACAATGGGCCGCACTCCAGCGCCGCGTTCAATTTCCGTTGAGGTGAAAATTCCGCCAGCCGCTTGATTTCAATGCCACGTCCCGAGTCGCAGAGCACGCCAGTCAATAAACGCGCGCGCACCAGCGGCGAAGTCACCGCACCATCAACAACGCGCAAGCCGATCGGTTTAAAAGTCGTGTCGAAATAACCGCCGTTCACGCCCGCGACGCAGTTCGCGCGCTGCATCGCCTCGGCCAGCCGATCCGAACCTTCCGGGTCATCGATCACGCGCAGGCTGGCGGATTTCGCCGAAAAAAGCGCGACATCAATCGTTGCCCGATCGCCGCCCTTCGCCAGCTCGACATGCCGGTGCTCGATGCCACTCGCTGCCCCTTGGTCAACCTCAGACGAGACCACCTCCCATCTAGTCTGCGCAACCTGCGCCAACTCTGTAGGGGAAGCTGTTAGCTTCCCCTGAGCAGCGAAGACCTGGCCCTGAGCCGCCAGGAGCTGCGCAGCCGCCAGCGTCGCGATGATCCCAGCGCTAAGTCTTCGCACCGTATTTCACCAGCAACTGTTGAAACCCAGGCTCGTTCCGCAGCGGATCCCACGCCGGATCGATCTTCAGCATTTCCACCGTGAACGACGCCGGCCGCGACAACAGCCCACCGAGCGTCTCAAGCGCCCGCGCATACTCGCCCACAATGCCGTGAACCTGCGCTGCCGACTCGGTGATCGACGGTCCGTCGAACGCATCACACACGCCGGCCGGCTTATCGCGATAGCTCATGATCATCTCGTGACTCTACGATATCCACGTTACATCTCAGACAAAACTTCGCGTCCAAGGTTCAGTGACGTGGGCGTGAAGGCAGCAAAAACAGCCCATGGCAAAGCTTCTACGCGTTTGCCGAGATAGAGTAGCGAGCTGCGCAAGCCCGGCGCGGGGTGCAGGGAAGCAGGCGACAACATCCTCATGGCAGCTCTCCGAGCGAGACTTGAAAACTGCTGCTATTGCTGAGAGAAGGAGTCTTCATGAAGCGCTTTCTCCTTCTCACTTTCGTCGTTCTGGTCACTGCCCGCGGTTTCGTTCGCGCGGGAGAAGCACCATCGATCGCACCGCCGAGCGCCGAGCCGGGCTTCACTCAAGGCACCCACGAGTTCGAGGCCTTCGGAAGTTATTTGAAATCGCTCAGCGACACTCACCTCGCGCAACGTCCCTTTTTCGACACCGCGCTGGTGGCTGTGCGTTACGGATGGATGCTCGATAACCGGCGCCCGGGTATGTTTTTCGGCAACGAAGAATTTCTGCTGGAAGGTTTTGTCGGGCCGGTCCTGCAAGGCCCCGGCAGTGTGCTGGGCGGCGGCGCCCTCCAGCTTCGTCACAATTTCGCCTGGGGCAGGCATCCCTTTTTCGTTCCCTATTTCCAGATCGGCGCCGGCCTTGTCGCTTCTGATGCTTCTTCAGACAAGAGTCAATTCGCCATCGGCCTGCCGGTCGAATTCAACTTGCAGACCGGGCTCGGCGCGCGCTGGCGCATGAATGCCAGTTGGTCGATCAACACCGAATTCGATTACCGGCACATCTCCAACGCCGGTCTCTCTTCGCGCAATGGTGGATACGACCTGATCGGCGGATTCATCGGCTTGGGCCGGATGTTTTAGAATAACGTCAGCAGCCGCTGTCGGAGCGGCCGTGTGGAGGCGTTTGTGCCAAACGCCGGACGCACGGTACAGCGGATCGTTTTCTCCTCGTCCGGTTTCACCGGCACCCGGAACTCCATCGTCTGCGCGTTCGTCTTCACAAACGGATCCGATTTGTTCAGTGACGGCACTGGCCCAGGAATGCAATCTCTACCCGCTGCGCCTGGCTGAAGACAGCTTCCGGGAGGAAGAAATTCGCCGCTTTGGATCGAACGAGTTTCATGGCGGCTTCGCTGAAGACGTGGCCTTCGCCGGGCACGAAGTTCGTCTCAACCTCTCCGCCTCGCGCCCCCAGAACGCGCAGAAGCGGCTGCGCGTATTTCTCGAATGGCACCGCTTATCCGTCACCCCGTGTACCATCAGCACCGGCGGCATTTTATCCACGCGACGAAGCCGCGATGGCCAGAAAACCCCCCGGCGAATACCCGTAGACGCCAATCGGCGACGGTCCTTTGTCTTCGCGGTCGTGCAGCCATTTGATACCATCGCGCACAGTCTGCAACTGACCAGCCGCTCATTTAGAAACGGCGCTCATACTCTCATTAGCCGTCTGAAGCTCATCTTCTCGGTCGCCCTCGGTCGGAACGGGAGATTTCCAGACTAACCCCACTCCCTTCTCGCACAGGTTGTCAAAATGAAGACTAGCACCTTTTAACCGCGGCTGAACTTCAGACCTCGGGATGACCAGTCGCTACTCGGCGTCTACGCACCCTTGGGAAGGAACGGCGAAACTCGCGCCATCACCTGTTCCTTACTTAGGGGTTCGTCGAACGCGCCAGTCCACGGCTTCTCGCCGCGCAATCTCCTTATTTCAGCCGCGTGGCGCGCTTCCACGGAATGGATGCGCAGCGCTGCGGTCAGGAGTTTGCTGCTGGTGATGAGATTAGTAGCCTGTCCTTTGTAAGCAGCTACGCCGGTATCTTCAAATGTCTGCGCCAGCTCGAGGAAGGTGCGGTAGTTCGAGAAGGGGTTTCCGTGGCCGCCACCGCTGAAGTTGAATTGGGGAGCGGTTTGCGGTGAACCACCGATGCCGGTAAGGCCGGTATTGAGGAATGTGACGTGCGCACCTTCGTGCTTGCTGATCTGTTCGAAGATTGTCCGATCCGCCGCCGGGATGAGTCCATTAGTCCCGAGCGCTTGCACGTAGAACGCGTGCTCGAGTTCCTCGAGCAGGATCGCAAATTCCAAAACCTGTTTCGCCAAGCCTGTATCCGGCGCGACCGCGGAGCCGATCGCAGCGCAACCCGCAGCGGCGAGCGGCGTCAAGACACCGAGTGCGATCTTACCGCTTTCCCTGGCGATATTCTCAAACGCCACCCTGCGCGCGGAAGGGACATTGTATTTCTCGGAATCGAGGTCTCCGATGAAATTAAGAAGCTCCGTTCTCATGATGTTAGATTTTCCGGTTAGGGTTTCGGCAGATTGTTGGCGGTGATAGGCGTGCGGATAAAGGGCGCGACTGTTTTCAAGACCGTTGAGGGCGGATCTACCGCGCCTAGTCCGAATGAATCGACGATGTCGTCACCCGCGAAAGCTGCGCTGCGGGGTTGCAATATGTCGCGCAGGGTCGCGGCATGCCGTGCCTCGACGGAAACGATTCTACCCGCCGCCAGCAGGTGGTTCGGGTCCCGCAGCAATTGGCCAGCGCCATTGTAGGCGGATACGCCGGTATCTTCGAACGTTCGCGCAGTCGTGAGCACACTCTGGCGATCGCGGAAGTTGACCGTGCTGAAATCGAACTCCAGCTTAGGGATTGCCGCTCCGCCCAACGCGCCTTTGAGGAATTCGCGATGCGCAACTTCGTGCGCGTGAATGTCGCTCAAGAGAGCGCGTTCACGTCCGCTCGCTCCGCCGTAAAAGTTTTTGGTGACGAGTGTGTAAAAAGCAGCTTCAAGTTGTTCGAGCGCGTAGGCATAATTGAGCACCCCGATGTCGCCGCTACCGAGGTCAATTCCGCCGCTGGCGACTTGGGCAAACACGCTACGGCCCGCAAATGCTGAGAGAGCTGTCGCGGCCAGGGAAACGCCGGCGAATTTCAGTAGCGACCTGCGCTGTATCGGCGCCGATTCAACCCGGCGCAGCGCAGATGTGAGGATGGGTAATTGGTTTTTGTACATTGTAAGTCGAACTAACGAGATACGCACTGCGCCAGTACACGGATGCAGA
>DAIRIE010000044.1:0-14523 GCA_036809705.1 Chthoniobacterales bacterium
CGTCAGACTTTAGGGAATTAGAACAGACCAATTCAGCGAAGTCCTGCGTCTGATGTGCCGGAGTGGATTGCACCGGCCGCATTTCGCACCTGCGCGCAAACGCTCCGCCGGGACGCGATTAGTCGCGCCGCACCTTGCACAAACGACGTGCACGACTCCCGGGCGTTCCTGTGAAATGCCCGGCGTGTGTTCCCCGCGTTGCGTAGCTGAGGAGCTAGGTGCGCCGCGCGCCTGCCACGAGCAGCACGATTCCTCCCACCACCAGAAGCCCGCTCAGCACGGGCGGCACTGCAAATCCGTGGTGCTCACTGTGGCTCACCTCGACCGGCCCGAGCTGCGCATCTTTCTTCTTCGTCGACCAGTCCAGCCCGCCGTAGGCGAAGCCGATGATGCCGACGATGATCAGAATGATCCCGACGATGCCGAGTGGGCGCATCCGCTACAGGCTCCTGCGTCCGCCGATCAGATTGATGATCAAAATGACAACGGCGATGACAAGCAGGATGTGGATGAATCCGCCGAGCGCATAACCGCTCACCAGACCCAGCAGCCAGAGCACCAGAAGGATGACGAAGATTGTCCAGAGCATAATGGTTTCCTTGGGTTGAGTTTAATTTCTCTTCGAAGGGCAATGGGCAAGTGCGCTTATTCTTTTAATGCCCGGCGCACATTCCAGCCGCTGCGCTCCAGCCGGATCTGCGCCGTTTTCTCATCGCAACGACCGAGCTGCGCCACCAGCCGCACCGCTCGTTCGCGCAATTTCCGATTCGCCGGCTGCACGTCGATCATTAGATTGCCGCGCACATACCCGAGCTGAACCATTGCGCCGGTGCTGATGATGTTGAGGGCGACTTTGGTCGCTGTGCCCGCTTTCAATCTCGTGGATCCGGTGACGATTTCCGGACCGGTCGGCAGATCAATAACAAGATCGACTGCGGGAGTGTCGCTCAGCTCCGGATTGCAGGTGAGCAGAATCGTTCTCGCCCCGATCTCGCGCGCGCGACTCAGGGCGGCGCGAACAAACGGCGCGCTGCCGCTCGCGGAAATTCCGATGACCAGATCGCGCGTCGTGACGCCACGCGCGTCTATCGAAAGCGCACCGCCCGCTGTGTCGTCCTCGGCGCCTTCGACGCTGCGTTGCAAGGCCGCCATGCCGCCGGCAATGATCGCCTGCACGCTCGCCGCATCGACGCCGAAGGTCGGCGGAATCTCAGCGGCATCGAGCGCGCCAAGACGTCCGCTCGTCCCGGCGCCGACATAGAATAGCCGTCCGCTATTACGCATCGCCGCCGCTGCCAGCTCGACCGCCCCCGCGAGTTGTGCAATGCGCTCACGCAACGCGCGCTCCACCGATTGCTCCTCGGCCACGAAAAGCTCCACGAATTCACGCGGGCTCAGTTGCTCCAGATTCTCCGAACGCGCATTCGCTTCTTCGGTGGGCATCGAGCGCTTGATTGAGAGATGCAGCGACGGCGCGACCATTTCACCATTTGCCGCCAGCCAGACCGCGCCGAGCTCCGGCGCGCGCGTCGCCAGCTCCACCCGCGCCCGCGGCCTCTTCTCCTGCAACGCACTGGCGAAGCTCTCTGCATAAGCGCGCTGATGCTCGAACAATCCCCCCATCAACCGGACCTGCGGCGCGTCCATTTCCAGCCGCGCCGACACCGCTGCCGCAAAATCCGCCAGCGCCCTTGCGCCCGCGCGAATAATCCGCGCCACCGGCTTCTCCCCATCAGCCGCCGCGGCAAACACAATTGGAGCTAACGCGGCGATGTCCGTCTTATCCGCCGTCTGCGCCCAGCGCACCAGCTCGTCGAAATTATTCAGCGCCAGCGCCGCCAGCACATTGGCCGCGAAGCGCCGGTTCCCGCGGCGCAGGTCGTAGTCACGCAAAATCAGCCGCAGCGCGCGAATGGAAACGAAATAGGCGCCGCCCGTGTCGCCCAGGATATGCCCCCAGCCACCGGCTTTTTCAATCCGTTCTCGCCGCCGGCCTGTTACCGAAGAACCCGTGCCCGCATTCACCACGATCCCATCGCCAGCACCCAGGCATGCGGCCAGACCAGCATCGCGATCGCTTCCGACCGTGATTCGCGCCCTTGGCCAGACCTCGTTAGCCAGCCGAGCTAACGCGGTCCGGTCCTGCTCCGTCCCACAACCAGCGAGAAAAATACCGACGCGATCGGCCGTGCCCGGCAACGCGCGCAGAATCCGGCTGAGCTGGTCAGGCGACGTCAATCGCAAATTGGATGGCGGCAATTTGCCTGCATCGACAACGTGTTCACCCTGCACCAGCGCCCACGCCGTCTTCGTTCCGCCGCCCTCTACGCCCAGAATCCTTTCGCTCGCCGCCATCGCCCAACTATACGTCCGGAAGGTGCAGCCAGTAAGTCTTGCGCTAGCTTCGGCCCGTGAAACTCCTCGTCCTCGGCGCTGGCGGCCGGCTCGGCGCCGCTCTCGTCCGCGGATACAGCCGCGACCACGACGTGCGCGGATTCTCTCACGCCGAGCTCGACCTCACCGATCTGCCTCGCCTGCGCGAAGCCCTGGCCACGCTGGATTTCGATCTCCTCATCAATTGCGCCGCCCTCACCAATGTCGATTACTGCGAATCTCATCGCGCCGAAGCTTTCCTCATCAACGCCGAAGCGCCGGGCGTTCTGGCGGAAACGTGCCGGAAAAAAAGGGCGAAGCTGATTCACTTCAGCACCGACTACGTCTTCGATGGCGAGCGCTCCACGCCCTATCGTGAAGATGACGCCGCGGCGCCGCTAAGCGTTTACGGAGAGTCAAAGCTCGGGGGCGAGCGGGCCGTCCTCGACGTTTCCGAAGAAGCCTTGGTCGTCCGAGTATCGTGGGTTTTCGGCCCGGATCGTCCAAGCTTCGTCGATCAGGTTATCCGGCGCGCGCGGGAGCACGATCAGGTGGCGGCCGTTTCCGATAAAATCTCGACGCCCACTTACACCTTCGACATTGCCCAATCGCTCGCCGCCACTTGGGAAAATGGCGGACTGCTCCATCTCGCGAACGAAGGCGCCTGCAGCTGGCAGGAATATGCGCAACACGCGCTCGATTGCTGCACGGCGGGCGGCCTGAAGCTGAAGTCCAACCACGTCGATCCGCTGAAGCTGCGGGACATGACCAATTTCATGGCGCGGCGTCCAGTTTACACCGTCCTTTCCACCGATCGCTTCGCACAACTATCCGGATTCCGGCCGCGGAGTTGGCGCGAGGCCGTTGCTGCATATGTTAAAGACCACGTTGCAAAACAATGAAGACCTATCGCGTTCAAGTAATCACGACCTCGTTAGTAATCGCGCTCGCCCAGTCCGGGCTCGCCGGGCTGAAGTGGGAGCAAACGCAAATCGAGCTACACCCCAAGCCGGGCGATCCGACGGCGGTGGGTAGCTTCAAGTATCACAACGATGGTAAAGAAACTGTTCACATCAAATCAGTGCATACTTCATGTGGTTGTACCACCGCCAGCCGGGAGAAGGACGATATTGGGCCCGGAGAAAGCGGCGAGATCACCGCCACCTTTAAGGTCGGCTCCAGCACCGGCTCTCAGCAGAAGACAGTGCAGGTAGAGACCGATGATGCGGCTGCACCGGTAACGATTCTCACTTTGCGCGCCGTCATCCCGCAACTGGTCGAACTCCAACCTTCCTTTGTTTACTGGGATGCCAATGAGTCGTCCAAGCCGAAGACAATTAAGGTGAAAACGGCAAAGGAACTGAAGGTGAAGAATCTCAACGTCACTAGCTCAAGCCCCGATTTCGAAACGAAGGTGAGTTCCAGTGGAGCTAACGAGTTCAAGATAGAAGTGCAACCCAAGGATACTTCGCGCGCCGCTAATGCGACCTTGACTGTGCAGCCCGATAACGGCGCCAAGCCGGTTTACGTGATCGCGCGGGTCGTTAGCCCAGCCAATAGTAGTCAGTGATCAGGGAGGTCGGGCGCCAGGCTGTTCTGCTCGCCGGTCTCGCCCTCTTGCCCGCGCTGGCGCAGGCCCTTCACCTGCATGACCGCATCTCCTGGCAGCCACCCGCCGCTGATGAGGTCACAGTCAGCCGCGCTAAGGAATGGGGCGACGCGGTGATGTGGCTCGATGCCCGACCGATCGACGACTTCAATTCTGCCCACATCCCTAGAGCGCTGCCGCTGAACACTGCTGACTGGGACAGTCTGCTCGGGCCGGTTCTGAATAGCTGGTCGCCGGCGCGGCGGATCGTTGTTTACTGTAGCAGGCAAAGTTGTGACGCCAGCCGCGAAGTCGCTCGCCGTCTTCGCGACGAAGCTGGGTTGAAGAACATCTACGTCCTCACTGGCGGCTGGGAAGCCTGGCAGGAATCAGGCAAATGATAAACAATTCCAAACTACCTGGCTGGATGGTTGTAGTCTTACGAATACTTATCGGCGCACTCTTCATTTATGCCGGAGCAACCAAGGCTATAACTCCGCTCCGGTTCGCCACCGACATCGCGAACTTTCATCTTCTCCCCTGGGTCGCGGCCATGCCACTCGCCTTCTATCTCCCATGGTTCGAGATTGTTTGCGGAGCAGCGTTGTTGTTGTCCCGGCTGCATCGGGGCGCAATCTTTATTCTTCTCACTCTTACCTTTGTCTTCATTCTCGCACTCACCAGCGCGCGCATCCGCGGCATTGATATTAGCTGCGGTTGCTTCGGTCACGCTGCTCGCGATCTCAGCTTCGGCTCTCATCTTCGCCTTAACGTTGCCGTTTTGGCGGTCTTACTATTTCTATGGCAGGCAGGTTTTCGCCGGCCTCGCGCGTAAACGATGCCAGCGATTTTCCGTACGATATCCCAGAGCACCAACTCAGTGCTCATGGTCCGGCCACATCGTTTTTCTCCTAATCCGGAGACGGCCGGCGATAACGCCTTCCAGCAACACGCTGCGGATGATATCGAGGCACTCAGCATCGCCGCGCAAACAGAGTTCGATCAGGCGGTGCAGACATTGCGCGATGCCGGGGTAACCGTGCACGTGTTTGAAGACACCGCCAAACCGGAGAAGCCCGACGCCGTTTTTCCGAATAACTGGATTTCGACTCACCATGACGGGCGCATTGCGCTGTTTCCGATGTTCTCGCCGCTGCGGCGACAGGAACGGCGGCACGATATTGTTAATCAACTGCGCAAACGATATCGCGTGAGCGAAGTGATCGACTACTCGCATTTCGAAAAGGAAGGGTGTTGCCTCGAAGGGACAGGCAGTCTTGTCCTCGATCATTTGAATAAGATTGCTTACGTCTCTCTTTCAAAGCGATCGAACCTGAAGGTGATCGCGCGGTTCGCCGAGGATTTCGGATACGAGCCAGTCACCTTCACGAGCATCGGCGACGACGGCCAGCCAATCTATCATACCAATGTCATGATGTGCGTCGGGACGCAGTTTGCACTCGTTGGCTTGAATATGATTCCCAGCCACAGCGAAAAAGAACGGCTCCGCACCCGGCTCGAGAAGACCGGGAGAGAAGTTATTGAATTGCAATCAGACCAGGTGGCGAACTTCGCCGGCAACTCCATCGAGCTGCACGATAGCGAGAGTGGGAAACTGCTGGTTTTATCTGCGCGCGCTCTTCCTGCTCTTACTCAAGAGCAGCAGGCACGCCTGGCAGCTCACGCCCGCCTTGTGCCCTTAAGTATTCCCACCATCGAAATGGGTGGCGGCAGCGCAAGATGCATGATCGCGACTATTCACCTTCCGGCACTGTGAACTGGGCTTGCGCGAGCTATTCCCACTCAATCGTGCTCGGCGGCTTGGTCGAGATGTCGTAGACTATTTTGTTAACTCCCTTGACCTCGTTAACTATTCTGTTCGAAATGCGAGCTAGCAGCTCGTGGGGCAGACGGACCCAGTCGGCAGTCATACCGTCCTGACTTTCGACGACGCGCAGAGCGACCGTGTAATCATAGGTTCGCTGGTCACCCATGACTCCGACTGTCTGCACCGGCAGAAGGACGGCAAAGGATTGCCAGACGCGGTAATACCAATCGCTTGCTTCCATCTCACTTTGCACAATGGTGTCCGCTTCGCGCACGATACGGAGACGTTCCGGAGTTACTTCACCCAGAATGCGCACCGCCAGTCCAGGGCCGGGGAAAGGCTGGCGATAAACGATCTCTTTCGGTAACCCAAGCTGGAGTCCAGCCTGTCGCACCTCATCCTTGAATAGCTCGCGCACCGGTTCGACGAGCTCGAAATGCATCCGCTCCGGCAGACCGCCCACATTATGATGACTCTTGATCAGGTGAGCGGGATTGCCGCCGATGGCGACGCTTTCAATTACATCCGGATACAAGGTGCCTTGCGCCAGGAACCGGTATCCCGAGTGCTCGCCGGAGCCGTTCTGCCTCTCCTCAGCTAATAGCTCTTCGGTAGCTTTCTGGAATACGTTAATGAACTCGTTGCCGATGATCTTCCGCTTCTGCTCGGGATCAGTGACTCCGCGGAGAAGCTCGAGGAACTCTCGTGAAGCATCGACATACTTGAGTTTGAGATGGAAGTTCTCGCCGAAGACGCGCTGAACTACTTCTTCCTCTCGCGCACGAAGCAGGCCGTTATTGACAAAGATGCAGGTTAACTGGTCGCCAATGGCTTTGTGGAGCAACGCAGCTACGACCGATGAGTCGACTCCGCCGCTCAGGCCAAGCACAACCTTGTTGTCGCCGACCTGGCGCCGAACGCGTTCACATGCTTCCTCGATGAAAGAGCCGATGGTCCAGTCCATCGTGCAATGGCAGATGTGATAGACGAAGTTCTTGAGAATCTCACGGCCGCGCGGGGTGTGGGCGACTTCAGGATGAAATTGCAGGCCGTAAAGTCGCCGCTGCGGATCCTCGACTGCGGCGAAGGGAGATCCGCTGGTGCGGGCCGCGACGCGAAATCCCTGCGGCAACGTCGTTACTTCATCGCCGTGGCTATTCCAGACATCGACCTGCGCGCCAAGTCCGTCGAAGAGCTGTGAACCGTTAGTCAGGTCCAGCGTGCCGGCTCCATACTCGCGTCTTCCGGTAAAACGCACCTGCCCACCGAGGTGGTGCGCCATCAGCATGAGGCCGTAGCAAATTCCAAGCACCGGAATCCCGAGTTGGAAAATACCGGGATCGATCTGCGGCGCGCCGGGATCGTAAACACTCGCGGGACCGCCGGAGAGGATGATGCCTTTAGGTGCGATGCGGGTGATCTCCGCCGCCGGGGTATTAAAAGGAACGATCTCGGAGTAAACCTGGAGCTCGCGGATGCGGCGGCCGATGACCTGGGTGTATTGCGAGCCGAAGTCGAGGATGAGAATCCTGGAGTGGTCCGTTGGCGTCGCTTTCACTACGGATGCGTCTGGGGGACGCCGTGCTCCGCCGCGGGATCGTTCGCAGGGCGGTTCTCCGGCCCGAGCGTTCCCTGGCCGGTGACGCCGCGCTGTAGTTGCGCGCCGACTTCCTCGCCGCTGCGTTGCTCGATAGGATCAGAGCAGCCGCCGGCGAGCAGGGCCAGCGCGAAAAGGACAACGAGGCGTCTCATCTGCCCATGTTAGGAAACGAATGTCGCAATGCAAGCGGCGGCGGTTGGGGTTGTCACGGCGCGATGAATTACGATATGGCGACCAGCTCAAGCGCGGCGTGGTTGCGCTTGCGCGAGGTTACGAACAGCCGCAGATAACTTCTTATGGACTCCACCACCTGCTACGCCGCTGCGCTCGCAGCGTTTGCCGTCATGAGCGCGGCTCCGAGTTCCTACTCGGCCGATAACAACCTTGCCGACATCAAGGGCGAGGTGACGAAGCGGCATGATGAGGCGGTGAAGCGGTTGCACGATTGGATTGCGCAGGTGTCAATCGCGGCGGAGAACCGCGGGTATCCCGAGGGCGCGGAATATATGGCGCGGCTGGCGAAGGACGCCGGTTTCCAGCAGGCGACCGTGGTGCAGACGGAAGGGAAGCCGGGCGTCTTTGCGACACTTGATGCGGGCGCGGCGAAGACGGTGGGACTTTATTTCATGTATGACGTGAAGCAATTCGACCCGAAGGAATGGACATCATCTCCGACCGATGCGCAGATTGTGGAGAAGGCGAATTTCGGGAAGGCGATCGTCGGCCGCGGCGCTGTGAATCAGAAAGGGCCGGAGTCGGCTTTCCTCGGGGCGCTGCATGCGATCAAAGGCGCGGGTAAGACGATGCCGGTGAACCTGGTGCTGGTGGCGGAAGGCGAGGAGGAGATTGGTTCACCACACATCGGGCAGATCGTGCACAAGCCGGAGGTGGAGGCGGCATTGCAGAAATGCGTGGGCGTATTCATGCCTTCGACGATGCAGGACCCGGACGGTGTGGTTACGATCAGTCTTGGGTCGAAGGGAATCGTCGAGCTGGAGCTGGTGGCGAGCGGCGAGAAGTGGGGCCGCGGCCCGGGGAAAGATATTCACTCTTCGCTCAAGGCGATGATCGACTCGCCCTCGTGGCATTTGGTTCATGCGTTGAACACGCTGGTTTCGGAGGAGGGCAACAGCATCACGATCGACAATTATCCCAAGCCGCGGCCGATGACGGCAGACGAGAAAGAGATGATCGCCAATGCGGCGAAAGTGCGCAGCGAAGAGCAGATGAAGAAGCAACTGAGCACGCAGCATTGGATAGATGACCTGCAGTTTCAGCAGGCGCTCGAGCGGTTGGAATCTCAGCCGACGGTAAACATCGAAGGGCTGGTCGGCGGTTACACCGGGCCTGGCGGCAAAACGGTGTTGCCGCATCGCGCGGCGGCAAAGATCGATATGCGGCTCGTGCCGGAGATGAAGAAGGACGACGCGGTGGCGGCGTTGAAAGCGCATCTGGCGAAGCGCGGGTTCGGCGACATCGAAGTCAACGTGACGGGTGGGTATGATCCTACGAGCACGTCGAAAGATTCACGGCTCATCCAGGCCCAGGTCGCGGTGCTGAAACGCGCGGGGATCGAGCCGCTGTTGTGGCCGCGCAATGCGGGATCGTATCCTGGCTACGTGTTCACCGGTGAACCGCTGAAGTTAGCGGCGGGCCATTTCGGGCTCGGGCACGGGAGCGGAGCGCATGCGCCGGATGAGTATTACGTGATTGAGTCAGCGAATCCGAAGATTCAGGGATACGACGGCGCGGTGATGTCGTTTGTGGAGTATCTCTACGAGCTGGGCAAGTGATCGCCGGCGGGTGGTGGAATGTGGCCAACTCGCAGCCAAAGCGGCAGCCAAAGCGTTAACTGCCAGCGCTGCTGCGGCGCGAGTTCGGCGTTGAAACGCCGCCTGCCAAGCCCCACCCTAACAGCGTGGGCCCTGACGCGGCGGAGAGAAAAATCGAGATCGCCCATGTGCTGATGATGGACGTGGTACAGTACTCACGCTTACTCATCACCGAGCAAACGCGAGTGCTTGAAGAGCTGGCGCGCGTGGTCCGGGCCACACCGCGCGTGCAGCGTGCGGAAGCTGCTGGCAAAATCATCCGCATTCCCAGCGGAGACGGAATGCTGCTCGTTTTTTTTGATGAGGCCGAGGCGCCGCTCGAGTGTGCGGTGGAAATCGCGCGCGCGATCAAGAGCCTACCCATGCTGCGATTGCGGATGGGCATTCACAGCGGACCGGTGAACCAGATCATGGATGTGAACGAGCGCGTGAACGTGGCCGGTGCAGGCGTGGACATGGCGCAGCGGGTGATGGATTGCGGTGACGCCGGTCACATTCTGCTGTCGAAACGAGTGGCGGACGATCTCTTGCCTTTCCCGCGCTGGAATCCGCATCTGGAGGAACTCGGCGAATGCGAAGTGAAGCACGGGCGGAAGGTTTCCCTGGTCAATTTCCATACTGACGAAGTGGGTAATCCGGAGCCGCCGCAGAAGTGCGCACATCTGGCGAAAAGCCGAGATGCCCGGACGGCTAACGAGAAATCGATCGCCGTTTTGCCGTTCGAAAATCTCAGTCCTGATCCGGAGAATGCCTACTTCGCGGACGGCATCCAGGAGGAAATTCTGACGCGGCTGTCGAAGATTCGCGAGCTGAAGGTGGTGTCGCGCACTTCCACCCAGTCATACCGGCGGCCCACAGCGAACCTGCGTGAGATCGCGCAGCAACTCGGCGTAGCCAATGTGGTGGAGGGCAGCGTGAGAAAAGCCGGCGATCAGGTGCGGGTGCACGTGCAGCTCATCAGCGCAGCTGATGATGTGAACCTTTGGGCGGAACGATACGACCGAAGATTGACGGACATTTTCGCAGTCGAGACGGAGATTGCGAAGAACGTTGCCGAAGCATTGCAGGCGCGACTGACAGGCGCGGAGCAGCGCGCGATCGCTTCGCGGCCGACGGAAAACACTGAAGCGCATCAGCTTTACCTGAAAGGCCTTTACTACTGGAATAAATTCTTTGCTCCGCACTTTGACAGGAGCCGCGAATATTTCGAGCGCGCGATTGAGCTCGATCCGAACTACGCGTCAGCATACGCCGGACTCTCGGTCTTCTACTTGTTCGCGGCCGTGAACGGCTTGATGCGGCCAGAACAGGGCTGGCCGCCGGGAATCGCAGCGGTGGAGAGAGCGCTCAGTCTGGATCCCAATCTGGCTGAAGCCTACAACCCGCTCGCCGCGGTCAAGCTGTACCACGATCGCGACTGGCCGGCAGCGGAGGGCGCCTTCCGCCGCGGTATTGAGCTAAACCCGAATTTCGCCGAAATCCATCATCACTACGGGCTTTGCCTCATGTTGTTTGGCCGGCAGGAGGAAGCGCTGGCAGAGATGGCGCGCGGCCTTGAATTTGAGCCATTGTCAGCGCGTTTTCATGTGAACTCGGCGCGGTGCCTCTTCTTCATGCGGCAGTATGAGCGAGCCACCGAGCAGTTCCGGAGCACAATCGAGCTCGATCCGAATTACGCGCTGCCGCACGAGTGGCTTGGTTACGCTTACGAAAAAACAGGGATGCACACGGAGGCCATCGCTGAATGGGCCAAGGGGCTGATGCTGAGCAATTGTGCAGCAGAAGCGACGATGTTGGAGCGCGTGTATGAGACCGAAGGCTTCGAGCAGGCCGTGCGTAGCCTCGCCTGCAAACAGCTGGAAACTTTGGAGGCAAGACGCGCGCGAGGTGAGTTTGTCTCGCTCGGCGCGTTTGTCGAAGTTTACACGCAACTGAACGAGCACGAGCAAGCCGTCGACGCGCTCGAACAAGCCTTCGCGGAACGGACGCGCATCGCGCTGGAGGTCAGCGTTGATCCGCGCTTCGACGCGCTCCGCGGTAACCAGCGCTTTGCGGAGTTAGTCGATTCCATTCCCATCGAGTTTCGGGTTCGCTGACAGCGCGCAGCAGGACGATTAGCCATCGGGTCGCTTTCGCTCTGCATGGTCCTTGTTTCCCCGGCGGCCGCCGCCCCCGCTGCGGTTTCGGGTCGCCAAACCAGACTGAAACGTCATGCAAGTACCTGCTGCTGTTGATTCCAGTTTCCCGAATTAAAACGTTGTCATTCCGGAAATTTTATGCGAAAATGGGTTGTCCGGCCCGTTTATTGCAGTATAAAGGCCGTCCCCCATGAACATAGTTCTGTCCCGCTTTGCCCTTATTGTCGGCTGCGCGCTCGCAGCTCCGTTTGCCGCCTCAGCCGTTTCGCCCACGGCACGAATCGCTCCGTCGCAACCGACGAAGTTCCTCTTCAAAGATGCTTCCGGAAAGACTGCGTCGGTGGATGTGATCCAAAAATACCAGCCGGCGAAAATCGTGCGGCCATTTGGCAAGACGAATCCGCAGATCGACCCGAAGCTGATGCGCGCGGCCAGCATCGCGGAAGAACGCGCCCATGCGCATTCACGCAGAATGTGCTGGCATGCGGTGAAAGAAGCGTTGCTCGCTTCCGGCGTCGTTAGCTCGCGGCCAAAGACAACCTTAGCCAAGCAGGCGGCGCAGGAGCTGGTAACAAGCTATGGGTTTAAAAAACTGCAAGTGAGCGATCCATTTCAGGCGCCGGTTGGGTCGGTGCTGGTTTACAACGCGGCTCGCTCCGCCGGCCACGTCGAGATTCGGACGGCGAACGGATTTGTGAGCGACTTTCGTTCGAAAACGCCCTCGCGGCGCCCATTGCTCGGCGTCTTCATAAAGGCGTAAAACGCCCGGTCCTCCGCGCTGGAAGGGACGACCTCTGTGTCGTCCCCGTACACGGCGCCGGTCGCTCCAGGAAAACCGCAGGCTTATTCTGCGCACAATGCCTTCATCGGATCGATGCGCGTGGCGCGATCAGCGGGAAACACCACGCATCCCCGCAACGCCCGCGAGCAGCAGAGTGATCGCGCTGAAAGTGGACCAGATCATGCGCATCCACGCCATAAAGTAGTGAGCTAAGCAGCCGGGTGCCGGCAAAGGCAGCGCCAAGACCGATGACTGATCCAAGCGCGGCGAGCGACATTCCCTGCCGCAGAATCAGCCGCGGCACATCACGTGATTGCGCGCCCAGCGCCATGCGCAATCCGATTTCGCGCCCGCGACCGGGACAACGTAAGACATCACGCCGTAAACGCCGACGGCAGCGAGCACGAGCGCGAGAACTCTGAAACTTCCCAGCGCCGTCGCAGCCACGCGCGCGGGGAAAAGCGGAATGCGCATCTGTTCGCGCAATGTCTTCACTTCCATCAGCGGCAGAGTCGCGTCGAGCTCCTGCACCTGACGGCGTAAAGCGCTCCGTCCATCTCACCGCGGCATTTCAGATAACGACGGTGGAACTCGGTTTGGGCCGAAGCGCCAAGGCGCTGTTCGGCTCGAGGCTCTCGTGCGCGCGACGAGGGTCGCGCCGGCGTTATGTAATCGCGCAGTAAGGGCCGGTAGATCGCCGCTTTGGGCGCTTCGCCTAGGCTGTTGTATTTGCCGTCGCCGCACACACCGACGATTTCCCAATACGGCACCGACGCATCGGAGGCGAAGCGTTTCTGCCAGCAGCCATAGCTCAAGACCGCGACCGGGTGCCGACGACGGACGGCAGCTACAACGATCCTATCTTAAGCGGGAGCACAGAATTTCTCGCTTCCTCCTTGGCGCCGCTCACCACCAACACGATCTCCCCCTTCGCCGGATGCGCCGTGTAATGCGCCAGCAACTCCGCCGCAGTTCCGCGACGGAATTCCTCGAACTTCTTCGTCAGCTCACGTGCGACGCACAATTGCCGCCGCGGCATCAACTCGACGCACATGCTCAGCGTTTTGAGCAACCGATGCGGCGACTCGAAGAAGAGCGTCGTCTCCTTCCGCTCGGCTGCTGCCTGCAGTTCCCGCGCGCGACCGCCGCTCTTCACCGGGAGAAAACCACGAAAACAAAACGTCTCCAGATTAAATCCGGAGCCGACCAGCGCGGTGACAATCGACGATGGTCCGGGCACGACTGTAAATGGCAGATTTCGCATGATGCACTCGCGGATCAACCGCGCGCCCGGATCAGAAAGCGCCGGCATTCCAGCATCGGTGATAAGCGCGATGTCTTCACCGGCCGCAAGTCGCTCCGCCAACTGCGCCGTGCGCATTGCTTCATTATGCTCGTGAAAACTTATGAGCGCCTTCTGGATTCCTAAATGCTGGAGCAACATGCCGGAATGCCGCGTATCCTCCGCCGCAATGAGATCGACGCACCGCAAGACCTCCAGCGCGCGCAGAGTAATGTCGCCGCGATTTCCGATCGGCGTCGCCACGATGTAAAGCATGCCAGCGCCATTGTAGCGCGAGACGTTCGTCGCGCTAAATCGTTCACCAGCGCGTGAGTGTGCTGCAGCGGTTGTGCAATCTTCTCTTCTACTTCGGCGTCGCGGGCGTTTGTTGATACAGCGCATTGAGCCAGCGTCCATCGCGCCTTACATACAACGAACTCACCCAGACCGAACTCGGAACCGCCTTGCCCGAGCAAGTAGTCTCCTGCGCTGCGTGATAGGTCAGCAGCGCAGTGTTAGCATCAAACGTCGTTAGCTCGAAATGATCAACCGTATACGACTTCACGGCGCAGACTGGGCTCCCGACAAAGCTCACAACTGACGATTTATTAAAGGGCCCGCCAGTGCCAAGTTCCACATGATCATCGTAGAGGAAGTTCTCATAGAATTTCCCATCTCGGTTCTTCCACGCCTCCCATGATTGCTTCTCCAGTTTTACCAGATCGTGTTTGAGGTCTTCCTTACTGGTTGGCTTCTCTTGGGCGAGTACAGGTATGGCGGCCGACGCAAGAATCAGGGGGATAGTACAAATCAATATCTTCATTTGTTGCCTAGATTTCGAACTAATACGGATAAAAATTCGAGGAACAACGACTGCAACGCATAATGTCCCAAAACAGGGCGTTTTTGTCCCACTGCCCGGCTAACGACGTCAAAGCTAATGCACTGCCCATTGTTGCCCAACCACCGCGCTAGCATCGGCCAAGGATGAGACACGGAAAGCACTAATGGCTATTCGACCGTTCTCCGGTGATCGTGATTACCCTTGGCGTTCACGTGAAGAACACGATCGTGAACATCACCAACGTTCATTCGCGTAGC
>DAIRIE010000045.1:0-9384 GCA_036809705.1 Chthoniobacterales bacterium
CGTGACCACGGCTCTGTGTTCATCAGACAGTTTCATCATGGCCTCGTTCAATCTTCGCTGGAGCTCGGAGAGGTCGGCCTCGCGCACCGGGCTGCTCGTCTGCGTCACTTCAAGGAACTCCTTGTCGTTTTGAATGCTTGCGTCCACGTCATCAAGGCTCATGTGGAAACGGCGGCCGCGTTTCTTCAGGAAATTGAGCGTCATGTTCACCGCGATGGAGTGCACCCAGGTGTAGAACGATGATTTGCCGCGGAAGCCGCGGATCGATTTGTAGGCCTTGGCAAAAATGTCCTGGAGGAGATCGTTCGTGTCCTCGTGGTTCGAGGTCATGTTGTAGACGAGCCCGTAGAGTCGCGGCGTGTATTTGACGACGAGCTGGTCGAAAGCGTTCGCCTCGCCGTCTTGCGTGCGCGCGACGAGCTGCTGGTCTTCGTCCGTTCTCGGCTGGTCCATTGCCGGCCTTTTCTTAACAGTTGGCGCCAGACCCGACGACAACAAATCAGAGATGCGGCGCGGCGGCGTGAGAACAGCATTCATCCGTTTCAAATGTCGGCTTAAATTAGTTGCGACGGTCCCGCACTGAGAGGAGGTAGAGCAGGTTGCCCAGCACCGCGATGAAAGCGGCGATGTAGGTAAGGGCGGCGGCATTCAGTACGCTATTCACCCCTGCAACTTCCGAGCCGGGCTGTACAATCCCCATTTGCTTAAGAATGATCTTGGCCCGGCGCGAGGCGTCGAATTCCACCGGCAAGGTGATGAGCTGAAACGCGAGCAGGATGAAGTAGCAATAGATGCCCAGCGTGATCAGCCCCGTGATGTGGAAAATCAGGCCGCCGAAGATCACGAACGGAAGCATCCGCGAGCTGACCATCGTCAACGGCACGATCGCCATGCGCCATTTCAGCGGCGCGTAGGCCCGCGCATGCTGAATGGCGTGACCCGTCTCGTGCGCGGCAATGCCGAGCGCGGCCACCGAAGGAGTGTTGTAAACGTTAGTGGAGAGACAAAGCCGCTTGCTCGTCGGGTCGTAGTGATCGCCGAGATAATCATTCGTCTCGACCACATCCACGTCGTTGATATTCGCCGCGGACAAAATCTCGCGCGCGCATTCGGCGCCGGTGATGTTGGAGCTGGCGCGCACCTCGCCCCATTTGCGGAACGCGCGCGAGACGCGGAACTGTGCCCAGAGTCCGACGATCACCGGAATGCCGATGAGCAGAAGCCAGTTGCCCATCATTCCGCCACCATATCCGTATCCGTAAGGGTACATAACTCTATTCGGTTAGATATTAGACGCTTGGCGGTCGCGCGCGTTCATTCCGCGTTTCCACCCCAGTCCCGACAGTGACAACGCGCGGCCATGCCTTGCATTTCAGCAGTGGCTATAAGTCCAGTCGCTTCGGGAAGCGCGAGAGAATCCGGCAGCCGTCTTTCTCCACAATCACGACATCCTCGATCCGTGTTCCGCCGATTCCCGGATAATACAATCCCGGCTCAACCGTGACGCATTGGCCAGCTTTCAACGTCACCTTTTGCAAGCGCGGATATTCGTGAATCTCCAGCCCCAGCCCGTGCCCGGTTCCGTGGAAAAAACCCACGCGCCGGCCATTCCGCTCTTCCGTGGGAAACCCGCGATCAGTGAAGAGATGCTGGATTGCTTTGTGGATGCTCATGCCGTCCACGCCGGCTTTGATCCGCTTCAACGCCAGCGCTTGTCCCGCTTTTACCGTCTCCCAAAGGTTGCGCTGCTCTTCGTTGGCACGACCGCGCACGAAGGTGCGCGTCATGTCGCCCCAGTAGCCAGTCTTCGCATCGCGCGGGAAGATGTCGAGAATAATGAGCGAATCGGCCAGGAGCGGTCCCGAACCGCGCTCGTGCGGATCACAAGCCTGATCACCGCCAGCGACGATCGTGTTCGTCGGTATCCCGCCCGCGCGCAGGATGGCGCTATCGATCTCCGCCCGCAGAATTTCCGAGGTCAACGTTTTGCCCGACCACTTCAGCTTTTTCCCAGGCCCGGGGTTTGACGCTTTCAAAAGTTCCATCGCGCGCTTCATTCCTCTCTCAGTAATGCGCAAGGCGCGGCTGATCTTCCCGATCTCCTCCTCGGTTTTCCGCTCGCGGCCGGGCCAGAACGATCCGTTGGTCGCTTCCAGCTTGATCCCGCGTGCCTGTAGCTCGTTAGCGTAGCCAAGGGGGAAGTTCGCCGGGACCAGCCGGCGTTTCGTCAGGAAATGCCCGAGCACCTTTTCATATGGCGGCGCTGTTTTCACTCCGCCCCGCACTTCGCGTTCCAACTCGCTCAGCATCACGAACTCATCCGCGCGCGCATTCGCCCGGGCGCGGTCGATCTCCAGATCGCTCAAAACCAACGTCCGTTTGCCGTTCTGCTCGAGGAAAATAAAAGGGTCGCCGATGAAAATTCCCGTCGCGTAAAACATGTCGGCGTCGGTCTCGCTTGGCGCGACGATAAGACGCGGCAACTCTTTCTGTTTGGCCATGTGCGATGTTAGACGAAGCACCGATGTCACGCGAGCGGCGATACCCAATGCCGCAGACCCCGCCGCTCTTAATTCGTGCGCACCTCCAACTGCCGCCGCAAAATATATTGGAGCAACCCAAGGAGCGTGACCGTCGAGCCGAGGAGGACAAAGGTATTGAAGACGAAGACGTCCACCTGCATGCCGAAGTAGCGTTTCTGCTGACCGAAAAATACATTCGGCTTCCCGCCGCGGCGATAATCACTCTGCTCCATCTCGGCGTTTGAGATCAGGTCGGAGACTTTCTGGTTCAGATACAATGTCTCTGCTGTCACCGGCCCGGTCGCATCCCTGAAAGCGGTCCGGTCGAAGGTGCGGCGCCCGGCGAGCACCTGATCGATCTCGGCCAGATACCCGTCGAGCTGGTTCGGCGTTTTCGCCTCCAATCCGGAGAGCACAGCCAGCGCTTCCTTGAGGTCGTTTAAGCGGTTCGCGGCCGCGGGCGACGGATCGTGTTTTGCCACCAGCACATCGATCTCGCGCTGCGTGCGCTCCTGCCGCCGCGTTAACGGATTCAGCTTCGCCTGCGCCACGATGAGTTCCTCATATGACCACCGCATAGGCACGAATTGACAGATGAGCGGCACCTGTAATCGGCTGTCCATTTTCGTCGTCTGCTCCTTATTCGGGTGCTCGGCGAACCAGCGAGTAAAGGTGTAAACGAGCGCGAGGTTGCGGTTCATGTCTTCGTATTTGATGAGCGCGCCGCCCATGATGATCTGCGGAATAAGCACCAGCGGCACGATGTTCGCCGCCGTCTTGGGATCGGACACCAGGGAGGAAATAACGAGGCCGAGCGCGACGCCGCCCATCGCGGTGATGAAGACGATGCTGAGATAAATCCAGAACATCCCGCGAATCTCGAGAATGTAATTGCCGATGAAGACAAAGAGGATGCATTGCACGAGCGCGAACACGCCGAGCGATACCGTTTTGGCGAAGATGTAATACGGCAGCCGCACGTTTAGGTTGCGCTCGCGCTGGAGGACCACACGGTCCCGGATGATGTCATCGGCGCTGTTGGTCAGGCCGAGGAACATCGCGACGATGAGGGTGAGAAAGAGGAACGTCGGGATGTGATAAGCCGAAGCGAAATCGTAGGTGCCGCTATCGGAATAACGCAGCAGGCTGGCGATCAAAAACGCCAGCACTGGCGCGACACCGATGGTGATGATGAGATTGCCGCGGTTACGCAGTTTGGAGATGAAGGTGCGCTTAAGGAGCGTGCGTAGCTGGGTCCATTCGTCGTGCCATCGAATCGGTGTGCGCTTGCGTTTCTGCTCCGGCGCTTTCGGCAATGGCGCGGGCAGCTCTTTCCGCAGCGAAACCTGTTTGACGTCCTGAATCAGCCGGAACGCTTCGTATTTATCGCGCCAGAACTCCGGGGAATAACGCCGGGCCGGCACGAGCTGGCCGCGATTATTTTCCTCGTAAATAATGTCGCCGCTCAGGTCGCGCAGTGGCGTCTCCAGCACATCGAAGATGAATTCCGGCCGGGTCGTTCCGCACGCGGGACATGCGCCGAGGTCGGCCCCGAATTGGTGCTGGTGTTCGGCTTCCGCGAAATAGCGCAGCATCTCGGTCGGCGTGCCGAAGAAGACGAGCCGCCCCCCTTTGTCGAGCAGGATGGCTTTGTGAAACATCTGGAACAGCTTCGAGCTCGGCTGGTGAATGGTGACGATGATGATCTTGTTGTGCGCCATCGAGCGGATGATGTCGATGACGTGCTCGCTGTCCTTGGAGCTAAGGCCGCTGGTCGGTTCGTCGAAGAGGTAAACGTCGGCTGAGCCGATCATGTCGAGGCCGATGTTGAGCCGCTTTCGCTCGCCGCCGCTCAACGTTTTCTTGACCGCGCTGCCGACAACGGCGTCGCGTCGCTCACTCAAACCAAGCTCGACAAGTTTGCCTTCTAGCCGCCGCATACGATCGCGCCGCGAGAGGTGCGGTGAACGAATCGCGGCGGCGAATTGCAGATTTTCGCCAATGGTCAGGTGCTCGTCGAACGCGTCCTCCTGCGGCACGTAAGAGATGTAGCGTTTGAGTTCATCGAGATTCGGATAAAGCGACTGGCCGTTGAGCAGAATGTGGCCGGTGGCGGGTTGCAATTGGCCGGCCAGCGTTTTCAGCAGCGTGCTCTTCCCGCTGCCGCTCGCGCCCATTACGCAGACGAGTTCACCGCGATTGACCGCGAACGAAATTCCATCCAGCGCCACTTCACCGCCGGGAAAGCGGTGACTGAGCTCGCTCACTTCGAACGTGCGCACGATATTGCGCTCTTCCTCGATAATGCGCTCGGAGAAATTGCAGCGGAGGAATTGCCCGACATCGATGCGAATGGTGTCGCCGTCTCGCAGCGGTGCTGTCGTGCGCACCGGCGTCTCGCCCACCATGATCGGACGATCCGCTTCGAGCACTTCGAGTGTGCCGACACGTTTATCGTAATCGCACAGAATCTTGAGGAGCACGTCGCCGGCCGTTCCCGGTGAAAGCAGAATGTCGTCTGCTTCGAGCAGGCTGGAGTTGTTCGAGACGAGATACTCGGATTTGGAGGCTTTGAGCTGGAAACGTCCCCCAAGAGCACGGGCGCGACGGCGGAGATCGATCAGGTCAAGCTCGCTGTCGCTATTGAAAATGATGCGGTCCTCCAGCGCCGCTTCCACGCGCGTTCCGGCACTGAGCTTTGCGCCGTTCAGTTCGGCTTCGACGTCTTTCAACGCGCGCACCTGCACGTTGAGCCCGAACGTCACCTCGAGCGCGCTTTCGCGCGTGCGCGAACGCTCCAGCTCCACCTCGTCGGCATCGCGGTTCACCCGAATGAAAATCTGCGGGAGCGAAACGTTCTTCTTGGCGTTGAAGTATTGCGCCAAATCCTGATAGCTCAGCACCTGATCGCCCACCAGAATGCGTTGACCAGGATAAATCCGGCAAAACCCTCCGCGCGCCAGAGGCCGGCCCCGGACCGACACCGGCTGCGCGCTGTAGTTCTTCAACAGAATTAGATCGTGATATCGAAACGCGAGCAGCCGGTCGTTCGCTCCCAGATTCTTCAGCATCACGTCGGACGAGCCGTTGTTGCCGAAAGAAATCGATTCCAGCGGCGATGAACCGCGCTGGTAAATGGAAGCGTCCGCGTCTTCGCTGGCGTTGAGCTGATAAACGATGTCGATGGCCTGCGCCGCCATGCCGAGCTGCGACATAAACGAGTAGAACTGCACCACCTGTTCCTGCTTCAGTCCGGCTTGCGAGATGAGATCGTAGAGCTGCACGCCCAGCATGATCTTGCGATCGGCGCTGAGCTGGACGCTGAGTTTTTGCGCCATCGCGGTCAGGTCCTGCTGCTCGTAAAGCGCCTGGCGGAAAAGCTGTCGCAGCTCGGAGTAAACCGCGTCCGGATAATCGTATCGGAGAAAGCCGAGGCTGGAGTCGATTTCTTCCTCCAGCAAAACGCCATCAGCCTTGGAGAAAGTCGCCAGCACCCGAATGAGCAGCGGCAGAAGATTCGGACCTTCCGAAACACTGCGCGGTTTGCGCATGGCGCGGCGCACCCACCGCCGGCTCCGCCGCCGCACACGATAGGCCAACGGCGTCACTTTCTGCACTGCGCGATCGATGCGATCGGCGACGTGGGTGAAAAGCTCGCTCATGAATTCCGGAACAAAAACTTTACTCGCACGCCAAGTTTGACGCAATGTGCGTGCCGTTGTAGCTGCCGTCCGTCTCGGGGCAGAAGCACAGTGTATGGCTCGCGCAAGGATTCTGCCGCCGAGGACCGACGGCAGGCTACAACCCACGGCGCGACTCCTGCTCAATTGCATTGCCAGCCGGCTCATGTAATTTCCTTCCCCGCGCGGCCTGCCGCGCGCCTGCACCAAATGGCCCAGAACGATCGAAACTCCTCCCGCGACAACAAGCGCGGCTCCGAGCCAAACTTTAACTGGCGCGGGATCGTGCTTATCGCCATCGCCTTTGCTCTCATTGGCATGGCGTTGCTCGTCCGCAACGGCGGCTACCAGAACATCGAGGACGTTCCCTACAACCGTTTCATCGAGCTGCTCGACAGCAAGCAGATCATTAGCGACAAAAACCTGCCGCTCACGCTGGTGGTGCAGGAGGGTCAGCCGACCCAGGCGCTCATCGGTTATTACCGCAAACAAACCGCTGCGGGCGAGCAGGCGGCGAAGTTTCGCACCACTATCTATCTCAATTTCACCAGTAACTTGCAGGACAAGCTGAACGCGGCCGGCATTCAGCCCGCCATTCGCACCGAGTCGAACCTCTTCGCGCAGACGTTGCTCAGCTTTCTCCCCATCGCGCTCTTCCTGCTCGTTCTCTATTTCCTCTTCCGCCAGCAAATCCGCATGGCCGGCAAAGGCGCGCTCAACTTCGGCAAATCCAAGGCGCGGATGCTGGCCCGCGATAAGAACAAGATCACCTTTCGCGATGTCGCCGGCGTCGAGGAAGCGAAGGATGAAGTGCAGGAGCTGGTCGAGTTCCTGCGTGATCCGAAGAAGTTTCAGAAACTCGGCGGTCGCATTCCCAAAGGCGTGCTGCTTGTCGGGCCGCCCGGAACGGGTAAAACATTGTTAGCGCGCGCCATCGCTGGCGAAGCCGATGTGCCGTTCTTCTCCATTAGCGGGTCGGACTTTGTCGAGATGTTCGTCGGCGTCGGCGCCAGCCGCGTGCGCGACATGTTCGAGCAGGGCAAAAAAAGCGCGCCTTGCATCATCTTCATCGACGAAATCGATGCCGTAGGTCGCCATCGCGGGCATGGCGTCGGTGGCGGTCACGATGAGCGAGAGCAAACACTGAACGCCTTGCTCGTGGAGATGGATGGCTTCGATACCCAGGAAGGCGTTATCATCATTGCCGCGACGAACCGCCCAGACGTTCTCGATCCCGCGCTGCTGCGGCCCGGCCGTTTCGATCGCCAGATCACCGTCAATTTGCCCGATGTCAAAGGGCGCGAAGAAATCCTGCGCGTTCACGCAAAAAAAGTGAAGCTGGCCGAAGGCGTGGATCTCGCCGTGGTCGCCCGCGGCACACCCGGATATTCCGGCGCGGAGCTGGCGAACGTAATCAACGAGGCTGCATTGCTTGCCGCGCGCCGAAATTTGAAGGGCGTGACGCTGGCCGAGCTGGAGGAAGCGCGCGACAAAGTTCGGTGGGGTAAGGAGCGGCGCAGTCTCGCGCTAAGCGAGAAGGAGAAGACCAACACGGCTTATCACGAAGCTGGCCATGCCTTATTGCTCGAGCTACTCGAAAATACCGAACCGCTGCACAAGGTCACCATAATCCCGCGCGGGCCATCGCTTGGCAGCACCATGTGGTTGCCGGAAGAAGATAAGTATACCAATCGCAAGAAGGAGCTGGTGGATGGCTTGGTCGTCAGCATGGGTGGCCGGGTCGCCGAGGAACTGGTTTTTGGCGATGTCACCAATGGCGCCCGAGGCGACATTAAGATGGCGACCGCCACTGCGCGACGCATGGTTTGCGAGTGGGGAATGAGCGAGAAGTTGGGAATGGTCGAGTACGGCGATCACGAAGATTATGTCTTCCTCGGGCGCGACATTTCCCGGGCCCGCGATTATAGCGAAGCCACGGCCGAGCAGATCGATCAGGAGGTGCGTCACCTTCTCGATCAAGCCTACACTACCGCCAAGAAACTACTGACCGAACGGCGCGATCAGCTTCACGCCATCGCCAAGGCGCTTCTGGAGTACGAGACTCTCGACGGCTCACAAATCCGCGAGATCATCGAACACGGCCGCCTGCTGAATCCGCCTCCAGGCATCAGCGCGCGCGGCGGCGAAAAATTGCAGCCGGAAAAGCCGCCCAAGCAGGTGGTGGTAGCGCCCGATGTGACTCCGCCGTTACCCGGCGCTCTCGGCGGCGCCCCGGCGTAACTCAGATCTTCCAGTCTGACCGGCCTTTCAGGCTGCGAGTCGCGCAAGCAGAGATGCTCGCATGACAATGAGGCTCGAAACCTGACTTACGCGCCCCGTCGCAACGGCTATGACGTGGGCCTAGAATCCCATTAGCTCGCTCACGTACTTCACCGGCGGGCTGCCAAACGATAGCACGGTGTCGTTGTATTGCTTGAGATTGAACTTCTCGCCATCGCGAGCTTTGGCGCGTTGGCGCAGATCGAGATGCTCAGCTACTCCGACAAAGTAAGTCGATAGCTGCGCCGAGCTAAGGCGGGCCCGTTTCCACTTCGCCACTGCTTCACCTTCCTGCTGGAAACCTTCCTTCATCATCAAGGTCATGGCGTCCTGTTCACTCATGTTATGTGCGTGAATCCCCTGGTCGATCAATGCATTACAGATCACCCGGAGCCGCATCTTGAGCTGCTGCATCTTAACTTCCGGTCCACCATAACCTAGTTCAGCCATGACTTGCTCGGTGTAAACAGCCCAGCCTTCAATAAAGGTTCCACTCTGAAAAATAGCTCGAACCAAAGTCGGTGCGCGGAACTGATTTGAGTGAGCTAGTTGCAGATAATGACCAGGCATCGCTTCGTGCACGGTAAGATCGCGGCACATGTAGTTATTGTATTCCTTAAAGAAGGATAGCTTCCGCTGCGCATCCCAATCCTTCGGCGTCGGCTCGACCGCAAAAAACGTCTTGCCATTTTGCTCGAGCGGTCCGGGTGAATCGCAGTAGGCAATACCCTGTCCGCGTTTGAACTCAGGCATGACAATGACGTCGAGCGGCTTGTCAGGCACCGTCACCACGTCGTGCTTCCTGGTATATTCAGTCGCTTCCCGCACGATCTTCTGCGCATAGCTCACAATCGTGTTGTCGTCGGGATGCTGCGGCAGTGGACAGCAGACGAATACGTCCC